>DATGIG010000399.1:0-41306 GCA_035295825.1 Chthonomonadaceae bacterium | reverse complement strand
CTAACATGATGCCGTCGTCCGTCTTCTGCCGCCAGGCGATGCGCCGTTTGACGACCTCCTCCACCATCGCCGTAAGTAGAATGCGCTCGTCGCCCGCTTTCTTTGCTAGCAGGCGATCAGTGTCCATCGGGAAGTCACCATTTTTGGCATCTTCCTCTGAGATATAACCTAAGCCATCCGGTTCAGCGCGCGCTGCCTGGGCCAGCCATGCACAATAGTCGTCAAGCAGTTCCGGTTGAAGAAGAATCCAGTCTCCGAACTCCAACGGATGCAGCAACCCTGCTGTTTCCAATCTCCTGATACACGCTGCGACAAGTACTGCATCTACCTCGTAGGTTTCTTCCCTAACCTGCTCTTTCGCATGGGGCGGAGAAGCGTTGGCTTCTATTTTCGAAGCGAGGAGGTTAAGATCAGTCCTGGCGACCTGCTCCAGATAGGTGTTCACCAATTGCTCCTGTGTTTGAAGCATAATGCCGCGTTCCTTTTCCGATGTGAGGAATCGCTTCACATCGTAGAAGACTTCTGGCGCACTGATGGAGGGGATGCTGTCCCAAACGACTGCCTCGCAAATCTTCTGCCTCAGTTCTTCAATACCGTCTCCACGACGTGCGCTCGTTGCCAAGTAGTCCACAAAGCCATACCGTTCACAGAGCGATGCAATGCGCTCCCGGCTGACGGAAGGACCACTGCGATCTATGCGTGCCGCCACGAGATATTTGACCAGTGGGAAGTTCTTCGCCGCCTCATCCAACGCCTGCGCCCAGTACGCCACTCCGGCAAAGGGATCGGTTTCACTACGAGAATCGAACAGCACTAGAGCGACAGCGACCTCGCTGAGATGAAGCCGATGATAAACTCTATAACCTGACTGGCCCGCAAAGTCCCATAGCATCGTTTCGCGCTGCTGCCGCTTCCCTGTTGCAACCTCCGCCTCCTCCTTCATGAATGTCCAGATGCGCCGCCCATGTGTGGAGTCAGTCGGCATGAACAATTCCCCCGTGAGGACCAAGGCTAATCCAGATTTGCCTACACCACTGTCCCCAACCAAAACCACCTTCGCATTGGAGTACTCTGCCATTTCGCGCTTCACAGCTTGACTGAGCAGCATTTTTCTGTCTAGCATCCATAGTCGAAGGCTATTTCCACTCTCCGGGTCGTCAGAGATGAGGCACTCTTCTGTCGGATGGAAGGCAAGCGCCCATACATCTGGTTGTCTCTCCTTTAGATGGGCAGCAACTTCCCAGGTCTCTGCATGCCATAATAGCAGCTCGTTTTCGGATTGAGAGGCCAACCACTGACCATCGCTCGACCATGCTACTGTATTAACGTTGCTTGTATGTCCTTCGAGTATCCGGACGAGTTTCCCGCCTTCTACTTCCCACACCCGAATGGTACTGTCATCAGACCCTGATGCCAGCCATTTGTCATCGCTCGACCATGCTATTGTATTAACGTTGCCTGTATGTCCTTCGAGTATCCGGACGAGTTTCCCGCTTGCTACCTCCCACACCCGGACAGACTTATCCGCTGAACCCGATGCCAGCCACTTGTCATCACTCGAACAGGTCACACTATTGACGTTGCCTGTATGTCCTCCGAAAGTATGGACGATTCTGCCGTTTGCTGCTTCCCACACCCGCATGGTCCTATCATCAGACCCTGATACCAACCACTTGCCATTGCTCAACCAGGCAATACTCCTGACGTTGCCTGTATGCCCTTTGAACATACGGACGAGTTTCCCGCTTGCTACCTCCCACACCCGGACAGACTTATCCGCTGAACCCGATGCAAGCCACTTGCCATTGCTTGACCAAGCCACACTATTGACGTTGCCTATATGCCCTTTGAGAGTCCTGATGAGTTTGCCGTTTGCTGCTTCCCACACCCGAACAGTTCCATCATTAGAACCCGATGCCAGCCTCTTGCCATTGCTCAACCAAGCAACACTCCTGATGTTGCCGTTATGCCCCTCGAGGGCGTGGACAGGTTTACCGCTTTCTACATCCCATACTCGCACAGCTCTATCATCAGACCCCGATACCAACTTCTTGCCATCGCTTGACCAAGCCACACTGTTGACGTTGTCTGTATGCCCTTCGAGTATCTGGACGAGTCTACCGCTTGCTGCTTCCCACACCCGAACAGTCATATCCGCTGAACCCGATGCCAGCCACTTGCCATCGCTCGACCAAGCCACACTCCTAACACTGTAGGTATGCCTTTCAAGAGTCTGGACGAGTTTTCCGCTTTCTACTTCCCATACCCGAATAGCTCTATCCGCTGAACCCGATGCCAGCCTCTTGCCATCGCTCGACCAAGCCACACTCCAAACGTTGTCTGTATGCCCTTCGAGTATCCGGACGAGTTTTCCGCTTTCTACTTCCCATACCCGAACAATCCCGTCATTAGAACCTGATGCCAGCCTCTTGCCATCGCTCGACCAAGCCACACTCCAGACGCTGTCTTTATGCCCTTTGAACATACGAACGAGTTCACCGCTTTCTGCTTCCCACACCCGAACAATCCCGTCATTAGAACCCGATGCCAGCCACTGGCACTCGCTAGACCAAGTTACAGTGTTGGCGTTGCCTGCATGTCCTTTGAGCGTCTGAGCAAGTTTACCGCTTTCTATCTCCCACATCCGAATCCCATCATTCGACCCAGATACCAACCACCTGCCATTGCTCAACCAGGCAACGCTCTTGATATTGCCTCTATGTCCTTTGAGAGTCCGGACGAGTTTTCCGCTTTCTACCTCCCACACTCGAACAGTCATATCCTCGGCTCCCGATGCAAGCCACTGCCCGTCTGGCGAAACAGCGACACAAAAGACAGTTCCGCCGTGTCCACCGAGGATGATTCCGGTGGTCAATCCCTCGATATATTCCTGGTAATGCATAACACTGATTCTCCTGCGAAGTAGGGCGGGACGTCAGCACACCTCTCGTGGCCTCTTCCCATCAGTTGTGGTTGGAGGAAAGTTCTTTGACGATCTCGCCGACGAAGGAACCGGAAATAGAGTCATGAATGATTATAGTTTCAACGTAGGTTCTTCTCAATCCTTCTGTCCTGGCAGTATTTTGGACATGTTGGTCATATTGAAAACAGCTTTTTATAATTCAACATGATTTTACTTTCAGAGGGTTTAGAAAAAGTCATTTTGCGAGCCTTCTGAGCAACATCTGGGGCATGGCAACATATCATCATGCTCTCACTATGCACCGGGTTCAATTCATAGTCCTTCGCCAGACGCTTGTAACGACCCAACCAGGCAAACGTGCGCTCTACGACCAACGACGAGGCAATACCTCGAAACCCTTTACATCGTCGGAGCACAACACCACTTCCAGGCTAATGCCCAGGGTTTCGGTGGCCCAGTCGATCAACCAGCCCGTATACTGACCGTCCGCCCAGATCTTCTGAAGACGCGGATAGTCGCCTTTACAATCGCTCAACTGTTGCTTGGCGCCTTCTCGGCCGTTCTGGTTGGCTGCCGAGACAAAAACCTTCAGAACCCGTCCGTCGGTGTCTACCAGAAGGTGGCGTTTGCGCCCTTTGAACTTTTTGTGTCCGTCATAACCGATGTCTTGCTCGCCACAGCGCCCTCTTTTCCGTCGTTTTGACAGACTGGCTGTCTAAAACGGCGGAGCATGGAGTGGGTTCACGTCCGACACGCACGCTGTCGGTTTCTCTCAAAGCGGTGTGGATCTGCTCCACAATCCGTTCTTGCTCCAGCGTCGGAAGTAACTGTAGCAACTGAGCTAGGGCGGCAGATCATGAGGTGTAAGCGACCAGTCATATGCGGCTCGATTGATGTAGAAGATGCCATTGAGGATCTCGCGTTAGGGATACTCTCTGGATCTTCCGTTGCGTTTATCAGGGCGATTCACCTTGGGAAAGAAGGGTTCGAGGAGCGCACACTGGGCGTCGGTTAAGTCGGTAGAATAGGGTTGTCTGTCCATCATGAGGGATTCTACGCAGAATCTCAAGGACTTATTCTAAACCCTCTCAGTCTCAAAGAGCGCGACAACCACGTTCGCTGAGCGTGTACAAGTATCGCCTCGCAGATGTCGATCACCTGCGAAAGGTGAATGGCGAACATAAGGTTTCCACCTTATTGATCGGGAAAGTATACAGATAGTAGGAATCCAGCAGATCCGTGACGAATGACCTGGCATATTTCTCAGGAGCGTTTTCTTATGAAGATCACTGAAGTCCGCGTCATCGTCACCTGTCCGTCGCGCAACTATGTCGTCGTCAAGATTCTGACCGATGAACCGGGACTGTACGGCGTGGGAGACGCGACGCTGAACGGGCGCGAACTCGCTGTCGCCGCCGCCCTCAACGAGCATATCGGGCCGCTCTTGATCGGGCGCGATCCCGACCGCATCGAGGACATCTGACAGATGCTCTTCCGGGGGACTTACTGGCGCGGTGGCCCCGTCCTGATGACCGCGCTGGCGGGCGTGGATACGGCGCTCTGGGACATCAAGGGCAAGCGGGCGAACTTGCCGGTCTATTCTCTCCTGGGCGGTAAGACCCGCGAGGGCGCGCTGGCCTACACCCACGCAGGCGGCAGAGACTTTGCGGAGGTCGAGGACGATGTCTGCAAGAAGATGGCGCAGGGCTTCAAGGTCATCCGCTGCCAGGTGGCGATCCCCGGCAACATCGGGACCTACGGCGCGGGCGGCGCACAGGAGGCGGCTTCGGCAACCTGGGGCGACGGCGGCCCCATGCCCTATGTGGAGACCTGGGAGCCCGGCCCCTACCTTCGCACCATCCCGAAACTCTTCGCCCGCCTGCGCGACACGCTGGGCGACGAGATCGAACTCTTTCACGACGTCCACGAGCGCCTGACGCCTATCCAGGCCGCGCGCCTCGCCCGCGAACTGGAACCGTATCACCTCTTCTTCCTCGAAGACTGCCTCCGCCCCGAACATAAGGAGAGCTTCCGGGTCATCCGCCAGCACACCACGACCCCGCTCGCCATGGGCGAACTGTTCCACACCAAGTGGGAGTGCCTGCCGCTCCTCACCGAGCAGCTCATCGACTTTATCCGCTGCGACCTGGGGCACGTCGGGGGCATTACGGAGGGGCGCAAGATCGCCCACATCGCCGAGTGCTACTATGTCCAGACCGCCTGGCATGGCCCCGGCGACATCGGCCCCGCCACGCACGCCGCCAACGTCCACCTGGACCTCGCCCTGACCAACTTCGGCGTCCAGGAGATGGTCACCTTCCCCGAAGTGGTGCATGAGGTTCTGCCCGGCGCGCCCACCTTCCACGACGGCTACCTACAGGTCACCGACGCGCCCGGCCTGGGCACGGACATCAACGAAGAAGCTGCCGCAAAGTACCCCTACAAGCGCGCCTACCTGCCCCTCTCGCGCCGCGCCGATGGATCCGTGATGGACTGGTGAGGCTACCCTCCCTGACCTCAAAGAGCCCCTCTCCAGGCAAATTGAGGTTTGCCTGGAGAGGGGCTCAGAATGCGACAGAGCAAGTGTATCGCCCCCGATGCTCGGAAGGTCTGCCTAAGCGGCTCGCTGCAACGGCTGTCGCTGCCGGGGCGGTTCCGAGAGTTGGGCCATCATAACCTCGCCCAGTTGGAAACGCCCGGTCAGCACTTGCAGCCGGGTCGCCATGTCGGAGAGCTCCCTGGCGGAAGCGCTGACGTCCTCGATGCTTGCGGTCTGCTCCGCCACCGTCGCCGCAACATTCTGCGCCGAAGCCGCGACCTCCTCGGAAGTCGCACTCATCTCCTCGGCTCCCGCAGCGGCCTCCTGGCTGACGCATGCCACGGTCGAGATCGCCGTAGAGACCTGGGCCGCCCGTCCCGCCATCTCAGCGACCCGCGCATCATTCTCCATGGCTACCTGCTTGATCTGCGCGACTTTATCCAGCACCTCCGTAACCGTACCCGTCATTTCGCGGGTAATGGCCTGCATGGAGCGGACCTCTCCGTCCACGGAGTGCGCCGCCGTGATGATCCGATGCAGCGTATCCCCTGCCTCTTCACTCTGGCGGGCGCTGTTGCTCACCTCCTGATGGCTGGAGGCCGTCACCGCAACCGCTTCCGCAATCGTCCCCTGAATGCTGCCGATCCGCTGCGCGATCTCCTGGGTCGCCCCGCTGGCGCGCTCCGCCAACTTACGGACCTCATCGGCGACGACGGCAAAGCCTTTGCCATGCTCCCCGGCCCGTGCGGCTTCGATGGCGGCATTGAGCGCCAACAGATTGGTCTGGTCGGCGATCTGTTCGATAGCCTCGATAATCACCCCGATCTGCTGGCTCTGCTCTCCCAGGTGATGGATCTTGTCGGCGGAAACATCCACCTGCTCTCGTAGCCGGACCATGCTCTCCACAGCCCGCTGCATCGCCTGTCCGCCCTGCTCTGCCAATGCGGCGGCTTCCTGAGCGGAAATCGCCATCTGCGTGGAGGAGGCGCCGACCCTCTCCATGGCTTCCGAAGCGCGCCCCATTGCGGTGTCCGCCTGCTGCAAGGCTGCTTGCTGCACCTGGCTGCTCCGCTGCACCTGATCCACTTCCGTATGCAGCGCCCGCATCGCCTCCGCCACGTCGGTTGCGGACCGTGTCAGTTGCTCACTACCCTGTGCGATCTCCTGCGCCGCAACCGTGGACTGACCGGCGGCCTGTGCCACCTCCTGAATGATCGCAGCAATACTGCCGGCAGCCTGCCCGGTTCGCTCCGAAGCGGAGGCGAGTTGGGTGCTGGCGTCGGCAACGACGTCGGTGCTCTGTCCGATCTCATATAGCATCTGGCGCAGATTGGAACTCATCACGGCGAAAGCCATTCCCAATGTGTCCTTTTCGCTCTTCGGCTCTACGCTCTTGCGCAAATCTCCCGCCGCAATGGCCTCCGCCGCCTCGGCCATCTCCTTACTGTACTCCACCAATGCGCGGAAGGCCTCGGCAAGAACGCCCACTTCATCCCGAGCACTATAGGTGATGGCGTGATCGACGTCCCCAACAGCGATCCGGGTCGCAACCTCGGTGACCTGCTGTAAGGGCCGGCTCAATCCACGCACCATGACAAAGGCGAAGATCAGAGAGACGGCAAGGGCGCAGAGAGTCAGCCCGGCAAAGAAGCCCAGAGCTGTCTGGGCGTCATGCTGCAACCGCTGGGTGCGCACCATCAGGTCATTGGAGAGCCGGTCCTCCACGCCTTTGAGCAGGTTGATCTTCGCGGTCTGCTGCGTGATCCAGTCGACGGGCGACACGCTCGCCAATCGGGCCGGGAGATTGGTCAGCGCGATATCGCGCATGCGCCTGGTTTCAGCGACACAGGACTGTTCGAGTTGCTGGCGATAAAACGCCTGCTCCTCGGGCGTGGATAAAGCGAAGAAATTCTGCAGAAAGGCATCCTGTTTTGTGACCACGCCGGCAAACCGGACGAACGCACCCGGTGCAAATTGCTTCTGTGTAAAGGTATTGGTCAGGAGCGCGCGCTCCACGCCTGCCTGCTCTTTCGCCATCAAAAAATTGACGTAGGCGACGGTGAGGGTAGATATGTCCCCATGATGGCACAGGGCGCTCGTCTCTGCAATGACATGGAGCGAAACCGCATTGGTTTCCGTATAGTAGTCCGTGGATTGGGGGGCGGAGATTTGAAATGCATCGGCAGCGTTTCTTATCTCCGACAACCGGGCCAGTTGCCCTTGCATCTTGTCGAGGCTCTGTTGAAACCCCTCGCCAAACTGCCGGATATTCGTCTGTTGCAGCGTCTGCTGAAACTGTTCCAGCGCCTTATCGGTCGTCTGACGCTGCTGGGTCAGTTCTTCCCGAAACTTGGCTCCCCGGCTGCTCAGAAACAGGGCCGTCATCGCCCGCTCTTTCTGAGTTTCATGCACCAATCCGCTGATATGCACATCCAACGTGGAGAGCGTCGCCAGCGTTCCGGTCTCTTGCAGCACCTGAACCTTTGCCGTGATGCCCTGGATCGAAAAAAAGAGCAGTCCCAGAATGGGGAACGACAATAAGAGCAATACTTTGTCGCGAAGTTTGAGGTTGTTCAGAAAAGCCATCGTGAGTTTTCTCCCGTGTGATGGCACCGTCATGCCGAGAGCGAAATCGGCCTCGATGCCTAACGCGCTCCTGTAGAAATCAGCAGGATTGTTGGCATACGGGTACGTAATCCACAGAGCAAACGGGGAAATACTTACGTAAGAGGAGAGAAAAACGAGGCAAAACTACTTACGATTATTTCCGATTGACGGTCAGGCGATAGGTATATTCCCCTCCCCCTCTCGCCTCCGCCTCGGTAATCTCAATATAGTACGGCCCATCCACCTCCGGCTTGAAGACCAGATGCCGATCCTTCTTCTTATCCCCCGCCGACAACAACAACGAAAAATGATGTCTATCCCGAACCCGCAGCACCGGGTCGAGCGGAGAGCCGCCGCGCCCACACAGCAGCGAAATATCCCACACCTCGCCCGCCCTGGCATCCAGCCGGAAGACGTCCGCCGTATCGCCGTCCAGATTGCCCGTGATCGCCACCGACGCCCCCGGTATCGGCATCGCCTGCGCATAGGTGGCCGCAGGCTTTTTCACCATCACCTCCTGCGCTGCATCGTCTACAATCGCCACCGACGCATTCGCCTTTGCGCCGTCCGGCTGCACCAGCGCCAGATCGAAGTTCTCCCGAGGGCAGTTCGCCGGGACCGTCACCTCCACGGAGACCTGCTTGCTCCCCTTGCCCTTCGTCTTCTCGTCCGTCGCCTTCACTTCAACCAGCTTCACCGTCAACGGCGGCTTGACGGTAACCTCCTTCGGAGCCAAATTCTCCCCATAAATCACCACCTGCGTGGTTCTGCCCGCCCGCAGCCCCAGCACCGAAACGCTCTTCACTTCCGGCTTTGGATTTTCACCACCCGCTACGCTAGAGGACACAGAGGTACACAGAGACAACACAGAGAAAAGCAAAGGAATAGATTGTCTCACGCAAAGGCAAAATTCGCGAGGGAAATTCGCGTGATAAGCGAATTTGGGCTGCGCAAAGCGCGACCGCTTCCGCGAATTTGGACTGCACCGTAGGTGCAACCTTATTGACGCAAAGACAGAAGAGAAGAGATGGATCTGTATGAGGCTTTTTCCCTCTGTGGAACCTCTGTGTACCTCTGTGTCCTCTAGCCGCAGGCGGGTGGTGAATTTCATTTGGCGGCCTCGATCTTCGCACCGGTCGGCAGGAGCGTGACGGTGCGGAGGAGTTTGCCCTCCCTGCCGTTCCAGAACAGGACCTTGCCGTCCTGGGTCCCGGCGGCGACCGTCTGGTTGTCGTTGCCGATGGCGATGCTGTAGACCCAATCCTGAGCGTCCTTCATTTCGCGCATCTGGTTGGAGCCGTCGCCGTTGAACACCTTGACCACACGGTTGGACGCCCCCCAGACCAGCAGGCTGCCGTCGGGGCTGAAGGCGCAGGCGTTGATGGTATCGCCCTCGCCCTGTTGGCGCAGCGGGTTCTCCATCTTGCCGATCTCGACCTTCCAGATACGGATCTGCCGATCCGCGCCTGCGGTCGCCAGGAGGGTCCCGTCTCTGTTGAAGGCGACATGGGTCACGGCGTCCTGATGCGCGGTCAGGACGGCGACGCACTTCCAGATGGTCGTATCGAAGAGCTTGGCGCTGCGGTCCGCGCTGCCGGTGGCGAGGAGTTTGCCGTCGGGAGAGTAGGCGACGCCGAACACGGCGTCGGCGTGGTCCTTGAGGGTGCGGGTACACTGGCCCGTGTCGGCGTTCCAGATGCAGGCCGTCTTGTCCAGCGAGCCGGTAGCGAGCTCCCGGGAGTTGGGCTTCCAGGCGACGGCGTAGACGACCTCCGTGTGCCCGACGAGCGTACGCAGGGGCTTTCCGGTCTGGGTGTCGTAGAGGACGACTTCCCCAGCCTTGCCAGGGATGCCGCCCGCCGCCGCCAGGAGCTTGCCGTCGCTGCTGTAGGCCAGGGCCTGCACCTGATCGGCGGCTCCGGAGAGCGTCCGGATCACCTCACCGGTAGCGGGATCGAGCAGGCGCACGACCCGATAGCCTCCGACCGCCAGCGCCTTCCCATCGGGCGCGTAGGCGAGCGCGGTGATCGGCGCGGGTTGTAGGGCAGTACTGGGTGTCGGGATAGCTGGAATAGCTGCCTTCGGCGTGGCGGCGGGCACGGCGTTCATCGTGTCCACCTTGGCGCCCTCATCGATCCAGCGGCGGATCAGCGCGATCTTCTCCAGGTCCATCGCCCCGCCGGGAGGCATCTTCGGCTTGAGTTCGCCGATCAGGTAGAGGGTGAGGTTGCTCTTTGCGCCCTTGCCGGGGAGGATGGCCGCACCGTGCCGCCCGCCCGCGATCAGCCTGTCGCGGGTCTCCATCGTGTAGCCGCTGGCCGGGTGCGCCCCGCCATGGCAGCCCAGGCACTGCGCTTGCAATATGGGTAAGACCTGCTTGCTGAAGACGACTGGGGGCGCGGCATGAGCGGCGTGTGTCCTACAGAGGAATACAATGCCCAACGCGACAAGGCATAAGCGTATCCACGACGCACCCCATGGTACCCTGCCATCAAGGCTCGCGCTAATCCTTGCGCTCATGGCCCGCCTCGCGTTCAGCAGCAGCGTCGCGCAACATCGTCAGCAGAACGCCGACGACTTTGTCCACTTCTTTAAGATAGTATTCCGTGCGATCCACATAGACCGTCGTTCCACACAAACGCAGAAAACGCCAGACACTACCGGTTGTAACGACACCGTAAATGGTTTCAATCTCATTTTGATGACGATGATTGAATATCTGAGCCGCGACCATCTCCGCTACACACTGGCCCCACCCTGTCTTGATATTATCGTTCTTCGCCTCCACGATGGCGACGACAGGCGATTTGATCGTCAGTTGTTCGGGAGACAAGGAGAGAAGAAAGTCGCAGACGCCTCGCAACCCTCGGTCCGGGTCGGGGCTAAAATCGACACCGGAGAAAAGACTGCACTCACCGCCAAACTGGTCATGGGCTTCTAATAGCACCGGCATAATCAGCAGTTCGGAGTTTGCTTTTTCCGTCCCGATAGCCATTGCCAAGGGAGCCCGCTTATCGAGGTGCTGCCGCAGCCATTCGCTGATGGGAACAGGCGCAACGGGAGCGAAGTAGTCGCTCTTCATATCGGTGCGTAAACCGAAACGCGCCTCTACCTCATCCAGGGAAAATTCGTTATAGGCCATTTCGAGGGTCCTCTACCCAATATGCACCGCTAACTCCAGAGTTCATGGATGGGTTCGCATTCGGGGAGGATGCGGACAGGGCGGTTCTGCGGGGTATAGAGCACCTTCTCGTAGTCGATGCCCAGGGCGGAGTAGATGGTCGCGGCGATCTCCGGCGGGCGCACGGGCCGGTCGGTGACATACTCACCCCGCTCATCGGTCGTGCCGATCACCTGCCCGCCGCGCACCCCTGCACCCGCAAAGAGCATCACCCCGGCATTGCCCCAGTGATCGCGCCCATTGTCCTTGTTGATCTTGCTGGTGCGCCCGAAGTCGCCGTACATAGCTACGAGGGTCTCCTGCAGCAGGCCCCGCTCCTTCATATCGCGCAGCAGGGTAGCGATGGACTTGTCCAGGCGGGGCAGCGCGCTATCGCAGGCCGGGAAGATATTGCTGTGGTGATCCCATCCGCCCTGCCCCAGCAGGACAAAGCGGACGTTCGCCTCGATCAGGCGGCGGGAGAGGAGCGCTTGCGCACCCCAGAAGTCCTTGCCGTAGGTCTCGCGGGTCTTGTCGGGCTCTTTGGTAAGATCGAAGGCCTGCCGGGCTTCGGAGGAGAGGAGCATCTGCGCGGCGCGCTGATAGAAGGTATCCATAGCCCCCAACTGGTCGGACGCCTCCACTTTTTTCGCCAGAGTGTCAATGGCGCTCAGCATGTTTTCGCGGCGGTTCAGGCGCTCCTGCGGCACGTCGGGCAGCAGAGAGAGGTTCGGGACCTTCCAATCCGCATTGCCGGGATTGCCGGACTTGAACGATTCGTAGCGCTCGCCTAGCCAGGCGGCTTTCCCTAACTCCCAGGTGAAGGAGTGGTTCTTGGGGACGGCGACGTAGGGCGGAAGGGTGTTCAGGGGCGGCAGTTCGTGCGTGACAATGGCGCCGATGGCGGGATAGTCGCCGCCCTGCATCACCCCATAGTTTCCGGTGAGCATCCACTGTGCGGCGGTCTCATGGTGATCGCTGCCGGTGACCTGGGAGCGGACCAGGGCAAAAATATCGGTGCATTTCGCCAGTTCGGGCATCTTATCGCTGAAACGCACGCCTGCCAGGCCGGTGGGGATCGTGCCGTACTTGCCACGGATCTCCTGGGGAGCCTCGGGCTTGGGGTCGAAGGTATCGTGGTGGGTCAGGCCGCCGCCGAGGTAGATGAGCAGCACATTCTTCGCCTTCGCGCCATTCGCGACCCGCTCCGCCGCCTGGGCGGCCTCCAGGCGCAGCATATCCGGAAGCGTCAGCCCCAGAACGGACAGCGCGCCCAACTTGACGAAGTTACGGCGCGACAGGCCATCGCACTGCCTCGCGCCCGCCCCCAGCTTGATATCCAGCATGCTTGCTCTCCTCCCGCACCCTGTGCAAACGAACCCGGCAGCGAATAGGGTCCAGGGTCCGCTCGTTCCCACGCTTACCATCGGCGGAATGGCAGGGAACTTACACATTCGGACGCTTTTTTCCTGCAAAGGAGACAGGAATTTTTGCGATTGCGCGCACCATCCGGTTCGGTTCCCCCGATCTCCGCTGCATCCAGGTATATTTCTGGTTAGATTTTTCGAAGGGAAGGCGGCAAAATCGTGGAGTTGGCACTCTTTATGCACCCATGGAATCGCCAGTGTGTTCGATAAGCAAACGAACATACAGAAGGTACATACGGATTGCCCGGCAGCAACGCATAGTGGAAAGAAACTATAGAGACTTCTGTATCGTGTTTCTTCTTTCATGCATTTCTGGAACTTAATCACTGATGCGCCGTAATCCGGGTTAAGACGCACTTCACGCGGGCTTTCTTAAGTCCGCCTAGCGCTATAAGCCGCGCCCAGAAGTACCATAGCGCTACGCTGTACCCGGTCACCAGGCTCCCTGACGAGTACCGTGACCTTCTTCCTGAGGAGAAGCTTTATGACCTATTCTCGAACGATTTCCCGCCTGCTAGGCGCAACAGGCTTGCTCCTGCTCGGCGCGTGCGCCGCGCAGGGACAGGGCCTCAGTCCGACGTTCCTCTCCGTGACCCCCAGCGGCAGTAACTTCGACTTCAGTTATGAGTTGGACCTGCTCGATAATACCAAGATCGACAACACGAGCAATGTCACGTTCTATGACTTCGCGGGCCTCGTCGGAACTCCTACATTCACTTCGGCGCTTTCCGGAGCCAGTTTCGTTGGCTCGGCGCCTCTTCTCGGGGTCGTGCCGTCGAGCCTGGGCCAGACGGATAATCCTACCCTCGCCAATGCCAATCTGGCGTTCACCGGAGCCAGCCCGATTACCAATACCACTGGCAGCACTATCAACCTGGGTACGATTGACATCATCTCGTCCAACGGCCTGGTACCGGGCGGCCTGTTTACGGGCTATGGAATCACTTCCTTCAACGCACAAAACGGCTCTCCTGCCGAAAACAATAGCTTTATACAGGGACCCAACACGCCCGCGAATGCTCCGGAACCGGGAACCTGGGCGCTCCTGGTCGGATCCGGTGTGACGGGAATGGTGCTGATACGACGAAGGCTGCGCATTCACAGATAGGCGACTTCCTGCCCTCTCGACCGGAAGCGAGATCGGGCGACGCTCTTCTCCTAACGCGATGCGGCGGGCTCACGCCCGCCGCACTCTATCGAGGCAGCACCCATCCGTTTTAATCGGGCCATCACGCGTGCTCCCTATCTCCTTTGCTTCTCTTCTTTATCCCAACCGGAAATCCTATCGTGTCCAATCTTCCCACTTCAAGCCAACGATGCGACGGAAATCACGTTCGTTCTGTGTTACCAGCGTTGCATCATTCACCAGCGTGATAGGGGCGATCTTGAGATCGGGAGAACTGATGCGGCGATGTTCCCGGCGAAGTTCCTCGTAGCGTATGGCGGCATTCGAATCGAAAGCAAGAATGGAGAGGTCACAGTAGTTTTCTAACTGCTTCAGCAATCGGGCGTACTGGAGGACTTGCGAGGAGGCATTTCTTGTTGCTGCAATCGCGGCTGTCCAGCCGCGAATCTGCTCTTCATAGGAGATAACCGTGACGTAAATATCGGTCGAAGGAATGTTGATAAGGCGCGCCATAAGGAGGTTGGCTTCCGTCCCACGCCGCTCCAAAATGCTGATCAGGTTAGTGTCGAGGACGTACACGCAACGCGCCTCCTACTCGACTTCGTCGACCTGAGCCTCGCGCCATGCACGCCCCAAGCGCATTGCTTCCTCATAAAGCGGATCATCAGCGAACGTGCCGACAATGGCCTGCCATCCGCGTTTTTCCTTTTTCGGTGGGTGTGCTATCTGCTCCTCGAATAGACGTTGCAGGGTGTCGAGGCGGGTCTCTAATATAGTCAGTCGCTCTTCCAATGTCTCAACTGCCATAGCCCCATTCTCCTTCTTATGTAGATGGCTGATTATACCATACTAGCCTGATGCCTATCCGATCATCATTGCATCCCCAATATCATTTCAAGTATCGCGTACGCCTAAATCAGATACAATATTCTCACCTGTCCAATTCGGCCTGCCGCAAAACACGCTGCACCAGTTCCGACATATCGGGAGTAGCAACATCTTGGTCAATAGCAGCGACCGGCGCGATATCCATTTCCTGCAAACGCGCGAAAATCGGTTCCATAGCAGCATCTGCATCGCGATAGAATGCGCTACCCCGAATACGGGCGAACGTCCAGCCCAGCCGTTCCAGAAGTGATTGTCGTGCCATATCCTCTGCCAGTTTCTCCACTGGATGATAACGGTCACCATCGCATTCTATAGCAAGACGTTTCTTGCCATCGTCCACTACCATGTCCAGCCGATACCGACCGACTTGCCACTGTGGCGTCACGCGGTAGCCTGCAAACGTCAGACGGCGGATCACTTCGCGCTCGAAAGGCGATTCGGCCCGTATTGCGCTGACATCGAAGCGACGTGCAAGTACATCAGGATCGAGTGCATGTTCGATCAGGCGACGGCGTATATCACCGGGTTTGAGATCCACGTCAGGTTGTAATGAATAGATAACCCACAACTGGTCGCGGGCGCGGCTTGCTGCCACATTGTACCGCTTCTTCCACATCCCATTCGGTCCATCTTCCCGCAGGGAGAGCGGACCACTCTGCGGACTATCCACCATCGAGAGGAAAATAACATCACGCTCGTCACCCTGAAACTGCGGAGGCGTACCACACATCACACGCCGTCGCGCGTACTCGTCGGGTGATAGAATACGCCGCAACTTTTCGTCAATATGTCGCGCCTGTTCCTCACCCACCAGGGAAATCACACCAAAAGTCGCCTCCGCATATTCCGGCTGTTTCGTCACGGCGATCAGCAGAGAGATAAGGGCATCAGCCTCTGCTTCATTGACTTTGTTGTGTGCAACGCCGTCAGGAACACGATAGGAGACAACCGCAGGGCGTCGCGGCACGGCGGACATATCCCGTAGTGGGCGGATTATGCCGTTGTAGCAGAGAGCGTTGCTAAAATGGATGATCTCCGGGGCGCAACGGAAATGTTCCGTCAGACAGATATGACCACCGAACGACTCCAACGCAATGTCATAAAGCGAACGCTGTCCATCGTAGAGAACCGCATTCGGAATACCCTGAAGATGTTCGGCAATCAGATGCTCCGTGCGATCCAGTATCTCCCCGACCGCATCCGGGCTGACCTGCTCGTTGTCACCGACAATCACCGCGGAATGCGCCATGTATAGGGCAATCAGCCCCATGGCATCCGATTGGCTCGCCTCGTCAATGATAACGACATCGAAACGGCTCGTCTGCGGATCGAAGTTTTCCACCACTCGGCTGAGCGGCATTACCCACACAGGAACGGCGCTTCGACACGCCTGCATCTTGTCTCTCGCCTCTTTTTGCAGCCGTGCCGCCCGTTTGCCTGTTCCCTTACCTATCCTCCTTACAAGATTCAGCCAGCCCATCAATGCTTGTCGCTGCGGCAGAGACGTGCGACGAATCTGCGCCCCCCATGCGCGATGTTCCACCAGTTCCGCCGTGGTATCACGCAGTTCTTGCTCCAGTTGCTCTTGCTCGCGCTCCAGTGCTTCCGGGGTGATGCGATCACGCCGCGCCAACTCATCCGCCATCTGCCGCCATTCCCAGGCACGTTCCACATCTCCAGGCGGTTGTGTCGCATCGTGGGGTGCTATCCGTTTCCGGATGGCGGCTGCCCAGTTGGGAGCCCCTATTTCCAGTTGGCTCAACAAATTCAGCCGACGCATATATCCGTCTTGATGCGTGATGAGCTCGACAAGACACTGATAGGCAATTCGATACGCTTCGACATCAAAAGCAACAAGAGCGCAAATCAGGTCGGCAACTCCAGCCTTTTGCGCTTCTGTACCATAGGTTTCTAATGGTGATACCCACTGCCGAACGCGACTTTCAACCTCTGCAACATGGATTTGTGCCTCGCGGACGGACAACTGCTCTCCAAGCGCTGGAATGATCCGTTCGCGTAAATCCTCAATACTATCCGATGGAGCGGAGGCAGATAGCAAGGTCTGACTGAATCGTTCCCACACAAAGCCGAGTTCGACAAGCCCTCGCATCGTCGGCTGCCAGACTTCCGAATGCCAGGCAATTCGCTGCTTCAATACAGGAGCATACCGGACGCAGTATCGTTCCGGCGTTTCGGATATCTGGATAAGTGATGGACCTCCGAGCGCGGCGATCTGACGCTCCCAACGCCGCACGAGTTCTTGTCGTTGCGCATCAGCGTTCGCAACGGCTTGCAACGCCAGAAAATCCTCCGTACTCTCCGGTCTACGCCCTTTGACTGATACTCTCTGTATCAGTTGCTTCCACATCGGCTTTGTCAACAGCACCGGAAAGGAGAGCCTTCCGCCCTTCTGGAGATGGGCGTATATCTCGTTGAGCAGGCGCGTCTGTTCCTCTAAAGATTGTGTCGTATCTAAGAGGGGTTCCCGTTCCAGCAAAGCGCGTTCGGCGCGAAGCCCGCTCTCTTCTGTCTGTTGTATCAAGGTAATAAGATCGTCCCACAGACGTCGGCGTTCTGCATTTCTACCCACATCCATAACGGCGCACTCCCAGGCTGCCATACCTTCCAAGGAAGCACTTTCCGTAAGGAGATGCGCTTTCAAGCGGAAAAGGATGTTTCTATCCGCGTCGCTGGTGGGACGAGTCCAAAACTCGCTCCGCCCCCTTTGCGCTTGTACACGCACTGACACACGTTCAAGACAAAGCCTCTCCCACTCATCTGGAGTAGGTAACGTCTGCAAGTCGGGCAGGCCGCCGGACAGAGCACGCTCTTCTTCAGTATCCAGGCGGGCATTTCCAGCATAGAGTTCCAAAAGTTCTCCGGCAGAGAGTGGTAGAACCGCCCCCTTTTGCACCGGACCGGGTATCCAAGTATGCTGTCCACGCCCTTGCGAAATGCGACGTGCGGCTTCTGCCGGCGCAATCTCTGTGCCGCCGATAACTATGCTACGGTACTCATACCCACGTGCTAACAAGATGTCATTTGCCAACTTTCTGAGGCGCTCCCGCAGGGTCTCCCGACGCGCTGCAAGCCGGTTCGCTTCAGATTCCAGATATTCCGAGCTACTATTTGCCAGCCGCTCGACAATCGCACCGACGGAAGCTTCCAACTGGCTGCGCCCTGCGGAATCGCTTTCCAACACGCTGACACAGAGAGGCTGTAAGGGCGCGACAACCTGCTCCCGCAGGACACGGAGCGCTTTTGCCGTATGGCTCGTCACCAGAATCGTTTTGCCTTGTGCCAGCAAATGCCCGATCAAGTTCGCGATGGTGTGTGTTTTGCCCGTACCGGGCGGACCTTGTACCAGAACGCACCCATGTTGCGCCAGACGTTCGGCGATCTGTATCTGTTCACTATTGGCGGGCTTGCTCAAAAGAACATCTGGCGCCTCTAGCAATGAAGGAAAACGTGTAATATCCGGAACGGACGCAGACCCACAATCATTCTCATTGGCACTTGCCTCTTCAATAACGCCTACAATACGAAGCAGTGAAGCGGGAAGATCAGAATTGGCAGCAATATGTGTCTGAATAGATTCAAGCGCAGTTGCAAAACCAGTCACGCGATTCCGCATAAAAATCAGCGGAGCACGTCCGATTTGTGGATAAGGCGTAAAACTCTCAGGAAGCGCGTCGAGGAACTCTCCTCTGGCAGAAAGGCGAGCTACCAGTGACCGAAGAAAACCAGAGGTATCATCACCGCCGAGAGGCGAGAAACCGCCCTCCTCCAATTCGCGGCGAATGGCGGCGACATCAGGCACAGTCTGGAATAAGGCAGTATAGAATTCGGTGGGATGTTCGGTCAGCCGGAGCGAAAACGCAGGGATTTCAGGCTGAAAGTCGAGTTGCAGCCGTTGAATGAGAGTGGGATGATGTATATTGCCATCAGGACGCCCCCAATTGAGAATGCCATCACCGAGGGTAAGTTCCAATCGTTCCGACTCACGCTGAAGGGTCCCATAGACCTCATAAAGCCGCTCGAACAGGCGCTGAGTATTATAGGCGGGACGCTCTGCCTCCTGCCACAGCCGTCGTTGTTGCTGCCAAAGCGTGAAGGCTGCGACACGTCGGGGATCTTCTTCAAATCGCACCTCCACATATTCGCCAGAGGGCTTTCTTTGACTTCGTTGCGGGCGGATTTGTGCTTCGGTGTCTATAGCATCCCAGCCAGGCAGGAGCCAATCGAGAATTTCGACGGGCGCGGCTGGCGCCGGCTTTGGGTTGGGACGTTGCACGCGCAGTACAAAGTCGTAGGTGGAAGAGCCAGCATCTGTACTCAGAAGAGGATTTGTACTATCATCCGTATCATGCTCACCCTGGTTGTATCGTGCGAGATGGACACAAGAATGCTCGGGAAGTTCATGGAGCCATAATGTGAAAGGATACTCCTTCAGGTCACGACGCACAGGGTTACGCGCTTGATGAAGAGCCTGAAGAAAGCGGAAGAGTTGCTTTATCCGCTGTTTGCCCGTTACTGCAGTAAGATTAACATCCATGAGGATCAATATTTCCTAATGCAATCTCATTCTGATTTGGCTATTGAGGATGTCTCATCCTGTGCGCTGGAAACAAACATTGCCTGACAATCCCTGCTCATTGTACGGCAAGACGAAACAAACTGAAATACGGTTGGTTGTTCGCTATAATTGCAGCAAATTCCTTCTACATCCCACTCTTATCCTTGCTTTCCATCGCTTCCCGCACCATCTGCAGCAGAATGCCGACGATCTTCCCTGGTTGGCCGATATGATACTCCGTCTCGTCCACCGTCGCCAGGGTCTCTTCCAGGCGGAGGAATTTCCAGAGGCTGCCCGTTGTGACCACACCGAACACGGTGGGAATGGTATTCTCCTGTTCCCGATTGAAACGTTGCGCGGCTACCATCTCAGCAAGGCATTGCGCGATCCCACGCGGCACATTCTCGTTTTTCGCCTCTGCTATCGCGATTACAGGAGCCTCGACTGCCAACTGCAGCGGCGACAGCGACAACAGGTAGTCACAGACGCCCTTTAGTCCGCTCTCGGCATCCACATTGAACTCGACTCCGGAGAAGAGACTGATACAATCGTTCATCTGACGTCGCGTCTCCACAAGGACAGGCATAATAATCAGTTCCGAACGTGCTTTTTCGGTACTGATCTCCAGCGCCAGCGGCAACTGGTAGTCCAACGTCTCGCGTAACCACGCACTGACGGAAGCGGAGGGAGATTGTGCGAAGAGGTCTCTGCGCTCTTCGATCTGAAGCCCGAACAGTCTTTTCAGCCCGGGCAGCGTAAATTCGTTGTAAGCCATTCTTTTTACCCCTAAGACGACCCAGCGCGGTACGTGGTTCTGATCACAGTGTACCGCGCTGTCCTGTGGGCGTCAATGCTTCAAACGTCTTCCCCTGTTTGAGAATAGGATTCCTATCCTGATGCCATCTGCTTTGCCAGTTGTCCCAGGCGCTCTATGGCCTCCTCCGTGCGGGGCGACCAGTGCGCCGCATGCAGACGGATGCTCTGGCGATAGCGCAGCTTGGGGGAGAAGATCGGCCCCGGCGCGATGCTGATGCCTGCCGCCAGCGCCTCCGTATAGAGCTGCAGGGCATCCACCGCCTCGGGACACTGCACCCAGAGTACGAAGCCGCCCTGCGGGCGTGTCATCTTCGTCCCTGCCGGGAAGGCACGATGGACCGCCTCGGACAGCAGCGCGATCTGACGCGCATACAGCCGCCGGGTACGGCGCAGGTGGCGCTCATAGGCGCCGCTCGCCATCAACTCCGCGACCACCAACTGCGGCAGCGTCGCAGAAGCGATGTTCTCCACCATTTTCAACCGCTCGACCTCCTCCTGGAAACGCCCTGCCGCCACCCACCCCACGCGGTATCCCGGTGCAAGCGTCTTGGAGACGGAGGAGCAGAGGAGGACCAGGCCCTCTTTGTCGTACGCCTTGGCTGCCCAGGGTCGGGTGTTGGAGAAGGATAGGTCGCCGTAAATATCGTCCTCGATCAGCGGGATCCGGCGCTCCGCCAACAGAGCGACCAGTTCCTGCTTCTTCTCCTCCGGCATACAGCTTCCCAGCGGGTTCGCGAAGTTGCAACAGAGCAGGCAGGCGCGCACCGTATGGCGCGTCAGCGCCTCGCGCAGCGCCGCCAGTTCCATCCCCTCCCTGGGACAGGTCGGGATCTCCAGCGTCCGGAGGCCCAGCATCTCCAGAGCCTGCAGGAAATTGAAGTAGGTCGGCGATTCGACTGCCACCACATCGCCCGGCCGGCAGACCGCCCGCAGAGAGAGCAGGATCGCCTCCTGGCATCCGTTGGTGACGACGATCTGCTCGGGCGAGAGCACGCACCCGGAGGCGAGCAGCAGGCGGACGATGCGGGTCCGCAGGGCTTCGCTGCCGGGCGATACCTCGTAACGGCCACAGGCAGCAGCTTCTTGCCGCCCCACACGGGCCAGCGCCCGGCTCAATGCCTGGAGCGGCAGGTTGTCTTGATGGGGCGCCGCCGCACCCAGCGGGACCAGGGAGGGGTCGCGCATATCCCGCAAAACCCGCAGGATCCACTGCCCGGCGCTCACCTCGCCGGGATGCACCTCCGGTCGGGTGAGCGCCGGCTCTCCCCGAGTGGCCGCCGTTTCGGGGCGCACATAGTACCCGGATTGAGGGCGCACCTCGGCAACCCCGCGATCCTCCAGCAGCCGATACGCCTCCATGGCCGTCGTCGGGCTGATTCGGCGCTGTTTGCAGAGGCGCCGCACGGAGGGCAGCCGATCTCCGGGTCGAAAGGCACCCTGCTGTACCAGCATTACGATCTCCTCCGCCACCTCTTCGTACAGATGGAGCCTGGGGGTTTCCATATCAGTTCCTCTCTATCTCCGCTTCCTCAAACTGTTACGGTAACAATATACCCCATCTGCATCTGTTATTTCTTCTCCATTTGCGCTAAAATGATTGGGACACATCCGTGGGGCAGTATAATGGCCCCTCATCAGGAGGATCCTATGTCTTACCCCCTCTATCAGGTAGATGCTTTTACCGACCGGCCCTTCCACGGCAACCCCGCCGCCGTGTGCCTCCTCGACGCCCCGGTAGACCCGGAATGGATGCAGCAGGTCGCAGCGGAGATGAACCTCTCAGAGACGGCCTTTCTGGCCCCGAAAGAGGATGGCTATGGGCTGCGCTGGTTCACCCCAACGGCCGAAGTGGCCCTCTGCGGCCATGCCACCCTGGCGAGCGCGCATGTGCTCTGGGAGACACAGCGCTTAGCCCCGGATGCCGAGGCCCGGTTCTGGACCCGCAGCGGCCTGCTCACCGCCGTGCGGCGCGCTGAAGGCATCGAACTCGATTTTCCTGTCCGACCGCAAGTACCCGCCGAAGCGCCTCCCCACCTGCTGGAAGCGATGGGCGTCCAGAACGGCTATGTGGGCCGCAACGAGTATGACTATCTGATCGCCCTGGACTCTGAGCAGGCCGTCCGTCAAATCGAGCCGGACTTCGGGCGGCTGCGAGCCCTCTCTATACGCGGCGTCATCGTGACGGCGCGCTCCGAAACGCCGGAGTACGATTTCGTCTCCCGGTTCTTTGCGCCCGGCGTGGGAGTAAACGAGGACCCGGCGACCGGCTCCGCCCACTGCTGCCTCGGCCCATTCTGGCAGGAGCGCCTCGGGAAAGATACCTTTACCGCCTACCAGGCCTCCCCACGGGGTGCGACAATCAAGGTGCGGGTTCGCGGGGACCGCGTTATCCTGGGCGGCCAGGCGGTCACGGTGAGCCGGGGCGAACTCTGCTGCTGAGAATAGCAGGAATTTCAGGGGGAATAAGCGAAGAGAGGACCAACACAAGCTCGGGTTATCCCGAATCCATTTCCATCAGGGAGGTGTGTGATGGTCCCTCCTCGCGTCCTATGCCGAGGTCTCTTCGCCCTGTTTGTGAGCGCGCTGCTATGGAATTTCGCCCAGGTTGCGCCGAAATCGGATACCCGCCCGGCTGCCGCCCGCGTGGATCCGGGAATGCAGAAGCGCTGGCTCTTCATCTGGCGGGATCTGAGCGATCCGAAAGAGGTGGATCGCATGATCGCCCGTTTCCCCCGTGCCCAGACGGACGGCTACAATGGCGTCGCCTTCTCCTATAACATCCCGGCGTCCAAGGCAGCGGAGCTGAAAGCGGCGGCAAGAAAGTACAACCTCGACCTCATCGCCATCGTGATGGGCGGCCCCCACGACCGCAACTACATGGAGGGCGTGCCCGTCAAGGACGCCCTATACGTCGTTCAGAACGGCGTCGCAACCCTCCGCCCCGACAATCCGACCCATGTGGTGAACAGCGACTTCGAGGATGTTAATGGCAACCACATCAAGGGGTGGGCGTTTCAGGATGACGAGGGCGTGACCACCTTCGCCGATCATAAGGTCGTGCATGGCGGCGAGACCTCGCTGCGGATGGAGAGCATCGGCAAGAACCCGAATCGGCACTGCCGCATCGAACAGCCGATCAAACTCCAGCCCTATCGCCAGTACCGCATCTCCTTCTGGCTGAAGTCCGAGAACCTCTCCCCTGCCGATCCCGAAGTCAAAGTCCTCACCAGCGACACTACGGAGTCTATCAGTTTCCAGACCTTCCACACGGAGAAGACCCAGGATTGGACGCACTACGATCTGGTCTTCAACAGCCTGAATAATACGGCGGGAAACCTCTACCTCGGCTCCTGGTACGGCAAAGACGGCAAAGTATGGTGGGACGATTTCCGCATCGAGGAGATCGGGCTGGTGAACGTACTGCGCCGGCCCGGCTGCCCGGTCACGGTTCGGGGCGAGAACGGCGTCACCTATGAGGAGGGCCGCGACTACCAGAAGATCGTGGACCCGCAGTTGCATCCCTGGATCGCCTACCATGAGCAGCCGGTCATCAAGCTGACCGGAAACAGCCGCATTACAGAGGGAGAGCGGTTACGGGTGAGCTACTACCACTCCCTTATCGTCTATGAGGACCGGCTCACCGGCTGCCTCAGCGAGCCGAAGATCTTCGCCGATTGGAAGGAGGAGGTCAAGCAGATAAACGACCTGATCTATCCGGCGGCCTTCTTTATGTCGCACGACGAGATGCGGGTGATGAACCAGTGCGCCCTCTGCCAGAGCAAGCATCTCACACCGGGCGAGCTGCTGGCCTGGAACGTCCGCCAGGCGGCGCAGATCATCCGGGACATCCGGCCGGATGCGGGCATCTGGGTCTGGAACGACATGTTCGATCCCTACCACAATGCCGTGGACCACTACTATGCCGTGAACGGTTCGCTCAAAGGCTCCTGGAAGGGGTTGGATAAGGATGTCGGTATCGTCAACTGGAACGGCGGCGGCCTGGAGAAGGACTGCAAGTTCTTCGCGGACCTGGGGCTGAAGCAGATCCTGTCCGGCTATTATGACGGCGATGACGACGGCGCGGGCATCACCAAGTGGCGCAACAGCGCGAAAGGTCTGCCCGGCATCGTGGGTGCGATGTACACCACCTGGGAGGACAAGTACGACGCCATGGACGTCTGGGCGCAGAAGGCATGGGGCGGAGGCAAGACAAAATAGCATGAACCGACGCCTCGTCAACATCGCAGCCTGGCTTGCGGTCGCGCTCCTGTTGCTGTTCGGAGGACGCGCGGCCCATGCGCAGGACGCCTGGAAGCAGATCCGAGCGCGGGGAGAACTGATTATCTCTACCGACGCGACCTACCCTCCCTTCGAGTATAAGGACGACAAAGGCACGCTCGTCGGCTTCGACGTGGACCTGGGCAACGAGATCGGCAAGCGGCTCGGGGTCAAGGTGACCTGGCTGCCGCTCGAATGGACCGCGGTCCTGGGTTCACTGGAAGCCCACAAAGCCGACCTCATCATGTCCGGGATGACCATCACCGATGAGCGCAAACAGAAGGGCTACACCTTCTCACGCCCCTACTTCCTCTCCGGGCAGACCATTGCGCGCCGCGCAGACGACAACCGCATCAACGGCCTGCTGGACCTCAAGACCCGGATCGTCTCCGTTCAGGACGAGACCACCGGGATGTACGCCGTCCAGAAGATAGGCGTGCCCAACAACCACATCATGAAGTTCGACCAGTTGCAGGACGCCCTCCTGGACGTGCGCAACCATAAGTCGGACGCCGCCGTCGCCGATGTCCCGGCCCTCAAGCGGCTCCAACGGATGGGCTATCCCGACATGAAACTCGTCGGGGGCGTCATCAAGGAGGAGTATCTCGGCGTCGCCGCGCGCCGCAACGAGAAAGAGCTGATCACCGCCATCAATCAGGCGCTGGACGCCATCCTCGCGGATGGCCGCTACACGGAGATCTATAAGCAGTGGATCCAGGAGCCGGTCACGACCCACATCCTCGGGCGGCTCGACAGCGTCCGTAACGAGGGGTCGGTCCCAATAGACGATAACGCGCCCTCCCTCCTGCCCGGCGCTCCAGGCGCACCCTCTGCGAACGAAACGAAGGGGGCAGCAGCGGAAGCCGCTCCTCCGCCAACCCATCCCGGCCTGGTCATCCGCGGGGACATCCTCCGGGGAGCGCTTCCCCTCCTCCTCCAGGGCGCGCAGACCACCATTACGGTCACGCTCTTCACGCTCCTCTTCGGCATCGCGGGCGGCCTGCTGGTCGCCCTGCTGCGCCTCTCCCCGCTGGCGCCCCTGCGCGCGGTCATGGTCTTCTATGTGGAGATCGTACGCGGAACGCCGCTCCTGATGCAGCTCTACACCATCTACTTCGTCCTGCCCGCCATCGGCATCTCGTTCCAGTCGCCGATGGTCGCGGGCATCATCGCCCTGAGCCTGAACGCCGCCGCGTATATCTCCGAGATCTTCCGGGCCGGGATCGAGAGCATAGACTCGGGCCAGATGGAGGCCGCCCGCGCCCTCGGCCTCGACTACGCCGGCGCGATGCGCTGGATCATCCTGCCGCAAACGCTGCGCCGCGTGCTCCCGCCGCTCACCAACGAGGCGGTCGCCCTCTTGAAAGATTCCTCGCTCGTCTCCGTGATCGCGGTCACGGAGCTGATGCGCGTGGGCAAGGAGGAGGCAGCCAATACCGCCGCGCCCACCACCATCTTCCTCGCCGTTGCCCTCATCTATCTGGTGATGACCCTCCCGCTCACCTGGCTCGTCCGCCAACTGGAGACCCGCTGGCAGCCGATCAGCACCCCCCGAGAACAGCGCACACGCCGCCGAAAGGGGGTCGCAGCATGACCACCCCCTCCCGTAGCGCAGACGCCCCGCCGATCCTCACCCTCTCCGGCCTGCGGAAGAGTTTCGGCCCCCTGGAGGTGCTGAAGGGCATCGACCTGGACGTCGCCGAAGGCGAAGTCGTCGGCCTGATCGGCCCCTCCGGCAGCGGCAAGTCCACCCTCCTCCGCTGCATCAACCGCCTGGAGACACCCACCGCCGGAACCGTCCGGTTTCGGGGCGAGCCGATCACCCCGGCCAACCTGAATGAGATGCGTTGTGAGATCGGGATGGTCTTCCAGCGCTTCAACCTGTTCCCCCACCTCACCGCCCTGCAGAACATCACGCTCGCCCCCTGCAAGGTGCTGGGCGTCTCAACATCTCAAGCCCAGGAGGAAGCCCTGGCGCTCCTGAAGCAGGTGAAGCTGGGCGCAAAAGCCGACAACTTTCCCGGCGAGCTCTCCGGCGGACAGCAGCAGCGGGTCGCCATCGCCCGCGCCCTGGCCCTCAAGCCCGCCCTGATGCTCTTCGACGAGCCGACCTCCTCGCTCGATCCTGAACTGGTCGGCGAGGTCCTGGAAGTCATGCGCGATCTGGCGAAAGCAGGGCGCACCATGCTGATCGCCACCCACGAAATGGGCTTCTGCCGCGAGGTCGCCGGGCGCGTCCTCTTCCTGGACGGGGGCGTCATCGTCGAAGCAGGCCCGCCCGATCAGGTGCTCGGCGCACCCAAAGAAGCCCGCACCCGCGAATTCCTGGCCCGCATCCTGAACCGCTGACAACACAAAGATGTGTTATGTTGTCTTTTCTTCTTGTCTCTGGTATAATCAAAGCAGACAGACGCCTACTATTTTGAAGTGCTTTTCCGGAGAACTGAATGGGTGAACACTCTTTTCATCAGCGCCTCTTTCTGAGCAATTTTACCGTGTTCAAGGATGCCGCCTTCGAGTTCACTCCAGGTGTCAATGTTTTCATCGGGGAGAACGGCTCTGGGAAAACCCATCTGCTTAAAGCTATCTACGCCTATCAGCGCCCGCCTTCACGGGATGTGCCCGACCTGGCGTCAACGCTTATGAGTCTTTTCCAGGTCGAAAACGGAGACGCCTTGATACGCACGCCATCAACGCGCGGTGGCGTCGCGAGGGTCCGAGGACAATATGGCGAAAATGAATGGAGTTATGCCCTTCGCAGAACGGTCCGGGAATCAGTGCTGGTTCAAACAGCTCGGCTAGAGATGGGACAGCCCGTATTCATACCCGCAATGGATATGATGGGCCATACGCGGGAGTTCTTGGAAGCTTACAATCAGGTATACCTCGACTTCGATCTAACCTGCCGTGACATCGTGACGTTATTTCGCTTGCGAAGCCGGAACGCCGTAGAAAACAATGGTCCGATGGAAGCGCTCGTGAAAGTGCTTGGCGGGGACATAGAACAAGATGAGAACGGACGGTTCTATTTACAATCCTC
The DNA here is from genome assembly GCA_035295825.1 of Chthonomonadaceae bacterium. Lineage (GTDB taxonomy): Bacteria > Armatimonadota > Chthonomonadetes > Chthonomonadales > Chthonomonadaceae > DATGIG01. The sequence continues at coordinate 13,926 of DATGIG010000399.1, read as the reverse complement.
TACAGGACGCCTGCCGATGCCGATGGTTGCGGAAGGGCTGCGGAAAATTGCCTCCCTGGTACGATTGCAACGCAACGGCTGGCTCGTGCCGGGATCCACACTTTTCTGGGACGAACCGGAAACGAATATCAACCCCATCCTTATGGATGAAGTTATTGCAGCGATCCTGGCGCTATCCCGCAAAGGAGTCCAGGTCTTTCTTACGACCCATAGCTATGTCATTCTAAAGGAGTTGGATTTGCAGGCGACTACGCAGGACTCCGTACGCTATTTCAGCCTGCAAGGAAGTAAGGGAGGAACACAGATTACAGTCGCGGATGAATTCACGGCGCTCAAACCCAACCCGATCCTTCAGCAATACGGATCGCTCTATGATCGGGACCTCGCTCGTGCGGCAGGAAGGAGCCGATAGGGTGAGGAAATGTGTGGCGAGCGACATCGAATTTGACTTTTCTGTGGCGAAGAACCTCTTCGAACATGACACTACTAACCCCAAATGTCAGGGAGGCTCGATCCCCGATGGGAATACGGGATGGCCGGGCGTTGATTTCCGAGAGGAAGAGGACCAGGGTTGGATTTGGCTTGAGGTAAAGAACTGGGGCGGCAGGATGCGGGGAAGCTTTGCGCATAAAATGAGAAGTAAGGAATTCGCGGAGGAGATACGCAGCAAGTTTCTGGGAACGACGGCATTCCTGGCCTGGAATGAGAGATTTATGCCTGCTCCTGTTCGTTATGTCTTGCTCTTCGAGCCGCCGAACACATCCGATCCTGCTCTACTTGCCCCTTTCCAGGATCTGGTTCGCTCAGAGATGCCAACTTCACGCGCTTTGAATATCTCTGTGCATGTCATGAACATTGAAAAGTGGAACAGCATCTTTCCCAGCTATCAAGCGAGAAAGTACGCTGAACACATCGTCGGGACGATTCCCAAGCTATTTCCTGGTTTCCTGCCTTCCTGGATTCCAGCTTGGATGCATTTAAGGATAAAGCTATGCGATCAACTCTTCTCTTTCTCTCCTGCCTTCTTGTCCTGTTCGGGTCGGCTCCTGCCGGCAGCCCGCAGGATGCCACCAAGCCGTCCTCTATTCTCATCATTCATGGCCTCGTGATTGACGGGACGGGTGCGAAACGGCGGCGTGCCGATGTGCGGATCGTCGGGGATACCATTCGGGAGGTGGGCGATCTCAAGCCGCTGCCCGGCGAGCGGATCCTGGACGCGGAGGGGTTGGTGGTCGCGCCCGGCTTCATTGACACGCACAGCCATGCGGACGGCGGCCTGCTGGAGGACCCCCTCGCGGAGACGCAGATCCGCCAGGGCATCACCACGTCGGTGGTCGGGCAAGACGGCGGCTCGCACCTGCCCCTCAAGGACTGGTTCGCCCAACTGGAGACCCGACATGTCGCTCTGAATATCGCCAGCTTCGTGGGGCATGGCACCCTCCGCAATGCCGCCACAGGGAGCGACTACAAACGGCATGTCACCCCGGCAGAGTTGGAAAAGATGCGGGCGCTGATGGCGCAAGAGATGCAGGCCGGCGGGCTGGGCCTCTCGTCGGGACTGGAGTACGATCCCGGCTTCTACTCCACCACGGAGGAGCTGATCGCCTGCGCTCAGGTCGCCGGGCAGTACGGCGGCCTCTATATCAGCCATGTCCGGGACGAGGGCGACGAGGCGTTCGCCTCCTTCAAGGAGTTGATCCGCATCGCCGAGGAGGGGCATCTTCCGGCACAGATCTCGCATATCAAGCTGGACACCTCGCCGGTCTGGAACAAAGCTGGGGACGCTATCGCGCTCATGGAAGAGGCACGAAAAAGAGGGTTGGATATTACGGCTGATGTCTATCCCTATACTTACTGGCAATCCACCATTATTGTCATTATTCCTACGCGGGACTGGGAGGACCGGAAGGCCTGGGAGAAGGGGTTGGCGGAGGTCGGCGGGCCGAGCCACGTCCTGCTGAGCAGCTACACGCCGGACCCGGCCTGGGCGGGCAAAACGCTGGCGGAGATCTCCGCTACGACGCACAAGGACCCCATTACGGTCATCCAGGAGATCGTCCATAAAACGCATGCGCCGGGCGCGGAGGGGCGGGAGAGCGTGGTCGTCACCGCCATGACGGAGGATGATGTGCGCCGCTTTATCGCCGATCCCCATATCATGTTCTGCAGCGACGGCGGGCTGAAGGGCACGCATCCGCGCGGGGCCGGGTCTTTTCCGCGCGTATTGGGGCGTTATGTACGCGAAAAGCGTGCGCTGACGCTGGAGGAGGCCATCCATAAGATGACGGCCCTGGCGGCGGCGCGCATGAGCTTCGCCGACCGGGGGCAGATCGCCGTCGGGAAGAAAGCCGACGTGGTCCTGCTCGACCCGAAAAAGGTCCTGGACACGGCGACGACCGCCCAGCCGACCTCCGCCCCCGTCGGCATTCCGACAGTCCTGGTCAACGGCGTCCCGGTGCTGGAGAACGGGCAGTTCACCGGCGAACGCCCCGGCATGGTCCTGCGCCATGCGAAATAAGGAAGATATAACACATGACAATTGTGCTGTGGTTGGCTTACCAATGAGGCGTTTAGGATTGGTTGGCCTCTTTCCATTTGTCCGGATAATAAGCAGCCACCTTCGCGATAATACTATGGGCTGTGTCTATAGGCAGAGGTTCAAGCACGAATGGATCTGAAGCCCAAATCGCATCTGTGGCAAGCGGATAGTATTTCAACTGCCCACCGGATTCGCCATACCATTCCACCAGGGTCCCGGTAGCATCATTGCCTTTCAATCTCTTGCCTTCTGTTACCTCGCCCCTATTTACCCGCTTTGGAAAATCCCAGGTGGCTATTCTGGCGGAAGTGACAATATCGAGGCTATACTGAAAAAGCTGATAGACTCCCTGTGCATTCCATAACAGAACCAGGTAGTAACTATGCAAGAGGTCAATGCGTCCACTGTTAGTAATGCTCTCTGCGTCATGCCAGATACGGACAAGATCTAGCAGAGCGTTCCCGACATCGTTGGCGTTTTCCCGATAATTTTGCTGATGCATTCCTTTCGTAGCGAGATGTCTCCAGAATTCACCGGCAGAATTGGATACTTCAATGGTCACTCGGCCATCGCGTCCAACACGATTCAGTTCGCTTCGCATTTTACACGATAGGCCATACTGGGGAATCGCAACCTGTGGACGCGACAGAAGAACATCGAAAACTGCCTTGCTCTCAGTAGCGGTACCACCAAGCGCTAAAGCGACGGATCGTTCAAAATCGCGCCATCCGGGACGGGTCCTGCCGTTATCAGCCGCTAACATGCCTGTACCGTCCTGGTAAGTACTGAGGAGAAGGCGTATCCGTTCGATTTCCTGCGGGGTCGGGGCTCTATCAACAAAAGCTAAAGTCATTCGCCATCCTTATGCGATATGGAATTTGAGGGCAGATCAAATTCGTCTCTCAATAAAACATCCGTTGTGACGCCGAATAGATCGGCCACGCCAAGAACGAACTCCACGGACGGCATCTTTTTCCCGGCCTCCAGTTCGCTGATGTATCCATGCGCCGTGTGGCCGAGAGCGATGGCTGTTTCCTTGAGCGTCATGCGCCTTTGAGTTCGCAGCGTATGTAACTTTTCGCCGAAGCGACGTATTTCCACTGTTGACAAATGCGGACCATTATGCTAAAATGTCTCAGATAGAGACATTTTTTAGGATAGGGAGATTTAACTGATGACTCAGGCAGAACCAGGCGAACACCAGATGATCAACAGCCCATTCAAATGGGTGGGTGGGAAATCTCGGCTGCGGAAGCAGATTATCAATCTGTTTGTGCCTCACACCTGCTATCTTGAACTCTTTTCCGGTGCGGCCTGGGTACTGTTCGGCAAGAAACCGAGTCCCGTCGAAGTAATTAACGACATCGATCAGGATTTGATAAATTTCTTCAGGGTCGTCAAGAATCGCCCCGAGGACTTAATTGCCTCCTTTGAATGGGAACTGGTTGCTCGCGCCGAGTTTGAACGACTTGCCCTCCTCGACACTTCACAATTGGATGAGATTCAACGCGCGCACCGTTTTTATTACCTCATCATGGCGGGCTGGGGTGGCGAACTGAATTATCCGCGCTTCCAGACCAGCATCACCGATGGCGGCGGAGGCAATCGTTTGATTGGCGCCCTCAAGACGCTACGCGACCGACTTGAACCTGTCCACAACCGTCTTCGCTCGGTTATTATTGAATGCCTGGAATGGAAGGCCTGCCTTGACCGATACGACAGGGAAGGAACCCTGACGTATGTCGATCCTCCTTACCCGGAAAATGGGTGTAACTACAAGCACAATATGCGCTCTTGGGAAGAACATCGCGAACTTGCGGAGCGACTACAACGGGCCACCTGCAAATGGATCTACTCTTCTTACGACACGCCCGAAATCCGCGAGCTATTCCCGAATAGCCATATCATTGCTGTACAGTCGGCCTCCGGAATGGCCGACAAGAAACGAGGATCGTCGCGCGTGACAAACCAGGAAGTCCTTATCACGAATTTTTCGGGACCCCTGCAAGACGCTGTTATAGCAATGGGACGGGAACAGACCTCATTGGTGCTTGAGACGCGCACTGAAACCTATAGTTCATCCTAATTGATGAAATGTCCTGCTTTCGTAAAGCAAGGGCTACACCATTCTCTGGGATTATCCTGGTACGATACTGCACCATCGCCTGCCGGGAGATCGCTAAAGCTGAACACGACAGAAAGGGAGCTACCCGAGACTATGGAAGAGCAGGTTCTGGAGACCTGGGCCATTCATAACCGCATTCATCTGTATCTTCTCAATGCCATTCCGGAGGAGGATCTTCCGGCGACGCCGACGGGGAAGGGCCGCAGCGTCTATGCCCTGTTCGCCCATATCCACAATGTGCGCTTGATGTGGCTTAAGTCGGCGGCTCCGGAGTTGCTTGCAGGCGTGGAGAAGATCGAACCGACCCCCATAGGCGCAAAGTCCGATTTGAAGGCGGCGCTCGAAGCCTCCGGCAATGCCGTGGCGGAATTGCTGCGGCGTGAGCTGCAACCCGGTGGGAAGGTCAAAGGGTTCAAGCCCCATGCGGTGGGGTTTCTCGGCTACTTGATCTCGCACGAGTCGCACCATCGCGGCCAGATCGAGTGGGCGCTCAAGCAGTCGGGAAAGCCTCTGCCGGATTCGATTGCCTATGGCCTCTGGGAGTGGGGCACGCGCTGACCTGAGCAAAAGCCACGCTATTCGGTCAGGTTCCGGCGGATCGCCTTCTTGTCTACTTTGCCCACCCCGGTCTTGGGCAGGGAGGCGACCACATGAATGTCCGTCTGGCGGGGCAACTGCCACCGGGCGAAGCGGGCCTTCAACACGTCCAGCACCTCCTGCGGGGGGAGCGGCTGATCCGGGTGGCGCAGCACGATATAGACCACGGGCGCTTCGCCGCGAAGGTCGTCGAGGCGTCCCACCACGGCGGCTTCCAGCACGGCGGGGTGCCCCATCACTGCGTTCTCCATGTCCACACTGGAGATCCACTCGCCCCGGCTCTTGATGACATCCTTCTTGCGGTCGGTGATCTCCAGATAGCCATGCGCGTCCAGGGTGGCGATATCGCCGGTTCGGAACCAGCCATCCTGGGTGAAGGCCGCGTTCGCATCGGCATTGGCGTAGTAAGCACAAGCGACCCAGGGGCCGCGCACGGCCAATTCTCCTGCCTGTTTGCCATCCCACGGCAGCTCCTCGCCCTGCTCGCCCAATAGCTTCACCTCCACATTCACGGTCGGGATGCCCTGTTTCATCCGCACCGCAAGCTGCTGCTCTTCGGGCCAATCCTCCATGGACGCCTTCAGGCGACAGAGGGAACCGAGCGGAGACATCTCCGTCATGCCCCAGGCCTGTATCATCGTAATGCCGTAGTCTCGCGTATAGTTCTCGAACAGCACACGAGGTACGGCGGAGCCGCCCGATAGAATCACCTTCAGCCGGGAAAGGTCGTGCGGATGCTGCTGGAGGTACTGGTAGAGCAGGTTCCAGACCGTCGGGACGCCCGCCGCTATGGTGACGCGCTCCCGCTCGATCAGCTCCGCCAGTGGCTTGCCGAAGAGATGACTGCCGGGCAGTACCTGCGTTGCGCCCGCCATCGCGCAGGCGTAAGGCATCCCCCAGGCATTGGCATGGAACATCGGGACCACCGGCAGCACAATCTCCCGTTCCCGAATATCCATGGTATCCCCCATGCAGCAGGCCATGGTGTGCAGATAGAGAGAGCGGTGGGTATAGAGGACACCCTTCGGCTCTCCGGTCGTCCCGGAGGTGTAGCAAATGCTGGCCGCCATGTTCTCGTCCAGGCAGGGAAACGCTTCCACGTCGGAGGCGGAGGCGAGCAACTCCTCGTAATCCCACGCCGGTCCCGGCAGCGCCGCCGGCGCCTCTCCCCGGTCGTCCATCAGCACGTAGCCCTCTACCGTCTTCAACTCGCTCTGAAGCGGCGTCAGTAATCCGGCCAGCGATTTATCGGCGAAGATGAGTCGGTCTTCGGCGTGGTTGAAGATATAGGTCAACTGTTCGGGGAAGAGACGGATATTGACCGTGTGGAGGATCGCGCCCAGGCAGGGCACGGCAAAATAGAGCTCCAGGTGACGGTAGCTGTTCCAGGCGAAGGTCGCCACGCGGTCGCCAGGCTTTACGCCCAGATTTCGCAGGACATGCATCAAACGTATGACCCGCCGGTACAGGTCGGCATAGGTATACCGGTGGATGCTGCCGTCGTTCAGGCGGCTGACGATCTCCTTCTCGGGAAAGAACTGCGCGGCGCGGCGGAGAATGGCCGTTATCGTGAGCGGTGCGTCCATCATCATCCCGGTCTGAAAACCCATCCTGGTCTCCTGCATGCTACCCCCCTCGTCTCAACTGGACAGCGACCCGAGGCCGCTGCGAAAATGAATGTTGCCAAGATTATAGCGGAAACCGACGTTCCGAAATGTGTGCCAAAATACCCTTCCCCTGTCGCCTTGCTGACATGACCTGGAGACATCTGCAGTTATCCTATTGGCAACACGGCAAGTACACGCCCAATTCTAAAGACACTCAGCCAAAGGAGCCATCTATGTTCACCGAGACGACATCGTATGATTTCCGCATTCCGTCGCATAGCGTCGTTGCCCCGCATATCGAGTTGGTTCATCTCTGCGCCTCCGACCCCGGCTATCGGGACGTCCTGCGTATCCGAGCTTCCGCATTTGGCGTGCCTGAGAGCGAGGCCGGCAATGAATTCGACCTCTACTCCGACCACTACTGTGCGTATGTGAATGGCATGCCTGTCGGAGCCCTACGGGTCACGCGCGCCGTCTGCGGCCCATTGGATTGTGAAGAGCATGTCCCGATGCAGGCCCTGGCCGCGTATCGCAACCACATCAGCTCCTCCTCCCGGTTCTGCCAGATCAAGGGGGCCGCCCCCAATGCCAATATTGCGGAACGCCTCATCAAGGCGGCCTGGCAGGATCAAATCCGCCGGGGAAGCCGTATAGACATCATCTGCGTGAGGCCATCCGTGGTGCGCTACTATGCCCGTCGCGGGTATCGCCTGGTGGAGGGTTCGTACTTTGTGAATCCCTTCCGAACCAAACCCAACTATGTGATGCTGTTCACTGCGGATCCCAGGCAAGGAGGGCCGCTCCAGCAACTATTGCGCGGGATAGAGGACACGATCCCGTTGGAAACTATTCGAAAATGCGTGCCGCTGGTGGATTCCGAACGTCCCTGGGCGACGCTTATGCGGCGAGGGATGGCCGCCGCATAATAAGGGTGAACGCGGTTGAGGATCTCACACGGCTCAGGAGATTGCCGTCATAAAGGCCGCGACCACGATCCACTCGTTGCCGAACTTCTTGAGGCGGAGGTCGTAGACCGTGCCGTCCAGCCCCCCATAGTAGACGCTCATGCCGACGGCGGCCTCGGTATGGTCGCGATTCCAGAGGATCGCAGCATTCTTTGGGGGAAGTTGGACCTGCGGCTCGTTAAAGCCGTAGGAGGGGAGCGAGAAATGGATCATACAGACCCCCTCGCCATAGAGATCCGCGACCGGCGTGTCCGATTCTTTCTTCACGGCCAGTACGATCCAGCCCCACCCCAGCATCTCGACCGGTTCGATCCCTTCCGGCATCACGACCACACATGGAACGTCGTCTTCCGCGTACCGGAACCGCCCCTCAAAGGCAGCGGCCAGGATCTTCTCCTCGTCAGTCTGCGGCTTTCTTCCAGTAAGCGGATTGGCATCCTTGCTATCGGGAATGCCGTCGCCATCGGTATCGCTCTTCGTGGGATCGGTGCCCAGCTGCTTCTCGACCAGGTCGGTCCAGCCGTCGCCATCCGTATCTCTGCTCAACTCGGGATTGCCTACGAGCTTATCGAACCATCCCCCGGCCAGGAACTTCTCTCTGGGGAGGTCCATCAATGTGGTGGCCGCCTTGCGTCGGAAGTTGCGCGTGGAGCCATCCACACCGGAGAAGAGCGGCTCTACCCAGTGTTTGCCATCGTGATGTACGATCCATAGATCCCCGGTGGAACCGAGAGCGGTACAGCGCAGCAGCCCCCAGAGCGTGCCCTGTTGGTCCTTATGGGTATCCATGAGGACCGCCCTCCCGCGCCCCATGGGGTCGGGCTTGATCCCTAGCGTATCGAGATGCATGTATTCGGAGAGCGAGGGCAATTGCATCGGCTCGGCCCGGTGCGCCCGCACAGCCTTCAGCCCGTCGGCGCCTCCGATCCGCGCCAGATTGACATAGGCTTCGTGGCGGATGTTGTCGTCGGCCTTGGGGTCGTTCAGCTTATCGATCAGGTACTTCACGGCCAACGGATGCTCGGAGCGGGTGATGAGCGCCAGCGCGATATAGGTAGGGCTGTAACGATAGTCCCACTCCGGCTTCTCCGTTGTGAGCACCTGTAGGAAGATCGGGACGCTCTGATTCGGATCGGCCCGGGAGCCGAGTACCCCCAGCAGCGCCGCCCGCGCGCTGGCGCTCTTATTCTTCTCCGCCATATGGTACAGGGCGACGATTTCGGAAGTATGCTCCGGATGCATCACGGCTGCCAGCATCCGGCACACTCTCGAAAACGTATCCACAGCGCCCAGCGATTTGTCTCCCTCATTGGACTGCTTTGGATCCGACTGGATCTTCTTTGCCCTGGCGTAGAGCGCGGCATAAGCCTCCGCATCCAGTTGGACCAATTGCTCCATCTCGGTCTGATTAAGGCTTTCGATGCGGGCTACCAGTTTCTCGGCAAGCGCCTTACGCTCCGTCGGCTTGGTGGGGACCTTGGGAGGCTTGTCCTCCTGAATGAAACAAAAAACGTCTCCATAGTGGCGGAAGGAGCGCGTGCCGGATGTCGAAACGGGCCGCATCTGTTGGGCCGGAAGGAGATAACTAATGGCGACGAGCATGGTAAGCGCGCTCAATGGAACAATGGCACTCTTCATGATGACATACCTCCCGAAAGGTACTCTTGCCTGAGATAGAGTTACGATCCCCACAACAATGCGTCTTGGGCGTGTCGGTCCCTGCCAGTAGGTGTGGAGCAGTTCGGTCCGTTGCTCGGCTACAGTCTGCCTTTATACCTCGCATACATTTGTACTCCAACCCCGCAACGCTAAATATCGTAAATCACCAGGGCTATATCGCCTGCCCTGATGTGGTCCGTCTCCTCTTTTACTTCCATATATGGCGCAGAGGCATCTGACAATCTGACTTCGCCTATGACCTTCTTCTTGTCGGCAACCTCCCGTAGAATAATGCATCTGGCCCATGGCATGGTTACCCCGCGTACTCTATGATCTAACACGACATAATTGTCCCCCCGCGTGAGAACGAGTGCCGACAGGATCGGCTCATGTTGAATGCTATCCTGGATCGCTGCTCCGACAGCCTCCTTCATCGCCTGATGTATTGACTTTGCAGTCTTTATTCCGCTACCCTCCGAGACGTACTTGTCCGTGGAAGGATCGATAAAATATATGTTGGTGAAGGCAAACGACCTCTCCGACGACCTCCTAACGCCTGCATCACACTGTACGATGACATCTGCTTTTATCGCTTCGGCAAGGCGCAACTTTTCATCCGCTGTCCAGTGACCTTCTGTCGCTGTCTCCTCCGGCACGAGCAAACCCAGACGTTTGGCTGCAGCCCATGCCTCCTGCTTGCTGATGACCGTGAAGCGTTCTCTCCCTCCCGTGGCGAATTCATGGTAGATCGCGTCGGTGGTGGTCCAACCGAGGCCAGGCTCTTGTTGGGGTGTCAGGTTGTAGCATTCGGTCACGAGTACCCGCAGTTTTGGAGGCGTCTGTGCGGTGGCATCCAGGCCAGAGCAGAACAGCAAAGCCGACAGGAGGAGAAGTAGAGCATGACGTTTCATCTGTGTTTCCGTTTCAAATACACAGCCCCGAAAAGGAGTATCAGGAAGAAGGCAATGCAAGCCCATTGGACAATGCCCGTAGCACTCTTGAACGCGAGGAAGTCCCTGTTCAAACCGTGATAGAACCAGAACAACATCAACGTCAGACCCAACAAGAAGGCCACGGAAACTCCGAAACTGACTTTACGCAGCATTGTGGTTTGCTCCTTTCTGATAAGCTTAACACTTCATTCGCCGTCCATCCCACGATTCCTTTGTTGGCAACTCTTGACAGTGCAGAACTGTTACCTATATAATCCTCTCAAGATGCCTCTGAAGTGGGTAATTCCTTATCTGGCAAGGCGGTATTCATGAAGCGACAGAATGAGAAAACGAAACAGGAAGCTGAATGGCCTGGGACCAGCCCGATCTGCGACGTGATAAACTCTAAGGAACGGGGACGTCTGAATCTTTCTCCAGAGGATCTGGAAATCCTTCGACAATTGGCGCAGAGTCCACCGTCCCCAACCCCTAAACTGAAGAAAACCCTCCGCCAAACGAAAGGGATCGCCTTTATCCGCAGGAGTTAGCGTGCGCGTGTCGAAATGTCCTAATTGTAGGGGCAGGCACGGAAGCCTGCCCCTATTCTAAAACAAATGAGGCAAGAATAGACATGCCATACCGTATCCACGCGTTTGCCGGGAGCATAGGCGTCATACTCGCCCTGGTGGCGCTGACGATGCTGACAGCGCAGGCGAAGCCGCCGCAAAAGCCCGCCGTTAAAACAACCGCAGTTCCTGTGTTGCGCTACAATCGCGATATTCGGCCCATATTGGCGGAGAACTGCTTCCCCTGCCATGGCCCGGACAAGAACAAGCGGGTGGCCAACCTGCGCCTGGATCAGCGCGACGAGGCGATGGCGCGGGGCGTGCTGTCGCCGGGACAACCGCAAAAGAGCCGGTTGGTGACGCGGATCTTTGCCACGGACGATGCGCAGCGGATGCCGCCGCCCTCGGCCCACCGGCAACTGACGGCGGAACAGAAGGCGATCTTGCGCACCTGGATCGCGCAGGGCGCGGCCTATGAACCGCACTGGGCCTTTGCGCCTCTACCGCAGCAGACGGAAGTGCCGCGTGTCCAACACACCGACTGGCCTAAAAACCTGATAGACCGCTTTATTCTGGTGCGCCTGGAGGCGGAACATCTCGCTCCCTCGCCGCCCGCCAGCCGCATGGACTGGCTGCGCCGCGTCACGCTCGACCTCACCGGCCTTCCCCCGACACCCGCAGAGACCGATGCCTTCCTGGCCGACCGGAGCGCCAGGGCCGAAGAGAGGGTTGTCGACCACCTGTTGGCATCGCCCCGCTATGGCGAGCGGATGGCGCTCCCCTGGCTCGATGTGGCGCGTTATGCCGACAGCTACGGCTACCAGAGTGACCAACTCTGCCCCACCTGGCCCTATCGCGATTGGGTCGTTCAGGCATTCAATGCCAATATGCCCTACGACCACTTCCTCACCGAGCAGCTCGCAGGCGACCTGTTGCCGAACGCTACGCAGGATCAGCGCCTCGCCACCGCCTTCAATCGCCTCCATCGCATGACCAACGAGGGCGGCAGCGTGCCGGAGGAGTGGCGGATGGAGGGCGTCGCGGACCGGGTCCGTACGTTCGGCACCGCGTTCCTGGGCCTGACGCTGGAGTGCGCCCGCTGCCACGACCACAAGTTCGACCCCATCGCGCAGAAGGACTACTACGCCTTCTCCGCGTTCTTCAACAGCATCGATGAGTACGGCCTCTACGACAGGGCCGACATCGTCCCCTCTCCTACGCTGCTCCTGCCCACCCCCGAACAGGCCCGGCAACTGACGAAGGCACGGGAGACGGTCTCAGAGCAGGAGAAATTGGGGGAACTGACACGGGCCTTCGGATGGGATGGGTTCTGGAAGTGGCTGGCGCAATCCCCCAAGCCGCTGCTGCCGGACCAGACCGGGCAGTTCGACTTCGAGCGCTTTGACGGCGCAGCCCTGCCCAACCTCGTGCCCGGCGCGACGCGCAAGGGCGAGCGCTCCGATGAGGTGCCGCTGGTGGAGGGGCATACGGGCAAAGCGGCGCTCTTCGACGGCGAGAACAACGTCCAATTCCCGGACCTGGGGCGCTTCTCGCGCCCGACGCCCTTCACCATCGCCCTCTGGTTACGGGATGACCGGCAGGCGGAGGGAGCGGCGGTCGTGTTTCAAGCCTGCGATGGCACGGATGCCGGCCCGCACGGCTACGACCTGCTGATCGAGGAGGGCCGCCTGACAGCCCGCATGTTCCGCCACTGGCCCGGCAATGCCATCGCGGTCGCTACAAAGGACGCGGTTCCGAAAGACGCCTGGACGCACGTCGCCGTCACCTACGACGGCTCCAGCCGTGCCAGTGGGCTGAAGATCTATGTGAACGGTCGGCTCGCCCCCAGTGACATCGTGCGCGACCACATGGTCAAAGGGACCGGAGAGCATACGCTGGTCCTCGGACAGCGGTTCCGGGATCGGGGCTTCAAGGGCGGGCGCATAGACGATCTGGCGATCTTTACACGGGACATCACGCCGCTGGAGGTCGCCCAACTCTACGACGGGCACAGCCTGGCGGACGCCCTCGCCCATCCTCAGAACCATCAGGACGCGCTCTACGCCTACTACCTCTCGGCCATAGATACTCAGGCTCGGCAAGCCACCGCTGAGTTGGAGAAGGCGCGGGCGAGCGTGGTCCAGGCAGAGGATCCCCAGTACGAGATCGCGGTCATGGAGGAGATGCCGCAGCCCCGCACGGCGTATATCCTGGCGCGCGGGCGCTACGATGCGCCCAAGGCCGAGCAGAACCGGGTCGGCAGGACGCTTCCGGCCTCCCTGCCCGCATTTCCGCCGTCCGCGCCTCACGACCGATTGGGGCTGGCGGAGTGGCTGACCCGCCCGGACCACCCCCTCACGGCGCGGGTGGAGGTGAACCGCCTCTGGGCGCTCCTCTTCGGCAAGGGGTTGGTCGAAACGCAGGAGGATTTCGGCATCCAGGGCCATCAGCCCACCCATCCGGAACTGCTGGACTGGCTGGCCCGCGACTTGATCCGGTCCGGCTGGGACGTCAAGGCGATGCTGAAGCAGATCGCGCTCTCGGCGACCTATCGGCAGGCGTCCGCGCTTACGCCGGAACGGAGCCGCCGCGACCCGCAGAACCTGCTGCTGGCCCGAGGGCCGAGCCGACGCCTCAGCGCGGAGGAGGTGCGCGACCTGGCGCTCTTCGCCGCCGGGCTGCTGGACGAGCGGCAGGGCGGGCCGCCGGTCAGCCCGTATCAGCCGGGGGACCTCTGGCGCGAGAGCAACAGCATGAGCCCCGGCTACCATCAGAGCGTGGGCGGCGACCTCTATCGGCGCAGCCTCTACACGGTCTGGAAGCGCACCGCCCCCATGCCCAATATGACGGTCTTCGATGCGGGCAGCCGCGAGGTCTGTATCGCCCGCCGACAGGCGACCAATACGCCGCTGCAGGCGCTGGTGCTGCTCAACGAC
>DATGIG010000398.1:0-17837 GCA_035295825.1 Chthonomonadaceae bacterium | reverse complement strand
CCGCTGTAGATCTGCACAAAGCGCACCCCCCGCTCCACCAGGCGCCGGGCCATCAGGCACTGCTTTGCAAAGTGGGCGCACCGCTTGTCGTTGAGGCCATAGAGATTCTTGACCGTGTCCGGCTCTCTGTCTATATCGAGGGCTTCCGGCGCGGCCATCTGCATCCGGTAGGCCAGTTCGAAACTGTTGATGCGCGCCGCAAGCTCGCTGTCGTCGTCGCTGTGCTGGAGGTGCGTGCCGTTCAGGCGGGCCATCAAATCGAGCTGCGCCCGCTGCTGCGCCTCGTTCATCTTGGGGTCGCGGTAGAGGTTGGCGATGGGCGCGCCCTGCGCGGCGAGGGCCGTGCCCTGATAGACACCCGGCAGGAAACCCGCGCCCCAGTTCTGCGCATAGCCCTTGGGCAGGCCGCGCCCCAGCGTGTCGTACATCACCACAAAGCCCGGCAGGTTCTGATTGGTCGTGCCCAGGCCGTAGGTCACCCAGGCCCCCACACTGGGAAAGCCCATGCGGCTCATACCCGTATTGATCTCGAAGAGCGCCGGGGAGTGGTTGTTGGTCTCGGTGAAACAGGAGTGGATAAACGCCATCTCGTCCACATGGTTCGCCAGGTTCGGGAAGATCTCGGAGACCCACGCGCCGGACCGGCCGTGCCGCGCAAACTGGAACGGCGACTTCATGATCGGGCCGACCTGATCCACAAAGAAGCCCGTGTTCTTGTCAAAGCCCTTGTACTCCTCGTTGTTATGCTTCTCCAGTTCCGGCTTATAGTCCCAGGTGTCCACATGGCTCGGCCCGCCGTTCATAAAGAGCCAGATGACGCTCTTGGCCTTCGTCGGGAAGTGGCTGGGGCGGGATGCCAGCGGGTTCATCGCCCTATCCGCGGCGGATACCGGCGCGGCAAGCAGGCCCTGCTGATCCAGCAAGCCGGCCAGCGCCAGCAGGCCGAAGCCGGAGCCGGTGCGTTTCAGGAACTCACGCCGGGAAGCATAGACCGGCGCGGGAGAAGCAAACAGCGGGTTGGGTTTGTTCATTTTTAATCTTCTCGTCAATCCACGTAGATAAACTCATTCAGGCCCATCAGGACCTGGCAGAAGTCGGCTAATGCCATTTGTGGCGCATCGGACGGATTGGCAGCACGATAGGAAGCCGTCTGCGCCTGAACGAAGGCCAACGCATCGCTCTTCTCGTTGGGCGTGGGAGCACGGCCCAGCGCCAGCAGATAGGCGGTGGCGATCGCGTCCGCAGGCGGAGTATCCGGCCTGGGCGCGACGCGGCGGGCGAAGCTGCGGGCGTATTCATGGATGTTCGGGTTGTTCAGCAGCAGGAGGGCCTGCGGCGCGATGGTGGTCGAGGGGCGGCTGCCGATTCCGAGCAGGGCGTCCGGGCCATCGAAGAGGCGGAGCATCGGGATCAGTTTGCTGCGCTTGACCATAAAGTAGATGCTGCGCCGCTTCATGCCCTCATCCAGTGTGCCCGGCCCATACATCGTCAGGTCCAGCTCCCCGCCGACCGCCAGCAGCGCGTCGCGGATGGCTTCGGCCTCCAGCCGCTGCCGGGAATGCCGCCAGCAGAGCCGGTTCGCCGGGTCCAGCTTCTCTGCCGCCGGATTGGCGGCGGCGGATTGCCGGTAGGTCGCGCTCAAGAGAATGCGTCTGTGGATGGCTTTGAGATGCCAGCCCTCCCGGATCAACTCGGAAGCCAGATAGTCCAGCAGTTCCGGGTGGGTGGGCGGCTCGCCCTGCGCCCCGAAATCGCTGGGCGTGGCGACGATGCCCCGGCCCATATGGTGCTGCCAGAGGCGATTGACGATGACGCGGGCCAGCAGGTCTCCGGCCCCCTCCTCCGTGTCCGTGATCCATTCGGCCAGGGCGCGGCGGCGGTAGGAGGTGCGCCAGCCGGCGGGCGGCGGGGTCTGCCAGCGCTTTTCGCCGTCAGGCGAGCGCATCAGCACCTGGAGGAAGCTCTGGGTGGCGACGTCTCCCTTGTTGTTCGGGTCGCCCCGCACCAGGAAGTGCGTCTGCTCCAGGAAGTCGCCGCCCTGGGTGTGGGTGCGGATGGCGGGGACGCCTTCGCTGCAGATCATCACCTTTTGAATCGGCTGCTGCGGCTGAGCGGCGAGGTGCTTCTGTACCCTCTCGTTGAGCGCCTGCCAGCCTGCATCCTGCGTCTTATACCAGTTCAGGAGGGCGGCGCGGTCGTCCGCTGCGAGGGAGGCCAGGTTCGGGTCGGCGCTCAGCAGCGCCGCGACGCGCTCGGGCAGGGCGGGCGCATCGAAAGCGAGCGGCTGCACTCCGGTGGCGACGGAGAGGCGGGGCCTGCCGATGTTATGGCCGTTGTTGTTGGCGAACTTGAGGGTGAAGGTCAGGAGCGTGCCGCCCTCGAAACCGAGGGGCGTTTCGAGGTCATAGACGGCGGCATGGTTCTTGCCGAACTGCGGGTCCACGGCCCAGGCGGACCTCGGATCGGCGTCAATGGTGGCGGCGACGGGCAGTCCCGCCTGCTCGAAGGTCGCCCGCGGATGGAGGAGTTTGACCGGGACTGCCTTGTCAGGTGCGTTGGCGTGCGCGGCGGTGACGCGAAAATCCGAGAGGGCGAAGTTGCCGTTTCCAGCCCGCCCCGGCCCGCCTTTGACGAAGGAGGGATCGGCGAGGGCCTCCAGCCGGATCGCCGTGAGGCCGCGCAGGCTCGTCTTCGCCGTAAAAATATAGGTGTCGAAATCGGGATTGGTCCCGCTGGCCAGCAGGGAGCCGTCAGGCTGCGGCGTCAGCGTCGCGCCGCCCTCCGAATGGATGCTCTGGAAGCCGAGCACCATCCAGGAGGTGGGCTGCGCTCGGTGCGACGGACTTTGCAGGTAGGCGGCGAGATGCCCCGGCAGTCGGTCGCGCTCATACGCCTGCAGGGCGTCGGTTAAGGGCGCGTGTTCCGCATCGAACGCCGCTTTCGCCTTGCGATAACCCGCCGGGTCCATATTCACGTCATAGTCGCTGCGGACGGTAGTGGTGAAGGTGGAGAGGAGGCGATAGTAGTCTCTGGTCGGGATAGGATCGTACTTGTGGTTATGGCAGCGGGCGCAGCCGATGGTCAGGCCGAGAAACGCGGTTCCTGTGGTCGCGGTCATGTCGTCCAGTTCATCATAACGCTCTTTTTCGACCTGGTTCTTGGTGATCTGGGTGCTGTGCGTCCCCGCGCCGAGGAAGCCGGTCGCCATCAACGCCAGCGGCTCCTCCGGCGCGATCTCATCACCTGCCAGTTGCCAGCGGACGAACTGGTCGTAGGGCATGTCGCTGTTGAATGCCTTGATGACGAAGTCACGGTAGTGGTAGGCGTAGGGGCGGTCGTAGTCCTGCTCGTACCCGTGGCTTTCGGCAAAGCGGGCCAGGTCGAGCCAGAAGCGCCCCCAGCGCTCGCCGTAGCGGGGCGAGGCCAGCAGGCGATCCACCAACGTTTCGTACGCATTGGGAGAGGCATCGTTGACGAACGCCTGGATCTCCTCTGGGGTCGGGGGCAGGCCGGTCAGGTCGAAGGTGACGCGCCGTATGAGCGTCCGGCGGTCCGCCTCCGGGTTCGGTCGGAGGCCCTTCGCTTCCAACTTCGCCAGGATGAAGCGGTCTATCGGATTTTGCGCCCATGCGGCACTCTTGACCGTGGGGGGTGCGACACGCTGGATCGGCTGAAAGGCCCAGCGCTTGCGCCCGGTCTCCACGTCCACTCCGGAAGGCTTGGTGGGCGGCTTGCTGTCCTCTTTTGGGCCGGGCGCTCCCCGTTTCACCCACTCTGTCAGCAGGGCGATCTCCCGGTCGGAGAGCTTGCCGTTCGGCGGCATCTTCGGGGCGTTGCCTTTATAGCGGACGGCTTTGAGGAGCAGGCTGTTCTCGGTGTCGCCGGATTTCAGCGCCGGCCCCCGGCTGCCGCCGTGCTGCCAGCCCGCCGCACTGTCCAGCGCCAATCCGCCCTGGGTCACCTTATTTTTGTCGGCATGGCAGGCGTAGCAGCGCTGCGCCAGCAGCGGGCGGATGTTCTGCTCGAAGAATGCCGTCTGTTCCGGCGTCTGTCCTACGCCCTGCCCGGCACGCGCCGCCGACACCAACAGGAGCGCTGCCAGCATAACCGCGATCCGTTTTCCTATTCGCCCGGCCCTGCTCATATCGCTCCCGATTGCCTTCTCCCCCATCACACGCTTCCTTCCCTGCCCTGTGTTGCTCCCTACATCGGATACCGTTCTGACCTCGTTCGCTCTGTGCAAGCCCCAACGCCCGACGAGCCTGTAACGGATCGTTCTGTGAATGAGAATCCCTGTGGATTGCACGCTAATTACGTATCATCGGTCCAATCTCCTCTTTCTCTCGAAGACCGATGAGAAGCGTCGTGAGGGATTCCTGGCATGGATGGCATGTTATAGACTTCACAGAAGAAAAGTATGCGGGATCACAATATGCTGTTCATTGTTATGTTATGCTGTATATGTTATGCTTAAACTCCTAGCCAGGTGTACAAGACGATACTCAGACCAAAGTAGAAGGAACGATGCCCAACAACCATATGGAAAGCGGCATCAGACAATAGAGAAGACATTGACTTGTTTGATGAAACATGATATAATTGCTTAATTCGGCCCTTTCTACTCATCTCAATTCTCATTCCAAGCAGCGGTAGGGGCGCACAATTTGTAGTATGTCCTGAGATACAATATCCTGGTTACCGCGACGAATGCATGGTGCCAGGAGGTTTTGTTATTTGGCTGAATTCAGAAAAGTTACAAGCATGCAGAGCGAAGGGTCGTCGCATGAGTTGCCGCGCCCTGATGATGAGCCACGATGCTCATGGAATGAGGTGACAGGTGGCAAGACATGTGGTGAGTGTGAAAAATCGGAATAGTAACAGTAAAACCATACTCCGCCAAAAGCTTGTAACACACAGGAAGTCCATTAAGCCAAAAGAGAGTGGTGTGCTTACGATGACGAATCCGCATAGGGTAAAAAAAGAGCAGCTAAATAAGAGCCAGATTGACCAATTGAAGAAGCTCCGTATTGGACTTGGTGACTTTGAGGCGATGCTGACCGCATTGAATCCTCGGCATAAGATGACCCCTGCTGATTTGATTAAAGTCCTGGATCGGATGATAACGGAGGACTTCAAGCAAGAGGCTGCCTTTCTGGGATTGAACCCCTCGGAGTACGTGCGTTCCATAGTCACCAACTTTTTGCCTGAATTGGAAAAGCCAAAATCCTTGACGGACGAGCAGCATGAGGTGCAACTAAATGCGCTGTTGCAGCCTGCAAAACGCGAAATTGTGGACAGGCAACTGACGTTAGACGACCTTCAAGTATTGCCGTTCTTTCGCGATGTCGAAGAGCGTCTTCTCAAGAAGCTGCGTGACAACAGTCGGTTCGTTGAATGCGATGATAATTTTCAACTGGTGGCCGAAGGCGAGATTTTTCCCCTTCTCATTATCGTCTACTCCGGGGTTGCCGGGGTACAGCGCACCACCGGAAAAAACAAGATCATTCCGATCATCCCTCTGACGGCAGGCGATCCTATCGGCGAGATCAATTTGATCGATGGTCTTCCTCATAATGCGGATGTGTTCGCAGTGAAGAACCTGGTGGGCATAGAAATTGACCCAGTAGTCTTTCTCACGTGCCTCTCCCAATCCCGCTACCTGTACAGAAATCTTGCACAGTGCCTGGCGAAGAAAATACATTCGAATAACGAACAAGCTTATCATACACTGCAGGAAGATAAATACAGCTATTTCCTGGTCGCAATAGCAATTGAAAAAATGATAAGTGTCTTCGGTTACCGGCCGGATACCTCTATCCTCAGTCAAACGATCATGCCCGAAGAGATAGGAAATTGGGCCGGCATCCTGCCGAATACTGTAAGTAATATCATCAGCAGGATGAAGAAAGAGAAGATCATCAAATATGAAAACGATACTCTGGAGATCTTGAACTGGAAAAAACTGAAGAAAGCCGCAGATACCTTGTCGTTGGAGACACGTAGCCGGACCTGATTCTCCCCTAATTGCTGTCCCGACAGATCGAATTGAGAATAGAATCGCGTAACTAGGTCAATACGATTGAGGAAGGATGAGACATAAACATGGAAGGGCGGGTATTGCACTCTAAAGCAGTGGCAATCCATTTCGACAACGGAACCGATGCGGCGAAATTCCGAGCAATTGTTACAAACACGAACTTTAGATGTTGGATGCATAATAAAGACCTACGAAGTTATTGTGCAACCCTCCGGCGCGTATACAGATCCGGCGTTGCGGCGAGAAAGATAAGAGCCATCTATTCTGCGTTGCTAGAATGGACGGTAGGCATGGATCACCGTTACGATTCCGCATTCGACAAGAGTGTAAACCGTCTCATAAGTAAATGTCAATATGATGAAAATGAGGCATGTGTGGTCGCACTTACGATGTTTCTGACGCGTACACAGGTTTTTGCGTCACTAATAGCGGATGATCCGGAGGCCAACCAGAGCCTGCCTGCGAAACTTGTCACCACAGACATTCGTCTAGGAAATTGTGGCGATTCTCTTGTACAGATCGAACTTTTATCTCCCTAGGGGAAGGAGTCCTGCGCGCCATAAGATAAGAGATGCTCCACGCCAAAGAAAGTGAGGCGGATGTGTTGGAGATAAAACCCTTTTTGAAATGCCTGACATTGATACAGGCTTTCGAAACTCTCTGGGCCTACTATGCACATGGAGACGGGCAGCTCTATCGTGATGAGTGCAACCAAGTCTTAGCACAATTGCTTGAATGTCTGAAAGAGAGACGCATCCGAAAACTGTTTGCCGAAGACGACCGGACGAGTATCTCACTCACGCTGGCACCCTTAAAGAAATGGTTGTCCGGCAAGGTGGATCCGGAATATTCCGATGCTCTATCGCTTGAAATCTTCAGCCTTCTCAACGCGCTCAAACACCCTCTTCTGCATTACCTCCAGATCGATGTAACTCTACCCTCCATTTTGGACACGCGCAGTGTTGCTTATCGGGAACGCTATGTGCGCTGGAAGGCGATTTTGCCGCAAGGTACTACCCTGCGCTTCCTCAAAAGTGCCGAGGCGCTGCTGAAATCTGAGACGCAGGCGCTCTCACAAACCATTGTCGTAATGGGAGATATTCGAAAATCGCAGGATTTGATGACATATGCTGAGGATCCCGATGATTTCGCGAAGAATATTCGGGAGTTTTTGAGCGAAACGCGCCGACTGATCGGGACCCATATGGGTCTCTTCGATAAATTTACCGGAGATGGCTTTCTGGCCTATTTCGATGAGAAATTCTGTGAAGAGCACGGCTATAATTTTGTGGACTGTTTCGTCAATTTTATGCGAGAAGAGCGGGACTTTGCCGCGCGTCTGTTCACAAAGTGGGAGCGTACCGTTCGCAAGCTGCCCGCAGAGCACACCGGTCTGGCAATGGGAGCGGACATTGGGCGAATACGGTTCTATATGGAGCAAAATCATTTTATCTCAGTGGGGGATTCGGTGGTCTGGGCCGCGCGCATGGCCAGCGAAGGCAAAGCAGGTGAAGTTATACTCAACAACCTGCTGTATCAACGTCTACGGTTACAGCCTGATCTAAAGAACATCGAAGAACGCCCGGCAAAAACCAAATCAGGGGAAGAGTTCTGCGCCTATGTCCTGCCTGCCAATGGTATTCCGGAGGCCACCCCAAACGAAGAGATCCATCCTGCTATGAAAGTCAGGAGTACGTCATGAGCAAAACGCGTAAGGGCATCAGTCGACGCCAGTTTATCCAGAGGGCTGCCATGCCTCTGATTGCCGCCCCCATGATAGTTCCCATTTCCGCGCTCGGCAGGGCGGGCCATGCGCCGCCCAGCGAGCGAATCACGGTCGGGTTCATAGGTTGCGGTAAGATGGCCAACGACTTTCACCTGCCCACGCTATTGGGCTTTCGGGATGTGCAGGCGCTGGCGGTCTGCGATGTGGATACCAACCGGCGCAACCATGCCAGGCAGCGGGTGGAGACGGCCTACAGCAACGACGACCGGGGCGCGAAGACGTGCGATGAATATAGCGATTTCCGGGAGGTGCTGGCGCGTAAGGATATAGATGCGGTGGTCATCGTGACGCCGGAGCACTGGCACGCCATCCCCATCATCGAGGCCTGCAAGGCGGGTAAAGACGTCTACTGCGAGAAGCCGCTCACCCTCACTCTGGCGGAATCGAAGCATTGCATGGATGCAGTGCGCAAACATAAGCGGGTGCTGCAGACGGGCAGCCAGCAGCGCTCCAACGTCTTCGGGGATTTCCGGCAAGCCTGCGAATTCATCCGTAGCGGGCGGATCGGGCAGGTGAAGAGCGTGACTGTGGGCGTCGGCAGCCCGAGCCGCCCCTGCGACCTGCCGGAGGAGCCGCTGGAGCCCGGACTGGACTGGGACCTCTGGCTCGGTCCCGCCCCCATGCGCCCCTACAACTCCGCCCTCAGCCCGCGCGGCGTGCATAACCACTTTCCGGCCTGGCGGAGCTATCGCGAGTACTCCGGAGGCGGCCATGCCGACATGGGCGCGCACCACTACGACATCGCGCAATGGGCCCTCGATAAGGACCACTCCGGCCCGGTGGAGATCATCCCTCCCGACGATTCGAAGGCCGAACTGGGTGTGAAGTATATCTATCCCGACGGGGTGGAGATGACGCACGGCGGGCCGAGCGGCTGCGTCTTTACGGGAACGAAGGGGACCCTGCACATAGATCGCGGGGTGCTGGTGAGCGACCCGCCCGAACTGATCAAGGAGCCGTTAGCGGCCAACGAGGTGCATCTCTTCCAGTCTCCGGGGCATCACCGCAACTGGATAGACTGCATCCGCAGCCGCCGGCAGCCCATTTGCGATGTCGAGACCGGCTGCCGCTCGGTCGCCATCGTGCAGTTGGGTAACCTGGCCTACTGGAACCATCGCCGCCTGAAGTGGGACCCGCAGCACTGGCAGTTTGTCGGGGACAAAGAGGCCAACGGTTGGCTCGACCACGACCGCCGCGCTCCCTGGCAACTCCCAAAAGTGTGAACCTCGTCTAACGCCTCATCCGGTTATGAAGCAACCTGCTCGGCGATGACGACGAAGTTCTTCAGGATCGCGTTGCCGAAGGAGGTGGTGAGGGCGACATCCACGGCATCGCGTCCGGTCGCCATGAGGACGCGCCCAATGCGGCGGGTGTTGTTGCGGGCGTCGAAGGTGTACCAGCGGCCGCCGAGATAGACCTCGAACCAGGCGGCATAGTCCATGACTTCGTGGCACTCGATGCCGATATCGGGCAGGTAGCCGGTGGCATAGCGGGCCGGAATGTTGAGAGAGCGGCAGAACGCGATGGCGAGATGCTGGAAGTCGCGGCAGACCCCGGTCGCCTCGTTGTAGACGTCCAGGGCCGTCTTGCCGGGATGTGTAAGCATGTAGTCGAAATGTACGTGGCGGTGGACCCAGTCGCAGATGGCCTGGACGCGCGGCCAGCCGAGTTCGGTGTGGCTGAAGAGGTCCCAGGCGATCTGGGAGAGCTTATCCACTTCACAGTAGCGGCTGCCCAGCAAGAACTGAATCACATCGGCGGGGAGTTCCTCCACAGGGTGCTGGAGGGCGTCGGGCTGATAGGCATCCAGCTCTCCACTGTCCTCCACCAGGGCGTCGCTATGGAGGCGCAGCGCTCCTGCGGGAGCATGGAGGCGACCGCAACGGTTGCCGAACCCATCGGTGTATTCGAAGACGGACAGATCCGGCTCGGTGTACAGGGTGTCCGGGCGACGCAGGTCGGCAGCACGCGAGGGGTGTACCTTCAGCACGGTGAGCATAGGCGTGGGCGCAGGCAGGTCGAATTCGATGTCGTAACCGACGCGGATCAGCATAGGATCTCCTATCCATTTGCAGTAGGGAAAAAGAGGCTTAAACGGGGCCGGAACAGGCTCCCAGCATATCTACGTGGAATGGCAGCACAAAGTGCCGAGTTCTGCGTATAGAACGCAGGCGAACCTCTTCGCCCGATGATCCCCTTCAAGGAGAGAGCATGACGACACCCCCCGCTTCGGACTTTTTGCGCAACCGCGCCCGGCAAGCCATGATCGAGGCCGGATTCGAGCCGGAATTTCCCCGCGAGGCCCAGCAGGAGGCGCAGGAGGCCGCCACGGAGCCATTGCCCCACACGGCGGATATTCAGGACTTGCGCGGGCTGCTCTGGTCCTCTATAGATAACGACGAGTCGCGAGACCTGGATCAGATCGAAGTCGCGGAACAACTACCGGATGGGAGCATTCGGGTGCGGGTGGGCATCGCGGACGTAGATACCTTCGCGCCCAGAGACACGCCGCTGGACAAGCATGCCTTCACCAATGGCATGACGGTCTACACAGGGGTGACCATCTTCCCGATGCTGCCGGAGGCGCTGTGTACGCAGGCGAGTTCGCTGCTGGGCGATGCAGAGCGGCTGGCGGTCGTGATCGAAATGACCGTAGATGCGGAGGGCGAGGTCGTGCACTCCAACGCCTACCGTGCGTATGTCCGCAACTATGCGCAGTTGGCCTACGATGCGGTGGGCGACTGGCTGGAGGGGACAGGTCCGATCCCGGAGCATGTCGCCAGGGTTCCGGGCATGGAGGCGCAACTGCGCCTCCAGCACGAGGCGGCGCAGCGGCTGCTGGCGCAGCGCAAACAGGCCGGGATGCTGGATTTCGAGACGGTGGAAGCGCTGCCCGTGATGCGGGAGGGCCAGGTGGTCGGCCTCACTGTGCCGCGCAAGAACGCGGCCCGCTCGCTGATCGAGAACCTCATGGTGGCGGCGAACATCACGCTGGCGACCTTTCTGGAGGTGACAGGGATGCCCTCGATCCAGCGGGTGGTGCGCGCTCCGGAGCGCTGGGCACGGATCGTGGAGATCGCGCGCCGGTTGGGCGACGACCTGCCCGAGACGCCGAACGCCCGCGCCCTGGCCGATTTCCTGGTGCGTCGGAAAGCTACCGACCCCGTCCATTTCTCCGACCTCTCGCTCTCCGTAGTGAAGCTCCTGGGGCCGGGCGAGTACGCGGTCGTGCCCTCGGTTCGGGGCGATACCGGGCACTTCGGACTGGCGGCCTATCGATATACCCATGCGACCGCGCCGAACCGGCGCTACATCGACCTGGTGCTGCAGCGCCTGCTCAAAGCGGTCTCCGCAAAGCAGGCCCCGCCCTACATCCCGGCGGAGTTGGAGACCATCGCGGCGCACTGCACGCAGCGAGAGACCGCCGCACGGAAGGTGGAGCGCAAGATACGCAAGGTCGCCGCCGCCGTGCTGATGTCGCATCGGATCGGCAACGTATTCGACGCCATTGTCACCGGCACGCCCGCCGGAAAGGGGACCTTCGCGCGCCTCCTCGCGCCGCCGGTGGAGGGGCGCATCCTGCATGGGGAGGAGGGGCTGGACGTCGGCGACCGTGTGCGCCTCCGCCTCATCCACACCGACCCGGAGCGTGGCTTCATCGACTTTGCACGGGCCGACTAATCTGAGCTCCAGACCTTTGCCGTCCTGTCATCGCTTCCTGTGACGATACGTTTGCCATCCGAAGAGATCGCAACGGAAATGACGCCGCGTGAATGCCCCTTGAGCGTCAGGGTCTCGCGGCCTGTCTCGGCGTCCCACACTTTCGCGGTGTTGTCTTCACTTCCTGTGATGATGCGTCTGCCATCGGCAGAGAAGGCGATAGCATAGACAGAAGCGTCATGCCCTTTGAGCGCTCGGGTCTCCTGTCCTGTCTCGGCGTCCCACACATACGCGGTACCGCCCTCGCCCCCGGTAACGATGTATTTCCCATCGGGAGCGAAGGCGACAGCATAGACAGAACCGATATGTCCCTGGAGTGTCAGGATTTCGCGACCTGTCCTGGCATCCCAGACCTTTGCCGTCCTGTCATCACTTCCCGTGACAATGGTTTTGCCATCCGCAGAGATAGCAACGCAAGTGACAGCATCGGCATGTCCCTGGAGTGTCAGGATTTCCTGACCTGTCTCCGAGTCCCACACCTTTGCTGTTTTGTCATAACTTCCCGTGACAATGTAATGGCCATCTGCCGAGAAGGCGACGGAGGAGATACGATTTGTGTGTCTTGCGAGCGTCAGGGTTTCCCGTCCTGTCTCCGCATTCCACACCTTTGCCGTACCGTCCGCGCATCCGGTAACGATGCGTTTGCCATCGGGAGAGAGGGCGACAGCAAAAACAATATTTGTCGATCCTTTGAGCGTAAGGGTCTCTTGCCCTGTCCAGGCATCCCACACCTTTGCCGTGCCGTCCGCGCATCCGGTAACGATGCGTTTGCCATCGGGAGAGACAGCAACGGAAGAGACCCTACCTCTATGCCCTTGGAGCGTCAGGGGTCCCTGCCCTATTTCAGCGGCCCACACCTCTGGCGTAAAATCCCGGCCCCCCGTAGCGATGTATTTGCCATCGGGAGAGAAGGCAACGCATTGGGCACCAAAGGGGTATCTAGCAAGTGTCAGGGTTACCTGCCCAGTCTTGGCATCCCAGATCTTTACCGTACCATCCACACTCGCGGTAACGATGCGTTTGCCATCGGGAGAGAAGGCGACAGAAGTGACATAAAGTGTATATCCTTGGAGGGTCAGGATCTCTCGCCCTTTCTCGACATCCCACACCTTCGCAGTACTGTCATAACTTCCTGTGACAATATATTTGCCATCGGTAGAGAAAGCGACAGAAGTGACAAGCCTTGTATGTCCTTTGAGGGAGAGGGTTTCGTGTCCTGTATCGAGTTCCCACACCTTAACCATGCCGTTCCAAACCGCGGCAGCGATGTATTTGCCATTGGGAGAAAAGACGGCGGAAGAGACATCATTCAATGTATAATCGCTGCCGAAAACCCTCGTGTGGAGCGTCAGGGTCTTCTTTCCTGTCTCGACATCCCATACAGTTGCCGCATCACCCAAGCTCCCAATAAAAATGTGTTTGCCATCGGGAGCGAAAGCGACGGAAGAGACAGGAGCGATTTGTTTCAAAGTCCACGTTTCGCGCCCTGTCTCGGCGTCCCACAACTTTATCGTCTTATCGAAACTCCCGGTAACGATGCGTTTGCCATCGGGAGAGAAGGCAACGGAAGTGACATAGGCTGTATGCCCTTTGAGGGTCATAGTCTCTTGTCCTGTCTCCATGTCCCACACCTTCGCGGTACTGTCATCACTTCCCGTAACGATATATCTGCTGTCCGGAGAGAAAGCAATAGATCTGACGTTGGCTCGATGTCCCTTGAGCGGCCTCACCCCACGGTGAATTAGTCGGTTCCAGTAGCCCCATTCAAAGCCACGGAACTTGCTCGTTCTTGTCTCCTCAAGCAGTTCCTCTACCCGTACAACATGATTCTGCTCATAGCTGAGAGGAACCAGGTTCATATTCGCAATATATAGGAGATGCTGGGCCTCGTCGGCCCGCTTGTCCGCAAGCCTGGCCTTCTCACGGGCAAGAGCGGCCTGTGAGAAGCCATAGACCGCGAAGGCCGCGACGACCGCAAGCACCGCACTGCTCAGAGCAAGGGCGCGAAACAGGCCCCGGAGATAAGCCGCGCGCTGCCTCCGAATCTCCGTGTCCGGCATGTTCGCCTGCACCCACTCCCGGTCGAACACCGCAAAGTAGATGCGGTTCCGAACCCGAAGGCAGCCCGAATTCACCCCCACGATCCCCGCCAGGCGCAGAGAGTCTATCAGCGGATTGGTCTCGTCATCTACGACCCGCTTGTTCGCATGCACCCGGCCATACAGATCCAACAGACCGGCAACCTCGGCCTCGCTCTGCAGAAGGCAGGTGCGCACAAACAACAGGTTGTTATCCTGTTTGCGCGCCCGTGGGGAGAAGAACAGTTCCGCACACAAGCGGTCCACATGGCCGGCAGACACCGCCTCTGCCCGTGCCGCCACCGCCCGGCACAACTGCTGGGTCAGATAAGGATGGCCCCCTGTCCAATACAGCACCCGCTCCAACAGCCCTGAGCCATTCCTGCCTCCCGTGCTCAAGCCCCGGCTCAGGATGGCAGCCTCTTGCGGCGTGAAGTCGTTGAGTTCGATGCGCGTCCCGATGTTGAAGGGGGTCATGCCTGAATCCTGGATCAGGCCCGAGGGTGTGGCGACCCCCAGCAAACAGAACGCCAGCCGCTCCAGATCCGCGTGGGACGCACGCCGGTTGTAACACTCCCGAATGCCCGTGAAGAACTCGTCGGTGTGGAAGGGAAGACTGCGCACGATATCGATCTCATCCACAAAGATCACCACACGCCCTGCGTTGCGAGGCAACAGGACCTCTTCGAGGGCTTTCAGCCAGCGCTGCAGAGGGCCGAACCGCCGATGCGCCTCCCAGAATGCCTCCAATTCCGCTTCCAGGGAAGCTCCCAGGCCCTCCAGCAGGCCGAAGTACCACTGCTCTGCAGACAGATCCAAGCCCAGAGCGGTCAGGTCCAGTTTGATCACAGCGACCCCTGCCGCTTCCAGGCGCGCGGCGGTCTTGATCATCAGGCTGGATTTGCCCATCTGGCGGGCGTCGAGGACATAGCAGAACTCGCCGCGCATCAGGCTGGCGAAGAGGGCCTCATCCGCCTGACGATGCACATAGGAAGCCGCGTCTCCTTGCATGGTCCCGCCGGTCACATAGAAGGGAGGGGAAGCAGGGATCATGTCAGATGGACCTCCAGATAGCTCCTATAGAGGGCGCAACGCCACGTCGCGGTTTCCGGCTCCTCTCCGACCAGAACCCCGGCGCTCTTCAGGCGAAAAAAGCTCTGTGGCGTCGGGCAGGGGCGGCCTTCGAGCAGGCCCCGCACCACCGCGCAGAGCGCGGCGTCCTGGGAGAG
Source organism: Chthonomonadaceae bacterium (assembly GCA_035295825.1). Classification (GTDB taxonomy): domain Bacteria; phylum Armatimonadota; class Chthonomonadetes; order Chthonomonadales; family Chthonomonadaceae; genus DATGIG01. The sequence continues at coordinate 2,987 of DATGIG010000398.1, read as the reverse complement.
CGCGTGGCACATCCGTTGCAGATGGTCCCCAAAACAGCCGGAATCGTGGGCCGCTTGCGCCTCCAGGGCGTGCAGATCCATGGCCTGCGTGACCATTTCGTAGAGGCCACGGTGGATCAGGTAGGGGCTGCCGCCCACCAGGCGAGAGTAGCGATGAAGCTGGTCCGGGCTCTTCAACGGAGAGCCATACCGGGCATTGAGCTCCTCGATCTGCGGGAGGCTGAAGTCCTGGAGCGTCAGTTGCAGGCCGACATTGAAAGGCGACTGGTTCAGATCCTGGATGAACAGGTGGGCTTCCGTGGCGTAGGCCATGGCCAGCGTGAGCCGATCCCAGGGGCGCTGGGGCTCAAGCGCGCGGGCGTTATGCCAGGAGCGAAACAGGGCGAAGAGCGAAGTGCTGAAGGGATACGCAAACAGTGTGTCGACTTCGTCCAATCCCCACACCAGAGGGACAGAAGAGCGCTCCAGGGCCTGGTCGCAGAGATAACGTTGCAGGTTGCGGTTGGGACCGCGCGCGGGATTCCAGACTTCGGCGGGCGGCGTCGGCAGATCGAGTTGATCCGCCAGATCTTGCGCCAGGGCCAGACAAAAGGCTTCCGCCGAGGCCCAGCTCTCCTGGCTGAGGCTCTGTAAATCGGTCTGCACCACGTTGGCGCCCGCCTCACGGACCTGCTGAAGGCCCCGCGCCAGCAGGGAGGTCTTGCCCGTCTGGCGGGGGCCTTTGACGAGGACGATGCTTTCACGCTGGGCCAGGGCTGCCGCGAAGAGCGGATCGGTAGGGCGCAGGATATAGAAAGGCGATTCGAGCAGTACGACGCCTCTTGGCGCTTTCAGCATACTCCGATCTGGAGGCGCTTCCGGAGCCGGGGTGAGCTTCCCCGGCTGGATCTGCTGGTATCGGCGTACCATTTCGGCCGGAGGCGCTATGTGAAACTTGCTTTGAAAAAAGCTGCGGCATTTTTCATAGAGATGGATCGCCGCCACGCGTTCCCCGCTGCGGATCAACGCGTCCATCAGATCGCACCAACCGCGCTCCTCCCCCGGGTTCACGGTCACATAGGCGCGCAGGAACGGCGTCGCGGCGGCAGGATCCTGCTTCCCCATGCAGTCGGCGGCTAATTGCTTGAGAGCCTCCAGATACTTTCGTTTGCGTTTTTCGCGCTCCGGCAAAATCCAGGCGTCTTTGACCTCGTCCCAGCCCTCCAGAAGCGGACCCCGCTGATACAGCGCGACCGCCGTCTTCAAGGAAGGGATGTCGCCCTGATACAGGGCGGCATCGAAAGTGAGCACATCCACCTCCGCGCCCGCCAGATCCAGAAGCAGGGCGCCTTTCAGCGATTGGAGGCGATAGGTGTGCTCTGCGAGCGCCCGCCGCAGATGCGAGACGGCCTGATGCAGGCTGTCCAGGCTTCCGGAGGCGGCCCAGAGGGTCCGGGCGAGCGCCTCACTCTTGATGGGGCGCCCCTGCTGAAGCGCGAGCAGCGCCAGCAGGCGCTCGCCATCGCGCCTTTGCAAGCCGGGAAGCAAGATACCATTGCTGGACGCCTCGAATGCGCCGAACAGGGTGAGAGTGAGCTTTTGATCCGCCGGTTCCATCCGCGCGCTCCCTTCTTTGTAGCCGCTTCCGCCTCTTCTCCACGCATGCTGCATTGTACCTGCGGAAAGGGCTACTTCCATCGTGTCAGGGATCTTTCAGCCCTGGGTCCATCGGCTGCAGTGGCAGCTACTTTTCGGTCAGGGATCGGTCACGCTTTGGTAAGCGACGGCTTGTTATAATGGTGCGCGTAGGACGACCGAACAACACCCGGTCACATTACTGCAACCTCACCCGACCTGCAAATATAAGGAGAACAAACCATGCCGCGTAAGGGCTGTTCCTACGTTCTGCTCCCCTGGCTTCCGATCCTCCTCGTCTGTATGGGCCTCTTTCTGACGCGTCTGTGGACACAACATGTGGACCAGATGGCGAACCTCGGACCTTATGGGCGTTACTCTGCGCAACAGGTCGTGGAACGCAGCAGGACGATGTGCCGTGACCTGGTTCCGGAGACAGCCACATTGCACTTCACCTCCGCCCCCCTGGCGACGCATGACAACGCGGGCAAGGAACTTCGGAAATGGCAGGTAGAGTATCGGGATGCGGCGGGAAGTCTCAGCGGCATCTTGCAGTGGAATGCCGACACGGGGCTGTTGGAGAAGGTAAGCCAGCATCTGCCCGAGGACCCCCGTTTCGCGGGGCGTCTCTCCTCCTCCCAGGCCGCGGATATGTCTCTCTACTGGATGGAAAAGTTGCAGATGGTGCGGGAGAAGAGATGGCGGATGGCGTCAGCGCCCCGTTATGAACAGGGGATATGGAGGTGCCAGCTCCTCTCCGGGAACGCCGGGGCCATCGTGATCGTGAGGGCCAACGACGGACTCCTCACCTATGCTCATATAATCGGCATATAGCCAACCGGGCAGCGGAACAGATCGGTCTCGGCTACTCATTCTTTCATCACTGATTTCGCCCGCGCTGAATAAAGGCCACAGAAGGCAGATTGCTGCCGCCTTGTGGACGTGATTCGGCATCAGAAGATTAGGTGCGCTCGAAGCGAAACAACGGAGACAGGCCCTCGGTCTCGATTAAAGCCCGGATTGGTGATGTACTGGTAGTCCAGGGAGAGGGCGAGCGGCTTGGTGAGTTGATAGGAGTAGTAGGCTTCCAGGACACGTTCCGGGGCATAATCCAGTCTGCCATCGCCGAGTGCGAACCCCAGCCCGCCTGCCGCCAGATAGTCCTTGTGCGCCGCCGAGAGATCGCTCTGCGCCAGAGCCAGTCCCACGAGGTCGTTTTTGCGCCGCCAGTGCGTCCCGGAGAGTTGCCCGCCGAGGGAGAGGAAGCGGTCGGCCTCGGTAAAGGCATAGCTCTCGGTTGTGCCGTCATTCCATCCAAGCCTCCCAAAGACGCCTGTCGCCCCACCATCCGCCAGGGCCTGCTCAAAGTTGAG
>DATGIG010000397.1:0-22273 GCA_035295825.1 Chthonomonadaceae bacterium | reverse complement strand
CGTGTATGCTGTCCAATAACACAAGAGAGCCCGGAAACCGCAGAGAAAGCTCGATGCAACTCCCCCTGCGCTTGATTTTTATGTCTCATTATGTTATTATGGAAACGTCTGAGCCCCTCGATTTGTGATCTTTTTGCTTCGGATTGTCGCGCTGCGTCTTCTCGCAGCCCAAAACCGCCTGCGTAAAACGAAGAACGAAGACGTTCGCACACCGGTCTCCGTTCATTCGTTTTCCCCATAGAAGGGAAAGCGTTTATGTCTCGATTCTGGAAAGGCCTGCTCTCTCACGATAGGCGGCGGTTCATGGTGCCCGCCGCCTTGGTTGCGCTCTTCCTTTTTGGCGGCGCGGTGTTGTTCTCGCGCGCCGATGAGAAGGCCGACAAGGAGAAAGCCGCGCGGGAGCAGGAATACCATGAACTTTTCCAGACGGTAGATGGTGACACCGGGCGCATGGAAGCCACCATCAACCAGTTTGCTGCGCTCCCCTCCCGTGTGGCGGGCTATCCCGGCTCGGATCAGGCCGCAAAGCTCGTGGAGGATTCCTTTCGCTCCCTCCTCGGCCCGGAAGGCAGTGTCTCCGTGGACACGTTCCCGGTCACCATTCCCTACGACTACAGCGTGGATGATCCCTCCAAGGGCGCCTTCGTTACCCTGTCGCCTCAAGAGGGCGGCGATCCCAATCCAACGACTGACTCTCAGGTGCCTGCTCACACCGGGAAGCCAGGCACCGATGCCGGCTTCACTCCCGGCGCAAGACGCCTCCCCATGTATCCGCTCTGGCCCAACCTGGTCCGGACCCCTACGCTGCCGAAGGCGGGGCTGACCGCCCCCTTGATCTATGTGCGGGACGGCAAGCTCCGCAACTTCAACGGCAAGCAGGTGGACGGATCCGTTGTCATGGTGGATTTCAACTGCCAGGCGGAGTGGATGAACGCCCCCCGCCTGGGCGCCAGGGCCGTGATCTTCGTCGCACCGCAGACGACCATGCGCGGTGAGGCGGAAGCCAAGTTCATCTCCATACCGATCTCCATTCCACGCTTCTACATGAAGCAGGAGGACGCCGCCCCCCTGCTGGCGCTCTGCGAAAGCGGCAAAGCGCCCACGGTCACCCTCACCTGCACCATGCCCTGGCTCTCGAAACCGGCCAAAAACATCACCGGCTTCATTCCAGGCACGGACCCGAAGATGCGGGACCAGTTTATCGTGGTACAGTCGTTCTACGATGCGACTTCGGTCGTACCGGCCCTGGCGCCCGGCGCGGACACCTCCTGCGGGATGGCGGCCATGCTGGAACTGATGAAGATCTTCAAGGCCAGGCCGCCCAAGCGGAGCATGATGTTTGTCGCCACCAGCGCCCACTTCCAGGCGATGCAGGGCATCCGCGAGTACGTCCAGCAGCACATGGACGAGTGGACCCCGCCCGGATGGTTCGAGAAGAAGCCCAAGCCGAAAGATATCTATCTCTGGTGCGGCCTCGATCTCACCAGCCAGACCCGTTCGTTCGGTATCTTCTACAAAGGCTGGTTCTACGATTTCCGCGAGGACATTCAGGGCAAGTTCAGCGACATCGCCCGCGTCTGTCGCGAGAACGCCGAGAAGGTCGGCAACACCTTCGGCTTTAACTCCAAGCGCTACTTCAACGATGGCGTCAACCCGGTGGACGGCAAGAACTGGCGCAACTTCATTCCCGGCAAGCCCGCCTTCGATGCCGAAGCCGTCACCATGGCGGGGGGGGAGGGGGTCACCTTCGCCTCCACGGACGACAGCCGTGCGCTGGTCGACACCCCCTTCGACACGCCGGATAGCGTCAATGTCGCCAATCTGGCCCAACAGGTCAAGCTCCTCTCCTGCCTGATGTGGCATATCGTCACCGATACCAACGAGCCGGGCGATGTCAACGCCCAGCGTATGCCCATCACCGAGCCCTCCAAGTGGTCGCGCATGGCGCTGCAGGGAGGCTTTGCGACGCTGCAGGGGCATGTGCAGATGTTCAACCCCCGCAAGTCGTTCATTGCCAGCTCCGATCCCGCCCTCTCCGATTCGCTCGTGGTGGTCCGCAACCGCACCAAGTCGTACATGGGCGTGCGCGGCAACATGGTGCAGAGCGCCCAATGGGCGCCGCCGGAACGGATGCCCACCTTGAGGCACAATCCGGATGGCAGCCTCTACAAGCGCCCCGATGGCGACGCGGAGGATGATAAGGGCAACCCGGTTCCCTCCTCCAACTTCTTCGCCTTCCACGGCATCGCGCCCTTGACGGCGTATGGCAACAACAAACCGGCGCTTCTCGCGGCCTACCATCTCGACTACCGCGATACCAAGAAGGATGCACAGGGGAATGATGCCCCTAATCTGCTGCGCGGCGAGATCGATTACGCCCCCGACCTGGGCAGCACCGGCGCGAAGTATATCCCCCTGGAGGTCATGGTGACCACGGCGGTGAAAGAGACCCCCGTGATCGTCTTCCGCTGCGTGGCGACCGCCATCTACGACCTGGTGGATCAGCAGTCGCTGCGCGCCCTGACCGGCATCGATGTCTACGACGGGCAGAGCAATGGCGAGCCGCGCATGTTCGGCTACGCGATCGACCCGCAGGACCCCTCGCTCGTCGGCTCCTACGTCGAAGACGTGGCCGTGCTCTTCTCGCAGCCGGGCACACGGCTCAAGATCGCCATGAACAGCGGCCCCGGCGCCACCCGCCTGCTCCTGGTCAATTCCGATTACAAGTACGATCCGAACAACCCGGACGCAACGGGCAGCACGCCGGAGGGGATCGGCTACCTGGTGGCGGGCGATCCCAAGGATCAGCAGAACTCCGACCTGTCCGGCGGTATCGTCGCCGACGTGAGTTACGACCCGGCCCGCGAGATCGCCAAGTCCGGGGCGATCTACGATACGGCGCTCCACGTCGCCGAGGATATGTGGCGGCTGGACGACTTTCGTATGCGCCGCCTGGCGAAGTACCGTATCCTCGACATGAACAGCGACGAGGGCGTGCCCGGCCTGCACAAGCTGGCGGCGCAGGCCATCGAGCGTGCAAAGCAGGATCGGGCCAACCTGGACTGGGAGAAGTTCGACGCCGACTCCCGCGATGCCTGGGGCTTCGAGAGCCGCGCCTATCCCGACGTGCAGCAGACGGCTACCGATGTCGTTCAGGGCGTCCTCTTCTATCTCGCTCTGCTCATCCCGTTTGCTTATTTCATGGAGCGCCTGATTTTCGGATTTTTCGATCTGAAGCGTCAGCTCAGCGTCGCAGCACTCTTCTTCCTGGGCATCTTTATCATCTTCAAGTACATCCATCCCGCCTTCGACATCACGATGAACCCCATCATCGTCCTGCTGGCCTTTGTGATGGCGGCGCTGTCGGGCATCGTGATCGCCCTCATCGCCGGTAAGTTTGAAGAGCAGCTCAAGCAGATGAACCAGGCGGCGGGCGGCATCCATAAAGCCGATATCGGGCGTGTCTCCGTCGCCATCGCGGCGTTCAATCTGGGCATCTCCAATATGCGGAGGCGCAAAGCCCGCACCTTCCTCACCTGCATCACGCTGGTGCTGCTCACCTTCACGGTCCTCTCCTTCACCTCGGTCGTCCAGACCATCCGGTTCAATGAAGTCCCCGCGCCCAGCGATCACGGCCCCCGCTACAACGGCATCATGATCCGAACGGCCATGTGGGATCCCCTGCAGGAGCCCGCCTATCGCCTGCTCTTCGATGAGTATGGGCGGAACTACTCCGTCGCGCCAAGGGCCTGGTTCTATGGCACGCAGATGGGCGAACAGTCCTTCCTCTCGCTCACCCGCGCCGACAAGCAGTATGAGGCCCGCGCTATGGTCGGGCTCTCTCCCGCCGAGGCGAAGATCACCCGCCCCCAGGAAGCCCTGCTCACCGACCCGAAGACCGGCAAGCCGGTGGGGCGCTGGTTCGAGCCGGGCGATACCTATGTGATGATCCTGCCGGATTCGGTCGCTTCCGTGCTGCGTGTGGATATCGCCGATGTGGGCAAGGCGAAAATCACCTATAGCGGGGTGGAGTACACTGTGATCGGAATCCTCGATTCCCTGAAGATGAAGGAGTTCGCCGACCTGGACAACGAGATCCTGACCCCGGTGGACTTCATCGCGATGAACAAGCTGTCGCGCGGCGGGACCGGGGGCCGGGGAGGCGGCGAACAGGGGTTCAAGGAGTACACCCACCTCGAACCCGATCAGGTCTTCTTTGTGCCCTATCAGACGGCGACCAACATGGGCGCGGAGCTGCGCTCCATCAGCATCGACTTCGCCAACAAGGAGGAGGTCCTGGCGAAGCTGAACCCGCTGATGCACCGCCTGGGCCTGAACCTCTATGCGGGCCAGATCACGCATCCCGAAGTCAATGGGCCGGATCGTGGCAAGATCGAGCGCTACTCCTCCATCGCCACCACCTCCGGGCGCGGCCTGGAACTGGTCTTCTTCCCGATCCTGATCGCCTCCATGATCGTCCTGAACACGATGCTCGGTTCCGTCTTCGAACGCGTCAAAGAGATCCACATCTTCTCCTCCATCGGCCTGGCTCCCACGCATATCGGCATGCTCTTTATCGCGGAGGCCATGGTCTACGCCATCCTCGGCTCCGTCGCCGGTTACCTGCTGGGCCAGTTGGCCAGCAAGATCCTGGTCTGGACCGGCTGGCTGCCGGATCTCTATCTGAACTTCTCCAGCGTGAGCGCCGTGATGACCACGCTGGTCGTCGTCGCCGTCGTCCTGCTCTCCACGCTCTATCCCGCCCGCAAAGCCGCCGAAGTCGCCACACCCGCCATAGACCGCACCTGGAAAGTGCCCGAACCGGACGGCGACCACTGGGCGATCCCGCTGCCCTTCGCGGTCACCGGAGACCAGGCGTCCGGCCTCAGCTCCTTCCTGGGCGAGTGGTTCGCCGCCTATGAGGAGTACAGCATCGGCGACTTTGTGACGCAGAACGTGGAATCCGAGGAGTTCCAGCATGAGAACGGCCTGGCCTACCGCATCAAGTGCATGACCTGGCTGGCGCCTTTCGACCTGGGCGTGTCGCAACGGGTCGCCATCGAGACGACGCCGACCGACACTCCGGACGTGTTCGAGATCCGACTGCACATCGACCGGGAATCCGGCGATATCTCCAACTGGAAGCGGGTCAACCGCCGCTTCCTGAACACCCTGCGCAAGCAATTCCTGATCTGGCGCACTCTCAAACAAGCCGAGCGCGAGCGCTATCTGCTCCAGAGCGAGGAGACGGAGCCGAAATCCGACGGCGGCTCCTCGCTGCCCATGGCCGGCCCGGAGCCGTCGCCCGCGTCGTAACCCAGGAAACCATCATGAGACCGCGACACACAACCTTAATGAGGATCCTCTTCGCACTCCCGGCAGCCGTCGGGATGCTCTGCGCCTGGGCCCAGGCGGCGCGGGCGGATGCAGCGGGTGACGCCCTGCTCCAGAAGTGCCTCGATGCGGAGACCCGGACGCAGACGATTCAAGGGGACTTCACCATCCAGCAGAACGGCGGCGCCGACAAGGGGACGCTGCTGCTCAAGAAACCGAACGTCGCCCACATCGTGCTGACTGCGATGAGTGACGACAGCCGGATCCTGCACTCGAACGGTAAGATACTGACCAGCCTCGACACCACGGAAAACTTCTACCATACACAGCCCGCCGACCTGAGCGGGGGGAACGTGGTGTCCGGTGTGATGTCCCCGGAGGCCCAGATCTTCTTCAATCCCGACCTGCTCAATCGGCTGATCTCGCAGGGGAGCGGCGTGAAGGTGGGGGAGAGCATGACCATCGGGGGCGTGGTCTGCAAGACTCTGCTCGTAACCGGGACCGGCAGAAACGTCATGAAGTTCTATGTGGGACCGGACTATCTGCTGCGCGGCTATACGCAGATCGCATACAATAACGGCGCGAAGCAGACGATGGAGACACGCCTCACCAATGTGAAGGCCAATGGCGGCGTGCCCTCGGCGATCCTCTCCTGGAGCGTGCCGAAAGGGGCGAAGACGATGAAGGAGTACGCCTCCTCTCATAATCGGCCCAACAGCGGGACCTCCCAGGAGGAGGGTCTGATCCCCGTCGGCAAAGCGGCGCCCGCCTTTGAGTTGCAGCAACTGGGCGGCGGCAAGATCAACCTGGCAAACGCCGTGAGATCCAACAAGGTGACGCTCGTCAACTTCTGGGCGAGTTGGTGTGGGCCGTGTCGGGAGGAGCTGCCGCACCTCAATGATCTGTTGAGCGAGATGCGCGGCAAGGGTTTCGACATTCTCAGCGTCAACATCACCGACAACGCCGCGACGGTCGGCCAGGTGTGGAAGTCCGGCGGCTTCGGAATGAAGGCGCTGCTCAAGGGCGATGATGTCGCAACCCAGTACCGGGTGCAGGGCATTCCGACGAACTACCTGATCGGCAGCGATGGGAAGATCCTCGCCGAATTCGTCGGTTTCGATGAGACGGGCATTCGACAGGCGCTGGCAAAGGCCGGGATCAAGTAGGGGCGCGCAGGGCACAGCAAGCAGTGCCCCTACATGCTGCGCCCAATGGAGAGCACAGGCCCAGTCCTGTGCCGAAGATGGACGTTTCACATTAGAAGGGGAATCCCTAGCGTGGCGGAAGAAAATGAGCTAGAACGAGTACGCGAACAGGTCGAAGCCGAAACAATGGAGGAGGGCAGCGAAGGCGGCGCTCCCCAATTTGAGGACGGCTTCAGCGGCAAAACCGTCGTCGGCGCGCTCTTTGTCGGCTTTATCATGCTGCCCGGCGCATTGTATCTCGGCCTGGTGGCCGGGCAAGGGCTTGGCCCGGCGGCGGAGTGGGTCACCATCGTCCTCTTCGCGGAGATCATGCGACGCTCGTTCCTGCCGATGAAGCGGCAGGAGATCTATATCCTCTACTATATCGCTGCCGGACTGACGGGCCTGGCGGCGGATCGCGGGATCTCCGGAGGGCCGTTTGGTTGGTTGATCTGGAACCAGTATCTGGTCCAATCCCCCCAGGCGGCCATCATCGCGAAGGATATACCGCACTGGGTCGTTCCCGCCGCCAACTCCATGGCCCTGCAGCAGCGCACGTTTCTCCATGGCGATTGGTTCATCCCGATCCTGCTCCTGATCATCGGCGAAGTGTTGGGAAAGCTCAACTCGTTGAGCGCCGGCTACTTCCTCTTCCGCATCACGTCGGACATCGAACGCCTGCCCTTCCCCATGGCCCCCGTCGCCGCCTCCGGCGCGACGGCGCTGGCGGAGGCGGCCAGCAAGGAGGAATCGTGGCGCTGGCGGGTCTTCTCCACCGGCTCGGTCATCGGCCTGATCTTCGGCTTCTTCTATATCGCGATCCCCGTCTTTACCGGGGTCGTCTTCGGCAAGGCGTTTGAACTGATCCCTATCCCCTTCTTCGACCTGACGACGAATACGGAGAACATCCTGCCGAGCGCGATGATCGGGATCTCCGGCGACCTGGGCAAAGTGCTCACCGGGTTTGTCATTCCCTATCCCATTGTCCAGGGATCGCTCGTCGGTTCACTCCTCTGTCGCGTCGTCGCCGCCCCCTTCCTGTACCATTTAGGTATGTTCGGCGCCAACGATGCGAATGGCTGGCAGCATGGCATGAATGCGATCTACACCAATCAGGCGATCAATATCAAGTTCTGGTTGTCGGTGGGGATCGGGCTTCAGATCGCGGTGGCCCTGATCGGGTTCTATAGTGTTGGCAAAGCCTTCATGACCCTGCGCCAACAGATGCGGGATCGGGGCTTGCAGCTCAAGGTCCCGGCAGGACGCGGCGATGTCAAACTCTGGATCCCGCTTACGATCTGGCTCGCGGTCACCTCGTTCTATATTCTGCTGACCAAGATTCTTCTGCATATCGATTCCCTCCCCGGCGAGATCCACGACTTTCCTCTTTGGATCCTGATCTTCTATGGGCTGATCTGGTCGCCTATCAACTCCTATATCTCGGCGCGTATGGTGGGATTGACGGGTTCCGGCGTCTCCTTCCCCTACCTGAAGGAGATCTCCATCATGAAGTCGGGGTATCCGTATGTGGACATCTGGTTTGCGCCGATCCCCCTCAATGACTATGGCGGGCTGGCGCAGAAGTTCCGAGAGATCGAACTGACCGGGACCAAGTTCGTCAGCGTCGTCAAAGTGGAGCTGTTGATGCTGGGAGTGATCCTGCCCGCCAGCTTTATCTTCTGGGCTTTCTTCTGGCACACGACGCAGATCCCCTCGGGCCAGCATCCCTATGCCGCGAAATTCTGGCCGGTCTCGGCGACCATGCAATCTATGTTCTACACCATCAACAGCAAGAACGGAGGCGTGCCGTGGGTCAAGGAGGCGATCAACTTCCCCAGAGTGTTCGGGGGCATCGCCGCCGGATTGAGCCTCTATGGCATATTCACCTTCTTTAAGTTCCCTGCGCTCTTCTTCTATGGATTTATCGGAGGCACTGGCGCGTTCCCGCACGATGTGATCCCCACGTTTATCGGGGCGTGGTTGGGACGCAAATACTTCGCCAAGCGTTTTGGATTGGAGAACTGGCGTATGTACACCCCGGTGCTGTTGGCGGGCTTCGCCTGCGGAACGGGCCTGGTGTCCATGGCCTCCATCGCCCTTGCGTTGATCGCCAAGTCGGTCAACTACCTGCCGTTCTAACCATGCAGATACACACCTGGCTCATTCTTGGCGTTGTCCTTGTGTTGGCGTTCAGTGGGGCGCTCTTTCTGGTCGGCTACACCGCGGGTAGGCTCGGTCGCAAATGGATCGGCGTCATTCTGTTCGTCGTCATGGAGACCGTCATCCTGATGGGCACCGGCGTCTCCCTGATCGCGAAGATCGGGTTGCTGGCCCTGGAAGAGACCGCGCTGATCACGGTCGCCATCAACTGCGGCGTAATCTGCGGGTATGTGGTGGGCATCGGGCAGAAGAGCGGAAAGCCCAGGCCGGCGCTGATCGCCATTCTGTTGGTCCTTCTGGTGGCGGATGTGCTGGGGTTCTATCTCGTCAACAAGCGACTGGCGGACGTCGCGCAGGAGACGAACTGGTTCAATGAGAGCACGCCGCAACCGCAATCGACGCCCGAAGCATCGAACTCGCAGGACCCGGCGGAGAATTTGAAGGCGCTCTACAGAGTGATGGCCCAGTATGCAGACAGCAACGAGGGCAATTTGCCGCCTGCGGCCAACTGGATGGACAACGATGACCTGAAGGGGTACATACAGCATGACGAGTGGCTGCACGATCCGGAAGTTTCCAGCGGCCGTGATGCTAAGTTCGGGTATGCGTACAACGATGCGGTCGCCGGGCACAAACTGAAGGCGATCCCCGATGCCGCGAAGACGCCGTTGCTCTATGAATCGACCAATACGGGGAAGAGCGCCCATGACGCCGTGACCAGCCTGCCCAAGCCGGGCCGTCGGAACGGCAAGAACGCGATTCTCTACTGTGACGGCCATGTCGAAATGAAATAACGAGGATCAGGTTTTGCCGACTGCCGCAAAAACACCAAAACAGCCTGTGCCTGTCGAGACCGTAGCGTCGGAGACGCCCGAGCGTACCGTCATCGGCTGGCAGGGAATACGCTTCACGCTTCCGCCGGAGTGGAATGTGACCGGCTTTTCCATGGATCGGGACAACGGTTATCTGCGCGTGGATTCGCCGGGCAGTGGGACCCTGAGTGTTCTGGTGCGCTGGCAGAATGCCGCCAAGCCCGACCAGGGGCCGCCGACGCTCTATACGCTGCTCGCGCCTGGCTTTCGGAAGTGGCTGCGACGCCCAGAGCCGGAGGTCCCGAAACCGGATCTCAAGGCAAACCTGGAAAAGATACTGAAGGATGCGCAGAAACAGGCGAAGAAGGCTAAAGCGCACTTCGAGAGCAGTGTGAAAGCTGAGCGTACGGAGGGGGAGAACGAAGAGCGCACCTCTATCAGTTTCTCCTGGACCGGAGGCGGGCGCGGGCAGGGCAAAATCTGGTACTGCGCCACCTGCAAACGGGTAGTGGTGGCGCAGGTGGTTGGATTGCAAAAGGATCATGGAGCCATCTCTGCCATTGCTTCGCACCTCTTCTCGACCCTGCAGGACCATGCCATGGAGGGCTACGACCTCTGGGCGCTCTACGATTTGAACATGGAGGTCCCGGACGATTTTCAACTGGAATCGCAGGAACTGAAGTCCGGCTACCTGCATCTCAGCTTCGGGCGAGGGGGCGAGAGGATCATTCTGGATCGCTGGGGGTTGGCAAACATCACGCTCAAGAAGTTCACGCGAGAGGAGTGGTTTGCCAACAACGCTTATATGAGCACCAAAAAATTATCTAAAGAGAGCGTTCCTATCGACCGGGGGCATGAGGCGACGAAGTTCGCCGGGGCGCTCTCCTTTCTGGCGCGCCTGCGCCTGCTGCGCGAGGCGAAGCTCTCCCTGAAGCGCTTCCCCACCCGCTATGAGGGGGGGATCTGGCACTGCGAGGAGAGCAATAAGCTCTTCGCAGTGCAAGTGCTGCACAACAAGCGGACCGAAGGACTGTGGACGGAGGTGGTACGCCGATGCTTATGCCACTGACGACACGCCTGAAATACACGCTGGGACGCTATCTGCCGTTTCTGAAAATCAGGCCGCCGGACGTAGATCGGCAGGATGTATTGGTACTGCGTCCGGGGCGCAATGCTCTGATTACCTGGGAGAAGCTGGAGAACGGGACCACCCTCTTGAGGATCCCGGAGAATAAATCCGTCGGGTGGCTAACGCGGATGATGGCGAAGTGGCTCCATGCCCCTACCGAGCGGAAGGTGGAACTGGATGAGGTAGGCGGCTTTGTCTGGGAGCTGTGTGATGGCAAGAACACCATCGAGGCCATTGTACAGAAGCTAAGCAGAGAGTACAAGATGAACCGGCGCGAGGCTGAGGTGTCGGGGACGCTATTTCTGCAGACGCTGCTTGATAAGAACTATATTGGATTATATAAGAAGGCGTCCAAGGCCGAACTGAAGCAAGCCGAAGCGAAGCGCGAATCTACCAGGCCGTCGCGTGCCCAGCGCCGCGGTGACCGCGCCACGACGGCTTCCAATATGGAACAAGGCACAACGAAATAGGGAGACCACAGTCGCATGAGCGTCAATCCGATACCACACGCACAAACGGCCCCGGCCCAGGTGCAGAAACAGATACAACTCCCTTTCAGTAAGGCATGGGAGATAAGCCTGAAGAGCATCAAGATTCGCCTGGCGCGCTCCCTGATCACTGCGGGCGGCATCTTTCTGGGGATCGCCTTCTATAGCTCCGTTACGACCGCCGGGCTCTTTCCCGCCGCCGGGAACCCGAACGACCCCGCTATCCTCGCTGCCGCGCACCGGCAGCAGTGGCTGGCGATCATGGCGCTGCTGGTATGTTTCGTCGGCATCACGAACTCCATGCTCATGTCGGTAACGGAGCGCTACCGGGAGATCGGGACAATGAAGTGCCTGGGAGCCATGAACAACTTTGTGGTCAAACTCTTTCTGATCGAAGCCGGGTTGATGGGGATCATCGCCTCGTTTGCGGGCTGGTTGGCCGGCTGGCTGATCATCTCCGTGATCCACCTCTTTACTGACGGAGTGAAGGCATACAACGGGAGCTTTTGGGTAGGAACAGGCTCCCAGATGGCATTTTCGATGGTGATTGGCATCAGTATCACGCTGATTGCCGCCATCCCGCCCGCGTATCAAGCCGCGCAGATGCCGCCCGCCGTCGCATTGCGCTCAGAAATATAAGAGCTGAGAAAGGTTCTTTTTGCAATGGCATCGAATGAGTATGTGGTTCGCACCAAGGGCTTGATCAAAGAGTTCACGATGGGTGAGGAGACGTTGCGCGCCCTGAACGGAGTGGACCTGGACATCCGGCGCGGCGAGTATATCTCCATCATGGGGCCGTCCGGCTCCGGCAAATCCACCCTCTTCAACGCGATTGGAGGCCTGGATAAGCCCACTTCCGGCTCGGTGTTCATCAACGATGTGGATATGGCGCAACTGGATGCCAGCGAACTGGCCTACCTCCGGTGCCATACCATCGGCTATATCTTTCAGTCGTACAACCTCATCCCCGTTATGACGGCGCTGGAGAACGTCACGCTGCCGACCGTCTTTGCCGGGATGCCTACGGACGAAGGGATCGAGCGGGGCATCGAGATGCTGAACAAGGTCGGTTTGGGGCATCGCCTGCATCACCGCCCCTCAGAATTGTCGGGGGGGCAGCAGCAGCGTGTCGCCATCGCCCGCTCTCTCGCCAATCGCCCCTCCATCGTCCTTGCCGACGAACCGACCGGCAACCTGGACCTCAAGACCGGCACGGAGATCATCGAACTCCTGCGCGAGTTGAACAAGAATGAGGGTGTGACGATCATCTCCGCGACCCACGACCACAAAATGGTGGATGTGTCGGATCGTGTCGTGTGGATCCGCGACGGCAAAGTCGCCAAGATCGAAGAGAGAGCCGATATCGAGATCAAGGTGGGTGAGATCGGAGGCGAGCATTAAGAATCCACGCTTTTCTTCGTGTCCCTTCGTGTCTCTTCGTGGATTCGGGAATTTGTGGAGGTGTGTATGGCACGGCTTCGGGGCGAAGGGCTGGGCATGGGCATGGCGTTGGGAACGGCGGCGGTGGTACGCATGCGCGGAGGCGTTCCCCTCATGCCGGAAGTCCCGGATCGGATCGCGCAGATGCTGGCATCACGCCGCCTGAGCGAGACGCCGGAGGTGGTGCTGGTCGCTCCCGATTATGCCACCGCGCTGGCGCTCTCCGGATCGCTGGGCTGGGGTAAGGTGGTGGGGATTACGGCAGAGAGAGCCGGCGCCGAACCGGTGACGCCGCCCTTTCCCGCCGTGGTGAATGTGCCCGGCCTGATGAACGCCGTCGCGGATGATATGCTCATGCTGGTGGATGCGAGGAATGGGGTGGTGCTCGCGGATCCCGATCCGGTCTATCTGGGGCAGTATACCAGCGAACACGCTCACATGACCCCCAGGCATCGCTACCATCTGGAAGGGGAGCACCTGCCCGCACAGACCCGCGACGGGCGCACCCTTCAGGTACTCGCGGCGGTCCGCACGACGGATGAGATCGCCGTCGCGCTGGAACAGGGAGCGGATGCGCTCTATGTTCCCTTCGATTGTCCTCTCCTCCCTCTCTTTGCTGACGAGGCGACCCTGCGTCGTGGTCTGCAAACCCTCATTGAACTGGCGGCAGGCAAATCCCTCTTTCTCTCCGACAGCGGCAGCCTGCCGCTTCTCTTTCTCTTGGAGGCGGGGGCGCAGGCGGATATTACGCTGGTGGTACCGCCCCAGGAGGACCTGGAGGGCCTGGGGCTGGCAGAGCGTGCAGAGGCCCTGGCTGCGGCGCAGGAAGTCTGCCTGGAGCAGGAGGTGGCATTTCGGTTACCGCGACTGGGAGTGGACAGCGCCGATCCCAGGGCTCCGGAAGGGGAGCGGTGGGAGAGCGTGAGCGCCTGGATGGAAGCGCTATCGGAGCGCGGCGCGACCCGATTGGTCTTAAGCTGGTCCGAGGGGCCGGAACTGAAAGCGCTGCTCCCGCACCTATCCGAAATCATGGCCGCTGCAGAGGCCAATCTCCTCCCTGTATACGCGACAGCCCTCCCCTTTGAAAGGGAAGACGCTTCCGTGGAGACTTCCGTGTGGCCTCTGGTCGGGATCGGCGTTACGGGCTTGCTCGTCCCTCCCGGCGAGGTTCAGGCGATCAAGTCCCAGATACAGGATCTGTTCTACCAAGAGAGCCGCAGCGCCATCTGGCAATTGCTAGCTGCCTTATGAGGGGGCTGCTTTCTGGCGTTCAGAACGCGGGATAGAGGGAGTGCGTGCGTGAGCAAGACGACGGTGCTGGTGATGTTGAGGTCGGAGGATGAGGACGCTCCGAAGTTTCGTGCTGCGATTGAGGGAGATGCGGAGCTTCGAGAGCGGGTTGCGCTGCGGTTCGCCACGGGGGATGCGGTAAAGGAGGCCGTTGTCGGGGCGGAGGTGGTGGTCGGAGGCAATATCTCGCCGGAGGCGCTGGCGGTCGCCCAGGATCTGCGCTGGATCGCCTTCTGGAGCGCCGGACTGGATGGGAAAGTAACGCCCGCCATCCGGGAGCGGAACCTGCTCATCACCAACGCCAGCGGCGTACATGGTCCGAACATTGCCGAGCATGTACTCATGTTCATGCTCATGTTTACGCGGCGTATGGAGTTCCATTTCCGATCACAGGTAGCCGGGGTATGGAACCGGAACCCGGCGGAGAGGCGCGCCGGCGCGGATGAACTGGCCGGGCAGACCCTGGGGATCGTCGGGTTGGGGCGTATCGGGGAGGCATTGGCAGCGCGCGCAAAGGCGTTCGAGATGCGCGTTATCGCTGCCAAGCGTAACCCACACGCGCGTTATGATGCAGCCATTGTGCCGGATACGCTCTACTCTACGGAAGCGCTGCCGCGCTTGCTGGCCGAATCGGACCATGTCTGCATCGCGCTGCCCTATAGCCCCGAGACGCATCACCTGTTCGATGCGCAGATGCTGGGGTATATGAAGCCTTCGGCTTATCTCTACAACATTGCCCGTGGGAAGATCGTGGATGAGGCGGCGCTTATCGCGGCGCTGCAGGCGGGGCGGATCGCAGGGGCCGGGTTGGATGTGTTCGAGCAGGAACCGCTGCCCCCGGATAGCCCGCTCTGGAGCATGGAGAATGTGCTGATTACGCCGCATGTCTCCGGCATCACCCCACACTACTTCGCCCGCGCCGCCGTCCTCTTTGCCGCCAACCTGAAACGCTATTTGAATGGGCAACCCCTCCAGAACCTGTATGACCCGGAACGCGGTTATTAACCCCTTTCTCTTTGTCTACCTTTTCGCGAAACGCAGAATCCGCCATAACCGCAAAAAAGGTCATTGCAGGCAGGGCATAGTCCATGCTATAATCACGGCATGGATGAACGGGATTTCGTAAGCAAGAAGCGACAAGCCTGGGACCAATTGGCGGCGCTTATCGCGAAGGCCAATGGCAAGGGCGGTCTGAAGAGTTTAAGTCGGGAAGAGATCCTCTCGCTCGGGCCGCTCTATCGCCGTGTCTCCTCCGACCTGGCCTATGCCAGGGCGCATGCTGTCAGCACTGACCTCGCCGTGCATCTGAATGGCCTGGTGGGACGCGCCCACGCGCTGCTCTACGAAGCCGAACGCTCACAGAGCGCCCTGGGTTCCGTCATCCAGTTCTATTGGATTGATTTCCCGACCCTGCTGCAGAAGCACTACCGCTATTTTCTGTCTGCCGTGGCTCTGGCCGTCTTCGGCGCGTTTTTCGCGTACTGGCTGGTGATCCGACAGCCCGACAAACTCTCCCTATTTGTAGGTCCCGGCTTCAAAGATGCTGTGGAGTACTGGAAAAGCGGCAAGGTCACCGCAGATCCGAGCATCGAATTCGCCGCCATGCTGATGACGCACAATCAGCAGGTGGGTCTGATGTCGTTTGCGCTGGGCGTTGTGGGCGGCGCTCCCGATGCGTATCTGATGTTCCAGACAGGCGGGATGTTGGGGGCGATGGCCGCGTTGATGACCCAGGTTCACCACCATGACACGTTCTGGCCGGGGATCGTGCCACATGGCGTCGCCGAATTGACCGCCATCTTCATCTGTGGTGCAGCAGGATTTCGGCTCGGTTTCTCCTGGCTGTTTCCGGGCCGCTATCGCAGAGTGGAAGCTTTCCAGAATGCCGGGTTGGACGCCATCAAATTGGTGCTGGGTACCATTCCCCTTTTCATCTTTGCGGGAATCATCGAGGCGATGTTTTCCCGGATCGCGCTGGCAGCCTCCGTGCGCTATGCCTTTGCTATTCTCAATGGCGTCCTCTGGTATGCCTATCTGTTTATTCCCCGTTTTCAACCCGGAGAGAGAGGCGCAAAACCGGGTAAGCGGAACTTGCCACCCGCCGCAAGCGTACAATCACGAGAACACGCTACGGGAGCCCACGCCGCATGAGCCAAACTCACACGGATCGTACACCGCAGGATGTCCTCGCACAACTCCGTTCGGACTATCCCAAATCGCCCTTTCTGGCGTTGGGGCAGACCGTTTTTTGGGATGAACCCGTCAAGGCCGTACTCCGCCGCCTGTTGGATCAGCACCATCTGGGCGGCGAGATGGTGATCGGGGTGCATGACACCGACTACTTTGCGAAGACGCGGGTACGCCGGGCCGGGTCGGGCCGGTTTGTCCTCCTGCCGCACAACGACGGTACCACACGCGATCTCTGGTCGGCGGCAGGCGAGATTTCCGCGCTGTTCGGCAACGAATCCTTCCCGACCCGGCACGATTTCGTTCGGTACGGCGCGGCGTTCGAGCGCATTGCCGCCGTAAGCCCGGAGGGGAGACAGGCGTTCCTGGACGCGATCACGGAGGCATGGGGGTGGCGTGGATTGGTCTATACCGGTTCGCGCGACCTGATCGTGCATCGGCTGCCGCTGCGGGAAGTGGGCGATGGCATCCTGGAGATGCTGACCTGGGCATTCGAGAATACGCTGCCCCAGATCGCGCCGGGCTGTTGTCAGGGCGAAGCGCGCCTCATCGCGGAACAGATCCTGGAGTGGTGTCAGGAGTTCCGCGCAGCCCATCCGGAGCAACACCTCACCCATCTGTTCCAATATGTGCTTCCCAAGCTCTATACCCTGCTGTTGGGCCATGAACCGGAGCACACCCGTGTCGACGGGACCGCCCATCTCCTCTTGCTCAACCCCCAATCCGCCGGACTGCCGCGCTTTCGCTTTGTAGACCTCTTCCTCCAGCCTGCTACACGGCAAATCGCCATGAACGCCTACAATCAGGCGGTTGCGGGCTCGACCATCTATACGCTGGATAAGTTCGGTGCAGGGGCGCTCCCCTTCGATATCGTCCATCCGGAGCGCGGGCGCGGGACCCTGCGGGTCACGGATCGGGTCCTGTTTGTCGAGACCCGACAGCCCGTCGCCATCGGGCTCAAGCAGCCGATCACCTCCATTCAGGATCTGGCCGAGATTTTGACGCGGAAATTAGGGGATCATGTCACGCTAGTGGGCAAGGCGGTCACCCTGGTCTCCATGCTGGCGCAGGAGTTTATCTTTGTCTTCAATGAGGAGGGCTCGCTGTATGTGAAGCGGACCCGCCAGATGAATGACACGCTGAGGCAGCACGGGATCGCTCTGGACATGCGTCCGATCCTGCGGGTGCGGTATCACACCTGGGACTCCCTCACCGTCGGCAAATCCACGCTGCGTCTGGTTCCCCACCTGGAAGCGGCTTTTGGGCGACAGACGATTACGACCCCGGAATTCGCCTCCTCCTGGAAACAGGTCGTGGAGGAGCAGCGTCACCTCTGTACGCGCCTGGCCGCCCTGCGCAAACCCCTCGACCTGCTGGGCTTCCTGCAGGAGCGGGACCCGGTGTCGCCCTGGGAGGAGCGGATCGCGGAGTACCGGGATGCGAAACAGACCCTGCTGGAGTTGCGCCAACAGGGGGCAGCGCTCCAGGCGGAGGTGAGCCGATGCTATGAAATGCTACGCGAGCTAAGGCGGGCGAGCCTCGAAGTACAGACACAGCAGGGAGAGCACTTCCGGAACACCAGGGCATGGACGCCGGAAGCGACCGCACAGCGTCGGCGATATGTTGTCCTGAAGGAGCAGACAGCGCAGGCGAAACGAACCCTCCTGGCGCGCATTAACCGCCTTAAGTCGCAACGCCTGCAGTTGGAACGCGGTTCGGAAGCTCTGGAGGCGCGCGCGACCCTGCGACGTATCGAGGATCAGGCGGAGCTTGCCCGACTGACCATGCTGCGCAACGCTCTGCTGACGACCGAGGGACTGACCCATACCAACCACCGGCCCTCCGCCTGGTGGCTGCCCATGCTGGACACGACCGGCGACTGGTTCCGGCGGGTCGTGGAGACCACCGAACTGTATACGGAGCCACTGCTCTCTTGAGATCAATCCCGGTTTAGCGCCATGATTGAACCCCCCGACCATATCCCGGATCTGCGACGTCTCCGCGTGTTTTACGCTGCTGTCGTCCTCTTCATGGTGGTCATTGTCGTTCGGCTCTACTATCTGCAGATCTATCATGGGCCGGAACTGGCGACGCAGGCCAATACGCAGCGTATGCGACTCATTCGGAAACCGGCGGCGCGCGGGTCCATCCTGGATGCCAGGGGGCGGTTGCTCGCCACCAACCGCCCGCAATTCGTCATCGCTGTCATCCCGGAAGAGCTGAAGAAGAACCCCCAGGTGTCTCCCCGCCTTGCACAGATGCTGGGCCTCACCGAACCCGAGTTGGAAGCGCGCATTCAGGAGCGGATGAAGAAGGACCGGCTGGTGGTGTCCGATCCCGTGCCGATAGTGGTAGATGCTACAACGGAACTCCTGTCTCAATTCGAGGAGCAGAAAGTAGACCTGCCCGGCGTGCTGGTCTCCAAGGACCCGGTCCGGGTGTATGTGGACAACAAACTCTGCACCCATGTGCTGGGCGTCGTTCGACCGATCACCCAGGATGATCTGAAAGACTTCAAGGAGGTGGGGCGTGACGACTATCACGGCGGCGACATGATCGGCAAGGAGGGGTTGGAGAAGACCTACGAATCCGATCTACGCGGCGTGGACGGCGGGCAGATGATTACCGTGAATGCGCATGGGCGGTTGATGCGGTCCCTGGAGGAGACCCGGCCCACTCCCGGCCACACGCTGCGCCTCACGATAGATCTCGATCTCCAGAGAGCGGCCTACGATGCGCTGCAGGACCCGCTTGCCGCCGGCCATCCCGGTGCGGCGGTTGCCATGGACCCCAATGATGGGGCGATCCTCGCCATGGTGAGCACTCCCTCCTACGACTTGAACCAGTTTCTCTCCGGCTTTAACGCCCGCCTTGCCGACCCGCTGAAGCCGATGGTCAACCGGGTCACCAATTCCCATTACCCCAGTGGTTCCACTTTCAAACTGGTAACGGCGGCTGCCGGGCTTGAGACCGGGGCTATTGGTACGGATACCGTCTTCTATTGTCCCGGCTCGCTCCGCCTGGGCAACCACACCTTCCACTGCGATGGCTATCATGGCGCGCTCTCGTTCCAAACCGCTATTGCCAAGTCGTGCGATGTCTATTTCTGGCGTGTGGCGCAGGCGGTGGGGCAGGAGGAGTTGGGCAAATGGGCGCAGCGCTTCGGTCTCGGCCAGAAGACGGGCATCGACCTGCCGTCCGGGGTGGATTCCCCCGGTATCGTGCCTTCGCCGGCATGGAAGAAGGCGCACCATCGCGGTCCCTGGGTTCCGGGCGACCTGCTGACCATGGCGATCGGGCAGGGGGATATCGGAGTCACGCCGCTCCAACTGGTGGACTACACGGCGGCTCTCGCCAATGGCGGATCGCTGCTTCGCCCGCGCCTGGTGCGGGAAGTCCTGGATATATCGGGAGAGAAGCCCGTCGTTTTGCGCACCCTGCAGCGGGAGGAGCGGGGGCAACTGGGGCTGCACGAGGAGAACCGCCGTGCGATCATCGGCGGGATGATCCGTGTGCTGGAGCCGGGGGGCACGGCCTATGGGGACGGCATCCCCGGATTGAGCATCGCAGCGAAAACGGGCTCCGCGGAGACGTATTGGAAAGGGAAGAAAGTCACCCACTCCGTATTCGTCTGTTTCGCTCCGGTGGAGCAGCCTAAGATCGCCATCGCTGTACTGGTGGAAGACGCCGGGCACGGCGCCGATGTCGCGGGTCCCATCGCCCGACGGATGCTGCTACAGTATTTCGGGATACATGACGCCGCGAAGACGCCGCCTGCCGGATACCGCTCCGGAGGAGATTAGAGGGACGCCCAGCCCATGTTACGCACGCTCTCTGTTCGTAATTTTGCCATCATAGACCGCCTGGATATAGAGTTCGGGCCGGGCTTCAACGTCCTGACCGGCGAAACCGGGGCAGGGAAGTCGATCCTGATGGACGCCCTTAACCTCATTCTGGGCGGTCGCGCCGGGACGGAGATGGTCCGTAGCGGAGCGGATCGCGCGCATGTGGATGCCATATTTGAAGTCAGTGGTTCGCCCGAACTGCGCCGTGTGGTCGAGGAGATGGGCTTCGACATCGAGGAGGATCAGTTGTTTCTGTCGCGGGAAATCTCCGCCGGCGGGAAGAACACCTGCCGGGTAGCGGGGCGGCCCGCTACCGTGGCCCAACTGCGGGAGATCGGCGACTGGTTGGTAGACCTGCACGGGCAGCACGAGCACCAGAGCTTGCTGGCGGTGCCGCGCCACCTGGATATGCTGGACGATTGGGGCGGTAAGGCGATCTCGCCCCTGCGCGCCGAGATCGCTGCTGCCTTCCAAGCCCTCAACCGCCTGCGGCGCGAAAAGGAGGCGCTGGAATCGGACGCACGGGAGCGCGCCCACCTGCTGGATCTGTATCAGTTCCAGGTGAAGGAGATCGCCTCCGCCAAGCTGGTCCCTGGGGAGGACGAGGAGCTTGCGACAGAACACCGTCGGGTCGCCAATGCCCAGAAGCTGGCGGAGGCGGCGCTGGCAGCCGCCGAGGCGATTGGCGGCGGGGAGGGGGAGGGGGGGGCGCTGCTGGCACTCGCCAATGCCCTGCGGATCCTGGAGGAGGCGGCGAACCTGGATGAGGCGCTCCTGCCGGCTCTGGAGACGATCCGCTCGGCCTCCTATGAACTGACGGAGACGGAACGGGATTTGACACGTTATCAGGACAGCGTAGAGTTCAATCCGGAGCGCCTGGAGCAGATCGAGGAGCGTCTGGAGCAGATACGGACACTGAAGCGCAAGTACGGCGACAGCATCGAGGAGATCCTGGCCTACCATGCCGAGACGACCGCCAAGCTGGATGCGCTCTCGCATAGCGAAGAGCGGGGCACGGAGTTGGCGAAGGAGATCGAAAAGGCTGCCAAAACCCTTCAGGAGCGCTGCGCCCGCCTCAGCGCGTTGCGCCATAAGGCTGCCAAAGAATTTCAAAGCATTACCCTGGCGGAACTGCGGGACCTGGGTATGGAGAAAGCCCGCTTTGAGGTAAATATCGAGCCGGGGGAGCCGACCCCGAAGGGCACGGACCGCGTAGAGTTTCTGATTGCGACGAACCCCGGCGAACCGTTGCGCCCGCTGGCTAAGGTCGCCTCCGGGGGGGAAATCTCCCGCGTGATGTTGGCGATCAAATCCGCGATGGCCCGGCAGGAGGCGCTGCCCACCATGGTGTTCGACGAGATCGATGTCGGGGTGGGAGGACGGACCGCCAGCGTGATCGCCGACAAGATGGCGTTCCTGTCGCGCGCCGCGCAGATCCTCTGCATCACCCACCTGGCGCAGCTCGCCAGCCGTGGGGAGTGGCACTTCTACATCGAAAAGCGCGTTACCGGGGAGCGCACTTCGGTCGTCGTGACGCCGCTGACTCCGGAGCAGCGTGTCGCAGAGGTTGCCCGCATGATCGGCGGTGCAGAGGTCACGGAGACGGTATTGCAACATGCGCGCGAGATGCTCTCCCACGCCACCGCCCGCCCGGTTGCTGTATGAGAGATGCGAATCACCGTGCGAACCGACCCCTCCCGCGCCTGGTCGCAATCCTCATTGCCCTGCTCTCGCTCTGCCTGGTGCTGATCGTCACGGGGGCGCGCGCCGACGATATCGACGATGTGCTGCATCCGTTCTGGATGACCCATGCCATCCATCGGGAGACCCTGCTCTTCGTCAAGGAGCGAGGCGAAGCAACCGCGAAGGCGCACCTCACCTTTCCGATCCAGAAGCTGCTCTCGGTGCGCCTGGCAGCCTGGGAGGAGGGCCGGCAGAGGGTCTATAAGCCCAATCGGGACTTCCTCTACACCATCGGCTCCCGTACGCTTACGCTTACCCACCGCTCCGCCATCCCGTTTCGCACCCGCGACAGCTTCTACAGCCCGACGGAGGGCATGCCCTACAAGACCAAAATCAACGATCCGCTCAATTCTTACACACCTTACGGCTCGTCCGGTAAGGGGCCGCATGTGGTCACCAGCGACAATAGCGACCCGCTACAGCAGGTAGAGGTGAGTTACACCTATGCGTCTCCCTGGACGGGCTATACCCCAAAATTCCAGGCGACCGCCCTGCGCGGCGCTCTCCTGAAACTGACGCGGCGCCAGATGCTGCATATTCTGGTGGTGGGAGACAGCATCTCCTACGGTTTCGGCTCCTCCGCCCTGGGCGGTCCGGATAGGCAGGGCTATGAACCCCGACGGCCCGGCTATGTGTCCCTCCTGGTCTCCGCACTCAAACG
>DATGIG010000396.1:0-3791 GCA_035295825.1 Chthonomonadaceae bacterium | reverse complement strand
AGCAGCAACAGCTGCCGATGGTGGCGCCGGGTTACGGCGTGTTAGGGATGGATCCGCACTGGTGGAAGCGGCCGCAAGGACCTCTCTGGTGGGGTGGGCGGAGAATAACGCCGGAGAGGACGCATTAGCTGGCATCTTATCCCACTCCGCGCCGCGTCATTGGATCTACTAACGCCGTCGTGGTATCATAGCCACGCAACCGCAAATAGGCCGCTTCGATCTGCCGACGCCGTTCGCTGAGGTCTTGAGGGCGCGTGCAGGGCGCATTATCGGCCGGCTCGGCTTCTGGCGTCGGCTCTGCGGCCATATCCAGCACCGGTTGCAAATTAGTAGACAAAACAGGTAGACAACTTTTCCGGATTCCGGAAAAGTTGTCTACTATTTCATGCGGAGTGTCTACCTGTTTTTCTTCGGTATCTTGTGGTGCCGGTGGCGTTCCCTTCTCCACTTCCTCCAGGTAGGCTTCCAGCGTCAGCCCGGCCATTTGCGCCCGCAGTTGCCAAATCTCCAATTTGCCGGCGACTGCTGGCGACAGAATAGCCTTCACCCCCTGCCCTTCCTCCTGACCGGCCGGCAGCGTGCCGAAGACGGGGAACGGCAAATTCGGCTCGGTATTAACCACAGAAGCGGAGAGAGGAGAGGACGGGGCGGAACTCCCGGCTTGCGGCCCGTGACCCACCGTGGACGAAGCCGCACCTGCCGGCGTCGAGGACACCCTTTGCGCGGCGGCCGTCGCCGGATGGGTCGTCGTTGCAGCGGACGCTTTCGGGCGGCGGCTTTCCTCAAACTCGGCTTGAATCTCCTTGATGATGCCTTTCCGAGTTCTCTGCTTCAGCCAGTGAATACGCCTCTCCTCATCATCCAGGCTGGCAACAGCTTCGTAGAAGCGCCAGGATCGGACCATCTGCCAGTAGGCAGAAGGTATCCGACTGGCGATTTTGACCTGTTCCGAGAACCGTTTCTGCTCATTTTTCGCTTTCACGCTGGGGGCGGCAGTCCCACCGTAGAGCATGTTGACCGCAAAGCCGCGCATGGGGCGAGGAATGCCGCTGTACCAGGAAGCCCGCAGGAAGTTTATGGCCGTTTTCGTCAAGTCTTCGGGCGCTCGCACGATCTTGCCGATCTCGACATAATCCTCTCTGCCGAGGCCGGGCGGCATGACGACATAGCAGCCGAGAAGTTGGCAGCCTTTCTCGATAAGCTTCTCTTCCATCCGGATAAAGGTATTGGCAACTTTCGCTCCAATGCTGCCCGGCTTGAGGATCGGCGCGCTGGTCGTCGCATTCGGTTCCGGCTCTAGCGGGGGGGCGGCGGCTTCCATATCCACGTCAGACGCTTCTTCTTCCGATGCGTCCTCCTGCTTTTCAGCCTGCTCGTCTGTCTCCTGCGGAGCCGCTTCCATACGGCCTGCCGCTCCGCAGGAATAGCGGGCGCCTCCAATCACCACAACCGGGGCGCTACCGGGCCATTCGTAGAATTGAGTTTTGCCCTCGATCGCTCGTCGGATCGTCCGAACTCCGTAGGGGGTCGCGCCGCGCATCTCATCCCATTTGTCGCGCATCAGGCCGCTGTTACGGATCAGCCGATCAATGGTCGCCTCATCCGGCCAGTAGTAAGCCAGTTTGCCGCAGACATAGAGATCCGCGCTGTTCTGCGACTTGAAGTAACCCTGCCAGCTTCCGGCGTAGCAAGCGCCGAACTTTGCGCCGTCCCTATCGGTGCAGGCCATCTCCAGGATCGTGTTGTCATCAACATGCAGGGTGTTGACGAAGATGGGGCGAGGCAATGGGGCAGTTTTAGGTTTTTCCGATTTCGAGGCGAACACGCGGGCGTAAATCCGGTTGATGGCTTCCTGGCAGTTGTTTACGGTCGTCGGCGTGCCGGAGAGATGCCAGCCGGTCAGGGTGAAAAAGCGGCGGGAGCAATAGATCTCCACGGCGCCCGTCTGATGGTCCGCTTTGTGGTCGGCGTCCGGCGGAAGCGTAAACTCGCCGATGAGCTTGATCCCGGTTCGGCTTGGAGAGACTTCCGCGTAGGTGCCGGCCTCGTCTATGATCTCTTGCGCCCAGGCTTCAATGTGACCCGTCTCCGGGTCGCGGCAGTCGTCCAGGTCGATGCCGCCATAGGGATTGCCTTCCGTGAAGACAAAGCCGGGGCCTTCATAGCGGCCCGTCTTAAGGGCGCGCATAACCTCTTCCCAGGTTCCCCAGGTGTCTTCCGGTCGGTCGGTATAGAGGCCGGCGGCTTCCTTCTTAGCATCGTTATGCGTGCGGGCTGCTCGGCCGGTATGCGGGTTTATCAGCAGCTTGCGCGGCTTCTTGTCTTTGCCTTTGGGCGGGAGGTACTTCCAAGCGACGATCTGCCGGAGCGCCTTGATGACGCCTGGCACATTGTGGAGGAGGAGAGGAGGAGCGTTCATCAGCGGCGCCCTCCCCGCATCGGGATCTGCCGACGGCGCAGCGTTTCCGTAAAGATGGCCGCTGCCAGACGGGGAACAGAGCGGCGCGCTTCCGGGTCTCGTAGCGCAGAGCAGGCGTCCGCTAAGATGCAATCCGGCAGGGCACTGACGGGACGGCCGAGGATCTGGCCGAAGCGGAGGCTTGGGAGGGGGCTTGACAAATCAGACGAAAATAGTCTATCATTTGAGTAGAGTATACGCTGACCGTCTTGCTCTACCGCCGCTCCGGTCCCTGCCAGGTCGGAGCGGTTTGTGTTGCTGGTCATTTTCCGCCCCCCCTCATATTAAGAACGTCCGGTGCCTCTTGCCGATCATGGAGAACGCTGTCAATCTGTTGCATCCGACGTGCCCATCCCACCAGGACCAAAACGAACCGGTCTTCTGCGCGTCGGTTTTCTTCTTGGTTTGCATAAGAGGCGGGGTACGGAACGGGCGTCGGAGGTGCGTTAGCGATCATTGCAGTGCCTCCGGGTGGGTTCACCGTCCTGATCCGACAAAGGAACATTCTGTCGTGCCGCCTCAGCTCGAAGGAGGCCGGCGAGAGCATTGCGCACGTAGGCCCGATATTTAGGGTCATCTGGATAATCGATCACGATGCGTTCGCGACCATCCGCTAACCCGGTGAGCCGTGCGTGTATTCGGTTGTCATCGACGAGTAGCTGCATAAGGAACCCCCGCGAGTGGATCTCGCAGGGGCATGATATGATGTAACTAGAAACGATAGTCAAATCGAAATTACGGGGGTGGCGATTTTTTAATTTTCTTCGGCGTTATGCCTTCTTCATTTAGCGTTGTCCTCACTGAGGCCCATACATCCTTTGCGTTAAGGCCGTTATCATTTGCATACGCTTTCACTTTAGAATGAAGAAGGTTCCAATCAGATTCCTGTTTGCCGCTTTGCCGGTAATTCTCAATGAGCATCTGTAATGCCAGCGGGCGGCGGGTGCCCGGAAAGCCCTCGTTTCCCTGGCGACCGTCCAGAACCTGCAGTTTTCCGATCTCCGATGCCCCCCTGCTGTGCTTCCCAAACTTCTTTACCAGAAAGGATGTATGCCGTTGCATGACCGGTTGGATCGTACCTAGCAGGCCGCTATCGGCAAAAATAGCGGGTGTGGAAGGGAGGCTAATAATATCGGGGGGAGACTTTTCGTTTGGGTCGTAGAGGAAAATGGTTGTGACACGATACTCAACATTTTCCGCCTGCTCCTCATCATAGGTAACGGGTAAATTGTTGTTCTTCAGGCTGGAACACGCTGCCATCTGAAGAAGACGTTGCTTGTTCCATTTCCACTCGCACAGGGTCATCTCCGGCGTACACGCTATCTGAATACTG
>DATGIG010000395.1:0-10346 GCA_035295825.1 Chthonomonadaceae bacterium | reverse complement strand
TAGAAACGGCCCTGATTGTCGAAGAGCGTGGTGACGGTGTTGCCCAGCGAATCCACCTGCATAAACGGTCGGCTGAACCCGTCATAGACCGTCTGGCTGGTATTTCCGAGGGGGTTCTGCACCTGGACCGGACGGCTGTAGGTATCATACAGCACGGTGGTCTGTTGCCCCTGCGCATCCAGGCTCCCGATCCAGTTGCCCCGACCATCGTAGGCATGTTGGGTCGTGTAGCCCATCTCATCGATATACTCGGTGATCTGATGCAGGGCGTTGTAGGCGACGCTGACGACATAGCCCATGGCATCCACACGGGCGATGGGGCGATGCAGCAGGTCCAGCACCTGGTTGGTCTGGAAGCCGTAGGGATCGATCATACCGACGGCGCGACTGAAACTATCGAAGTTGGTGGTGTAGATGAACCCTGCGGAGTTCTGACTGGCGACCCAACGTCCGGGGCCATCATAGATCACGCTGGTAAGATAGCCCGATTCGTCCTGATATGCGCTGATCCGCCCGTGTTGGTCATAGATGCGAACGGTAGAGTAGCCCAGAGCATTCTGCACCGCCTGAGTGCGCCCTGCATTATCATACAAATACGAGGTAGGATTGCCGGCTGTATCTACGATCCCCGTCAGTGCATGCGAGGGATCGTAGGCAAACTGAGCGAGATTGCTCAGATAGTCGATCTGTCCGATCCGACGCCGGGCAGCGTCATAAAGCGTGGTGGTGCGGTTCCCGAAGGGGTCTACATCCGCAATCGCTTGTCCCAGCGCGTCGTAGAGGGTTTGGTGGAGATTGCCGACTTCGTCCTGAACTGCGATGGTGCGATCCGCAAGGTCATAGGTGGTCGTAGTGCGCAGTCCCAGGTGATCCAGGGTGGCATAGGGGCGTCCCACGCCATCATAGAATTGCTGAATGGAGGTACCATCCGGAGAAAAGTCCTGAACCCGCGCTCCGCTGGCATCATAGACAGTGGTATGCAACCTTCCGCCTGGATCGAGCGTGACCACCGGATGCCCGATGGCATCATAGAAGGTGGTAGCTATCCGCCCTGTAGCATCCATGGTCGCGATAGAGCGCCCATTGGCATCGTAAACGGTGGTGGTGATGGCTCCGGTAGGCTCCTGGATCGCCTGATGACGCCCTGCCAAATCATAGGTGTGCAGATGAAACAGGCCGACACTGTCCTGAGTGGCAGTCAACTGCCCGGCGGCATCATAAAAGTTATTGGTCTGTTGCCCGGCAGGAACCACTTGTGTTATGGGACGCCCTGCCGCATCATAGACCGTGGAGAATGTGAGTCCGGCGGGGGTAGTATAGGCAATCGGCTGGCGTGCCAAATCGAAGGTATGGGTCGTTATTCTGCCCATCCCATCTACAGAGGCGATATGCCGATCCACTATATCGTAGACATCGGTCGTTCGGTTTCCGAGAGGATCTTGCTGCCCTATCCGACGTCCCTTAGCATCGTAGAGAGTCGTCCACAAATGCCCCTGGGCATCCTGCCGGGCAACCTCTTTATTGTAGGCATTAAACTGATAGGTTGTTGAGTTGCCCAGAGGATCTACCTCCACAACCACATTCCCCACCCCATCGTACTGCTTGGCCCAGATGGCTCCAACGCCATTCATCCGCGTCAACTGCCGCCCCATCCCATCATAGGTCATGGTCAGGATGCGGCTCATTTCATCTATCTCGACGGTGTGGTTTCCGGCAGCATCATATTGATAGTACTTTGTATAGCCGAGCGCATTAGTCTCCGAATCCAGCGTTCCCAGATTGTTCCAATTGTAAGTGATGATATAGCCGAGCGGCGTCTGCACTGACAGTAATGCACCCCAGGAATTATGAGCATAGGTCGTCACTAACCCCAGTGGGCTGGTCGCTGTACTGAGCAATCGTGTCTGTCCCTGCTCAGTTCCACTCCCCTCGTATACATAGGTTGTTATCCTCCCGAGCGCATCCTGGCGCGTAACCAGATTGCCGTATGTGTCATATGTACTGGTTACCGTCTGCCACAAAGGGTTTGTTCGTTGCGTCTCGCGTCCATTGTTATCGTAGGCCAGAAGTGTGTTATGCCACAATGCATCTTGCGTACCGACAGGTAACCCTCGGTTATTATAACTGGCTACACGCGTCGCTCCCAATGGATCGAATACCATCCCAATATTTTGGTAACCATCCAAAACGGTTGTCCAGATATTGCCCATCGGATCTGTATAAACCGTTCCGCCAGTTGTATAGGTATAGATTCCCAAATTGCCGTTCACGCTGCGGGTCAGCACACGATCATACACATCGTATGAAAATGAAGTTGTATATCCATTAGGGTTGGTGATACTTGTAAGCCGATGCTTTCCATCATAGCTAAAGGTAGAAAACCATCCTGCAGGATCTTGGACAGAACTCATATTCCCCGATCCATCATAAGTCATTGTATGAATCCGGTTTGCCCAATCTTGCACCGAGGAAACATTCCCGTCGCTCCCATAGACATATGTGATTGAACGTCCTGCCGGTTCATGAATAGACTGCAGCCTTTGCTGGGCATCATAGTTCATTGTTACACATTGATCGAGAGGCGTTTTGAAATATGCGAGTGAGACACAATTGCCGGAGGGATAGTGGAAAATGTCGCCAGTTTCAAAGCGCGTTTCATCCCACGTTCCATCATCATTTAGTACTAATTGATCAAACACACGCGGTGTAGTGGGTGTATAGACGGAACCTGAATTTTGGTAATGGACGGTAGTTCCATCTTCGTGTTCAACAGTTGCTTCTGTTCCGCCTCCAGATAAGCGTAGCGGCCACGAGGCACGTCGTCCGTATCCCCAGGCATCATACATATTCGTCAACGCCGAATAATAGAACAATTGCCACCGGAGAGGGCCGGTGGTTGTAGGGAGGGCAAAACCAGGATCCTGCATCAATTCTCCAGAAGGCAAGGGATAGGGTGAAAAAGCCTGTTCATGCAGGGTCTGGTCTTGCAACTCTGCACACCCAATTCCATTCATTGGGGATTTACTTAAAATCGCCGATAGCATCGCTCACACACCTTTTCAAAATAGGTAAATAACTGCCGAAAATCATTCATAACAGTCAAGCGCTTCATAGCTCAGGTGCGTTGGGAATACGTCGCCATTCTTCCAATGGAAGGAGCTGGTTATCGCCAAACTGTGGAGCAAATGGGAAATAGGTGTTCGGGGTAGTATTGATATCCTTCATACAACCATAGCTGCTACCAGTGCCGCCAGTGCCGCCCCCACCTCCAAAGATTTCTATAGTTCCTCCTGGACCATCGCCACAGTCGTAACAGGTTATAGTAAAAGTATCTGTATCCCATCTACTGGCAGGACCATAGATATCAATAAAGTCAACGCTCAAAATACATGTAATGACCGTTTCAGGAACAGGAGCAGAACCTCCCCATGCCCAATAGCCTCGGCTTCCTGAAGCGCCTTGCGAACCAGCAGACGATCCATTCAACATCTGCGTCATGAGATTAGCATTTGCCGTAACCCGAGGTGCCATACCTCCAGTATTTGTCAAGGTGGAATCAATGCAAAACACGATATTGGGAATATTCAAGGTGACAGTCTTACTACCTTGCCCGATGGAGTCCAAAACAATTGAGAACGGTTCCTCGTTACAGTGAATTATGTAGGTTGTTGTCGGCATAATTATTTGTCCATCCAAGATACCACTTTGGCACGAATGAATTCAATACAGAATACGATTTCTATTTATGCTTGCCAGCAGAAGAGTATCACTGTCAACGCTTTTACATCTTCCGCTCTCCAAAGTATCGCACATCTTTTACCCTCACTTTCTTGATATATATAGCCATCGAGAATCGCTAAACGTTAGGCCATGTCACGAAAAAAGTTCAACAAAGTCAAAACAAATGAAAAGTGGTTATTGCTTCCCCTATGGGAGCATTTGGGCGATCCTCTGCTGCATCTCCACCCCTCCCTTTGGGACAGACGGACGGGCGAGTAAGGCGAGGAGTTCGTCAACCTCGGCAGCGGAGATCACTCCGCTGCCGACGAGTTCCTGCATCCGCCGACGAATGGCGTGCATCGCTGTCCTGAGTGCGCCATCACTCCGCCCGGTCTCCTCCTTCAAGTCCACAAAGGGGATCTGATCCACGATATGCCGGGCGATCAGCCGCAGTTGAGTGCGCGTCAGCTTGCCCTGCATTGCCCTCAACAGTTCCTCAATCATCTCCTTCTTCTCCCACTCCTCCTCCGGTGTCAACTCCTTTGCAACCAGAACCTTTGCATGATGCAGAGCGGGGTTCTCCTGAAGCTCGTCCAAGGAAGTCCCCTCCCGACGCCAGATCTGTCGGATCAGATAGCTACGCTGCAGGGCAAAGGTGCTGGTAGCTTTCTTGTATGCCCGCTTTTCGATCCAAATCAAGAAGGAAACGAGCAATATTTTGGAGTATACTGAAGTAGATTCAAATACTCTATCTTGGTATCCGGTAACCTCTCGTACTTTGGTACGATGGGTAGGTCAAATAAATGGGCAGATCACTTTCCAGAATACAACAATATGTATTGGGTTGTCAAGAGGATTGTGCCCGCTTATATTGCGTTTTTTGAATAAAGTTTCGGAATGTTAAGCAGATGTTAAGAACAGATTAAGAGAAGGGAATGGAGGACGCAGGATGAATGCAATTGCCATCATTACCGGCTGTATTTTAGCCCGCAATGAGGCCCATCGAATCGAAGATGCGTTAAAATCGTTGCAGGGTTGGACCGACCAGATCATCGTCATCGATAACGAGAGCGAAGACGAGACCGTCGCCATCGCCCGACGTTATGGCGCGCTGGTTCTCTCCGCCCCACGCGCTAAGAACTTTGATGCCATCCGCAACCTGGCGACTGAACATGCCATCGGAGATTGGATTTTCTACCTGGATGCGGACGAGCGCGTCCCTCCTGTATTGGGAGAAGCCCTGAAGCAGTTAGTACAGGAGCGTGGCCAGGAGTTCGATGCGCTCTGCATTCCATTCAAACACTTCTTCTGCGGCAAATGGATGGAGCACAGCGGCTGGTGGCCCGGCTATACCCGGCCTCAACTCCTGAAAAAGGGACGATTCCGCTACAACGAGCGGCTACATACCGGCGTCCAGGTGGAGGGGCCGACCCTCTTTTTTCCGGCGAAGAACCCGGATTATGCCATCATTCACCACTCATATGAGGATCTGAACCACTATCTGGAGAAGCTCAATAGGTATACCGATGGCGAGGCGGAGAGCCTGAAAACGGATGGGCAGGGCCATAACTGGCAGGCGATGCTGGCGCACTTTGTTCACGATTGGCAGATCTACTATGAGCAGCAGCGGGCCGATCTGGACGGCATGCACGGCTTCGTCCTCTCCTTCATGTCCGCCTTCTATCGGTTCGCCTCGCGCGCCAAGCTCTGGGACCTGCGCCGCAAGCAGGGCGAACTCACCGGGCAGGATCCGGTTCCGGCCTCGCTCCGCGAGATGCTGGAGTTCATGGCCCAGGTCTCGCAGGAGGGAGCGCAGAAGTGGCTGGAAGCGCCGCCCATCCAACCCGCTCAAGCGGATGTGGAGCGCGTGCCGCTGGTCTGGTGCGCGCCGCTCTTCGATCCCAGCGGCTATGCCGCCGAAGCCCGCAACCTGGTGCTGGGCCTGCTGGAAGCCGATGAGCCGCTCGCCGTCTGCCCCATGAATTGGGGACAGGAGGACGCCGGCCTCCCACAGGAAGAGCGCGCCCTCCTCGATAGCCATATAGTCCCCTACGAGACGCCCTCTGAGATCTTTATCACCCAGACCACCCCGCCGCTCAATCAGCCCTCGCCCTATGCCCGCTTCAGCATCGCCCGCACCATGTTCGAGACGGACCGCCTGCAGCCGGGTTGGGAGACGATCCTCAACCGGATGGACCGAATCTGGGTCCCCTCCGAGTTCAACCGCGACACCTTTGTGCGGAGCGGCGTGGACCCCGATAAGGTCGCCATCATTCCGGGCAGCCTGGAGACGGCGCCCTACCAGGAGGCGCAGGAGCCGTGGCCCGTGCCCGGATCGGAGAGCTTCCGGTTCCTCTCGGTCTTCGACTGGACCTACCACAAGGGCTGGGATGTGCTGCTGGAAGCCTTTGCGCGGGAGTTCGGCTCCGATCCGAACGTCGGCCTGATCCTCAAAGTCTGGAGCAGCAACGGCTATACGCTCCAGCATATCCGCGACATGGCGGAGGCCGTGCTGCGCACCCGAGTGGGCAAAGCGCTCTCCGACCTGCCCAACCTCCATATCTGGCAGGAGCGCATTCCCAACGCCTCCATGCCCCGGCTCTATCGGGCGGTACATGCCTACGTCACCCCCACCCGTGGCGAGGGCTGGTGTCGCCCCCTGATGGAGGCGATGGCGTCCGGGCTGCCGACCATCGCCACCGCCTGGAGCGGGTTGACCGCCTTCCACAACGAGCGCGTCGGCTACCCCCTCAAGTACCGCCTGCAGCCCGTATCCGCCGAAGGCGCGCGGGAGATCCCCATCTACTCCGGCCACTACTGGGCCGAACCCGACCGGGACGACCTGCAGCGCCTGATGCGCCAACTGGTCGCCCATCAGGAAGCCGCCCGGAAACGGGGACAGGCGGCGCAAAAGGCCATCGTCAAGAACTACTCGCGCGCGGCAGTAGCAGCCCTCCTCCGGAAGGAATTGGCCCTCTGTCGCGAACTGGCTCAGCAGAAGGAGCAGCCTTCGCCGCCCCCTGCCCCGCCGGCGCGTCCCGTGGAGCGCTTCTCCGCCCCACAACGCCCCAACGCCAACCCGGTCCCGCTGGACCCCGTTCCGGCGACCGACTTCCTATCGTCGCTGGGGCGCAAGCTGCGGGTGCGCTGGGAGGGCGATCAGCGGACGCGCTCCAGCCTGGCGTTCGTCAATCGGGAACTCTGTCTCGGGCTGTTGGCAGCGGGCGATGTCGAAATCTCCCTGGGCGAGGAGGAGACGCCCTGGCACACCTTAACCGAGCAGGACGACCCGCGCTTCCCCGCCCTCTTCGCCCTGCGGAACGCCCCGCTCTCCGGCCCGCCCGATGTGGTCATCCGCCACTTCTTCCCGCCGAACTGGCAGAAGCCGGAGGCCGGCAAGCTCATCATGATCCAGCCGTGGGAGTACGGCAGCCTGCCGAAGGAGTGGGTAGAGGCGGCCATCCATCAGGCAGATGAGGTCTGGGCCTACTCGCGCTTCGTCCGCGATAGCTATGTCCGCAGCGGCGTTCCGGCGGAGAAGGTGCGCATCATCCCGCTCGGCGTCCGCCCTGAGATATTCACGCCGGAGGGGGCCCTCTATCCGCTGCCCACCCGCAAGTCGGTCCGCTTCCTCTTTGTGGGCGGCAGCATCTCCCGCAAAGGCGCCGACCACCTTCTCAATGCCTATCTCCGGGCCTTTACCCGCGAAGACGATGTCTGCCTGGTCGTCAAGGACATGGGCACCCGCTCCTTCTACCAGAACCACAACTACTCCGAGGCGTTCCGGCAGGCCCAGGCCGATCCCCGCGCCCCGGAAATAATCTATATGGATCAGGACCTTGCGGAGGCGGACCTGGCCGCGCTCTACCGCGCCTGTACCTGCGTGGTCCTCCCCTACCGGAGCGAGGGGTTCGGGCTCTCTCCCCTGGAGGGCATGGCCTGCGGGCTACCCGCCATCGTCACCTCCGGCGGCCCCACCGACGACTACCTCGACGATACCATGGCGCTGCGCGTGCCCTATCGCATCCGCTACCAGGGCCATCCCTACGTCGGCCAGTGGGAGTGCGTAGGCGACCCCTGGAACCAGGAGCCGGAACTCCCGGCGCTGGTGGAGGCGATGCTCTGGGTGGCGCAGCATCCCCAGGAGGCGAAGTTACGGGGCGTTGCCGGGCGCAGGCAAGTAGAGGCGGGCTGGACCTGGGAGCGCGCCGCCTCCCTCGTCCGGGAGCGTCTGCGGGAGTGCGTCGCTCCCGTCCGCGACCGCCCGCTCCCTCCCGCAACGCTCTGGGCCGAACTGAAGCCGAAAGCCAAATCCGGTAAGGGCGCAAAGCGCGCAAAGCAGATCGAACTCTCGCTCTGTATGATCGTGCGGGACGAGGAGGCGCGGCTCGCCGACTGCCTGCAGAGCATTGCGCCCTATGTGGATGAGATGGTCGTGGTGGACACCGGCTCGACCGACCGTACCCGCGAGATCGCTCTGGAGTGCGGCGCGCGGGTCTTCGATTGCCCCTGGACCGATAGCTTCGCCCAGGCGCGGAACCGGAGCCTGGAGCAGGCGCGGGGCGCATGGATCTTCTGGATGGACGCCGACGATGTGATCGCGCCGGAGAGCGGGGCGAAACTGCGGGAACTGATCCGCCGCCATCCCGACCGGAACGCCGCCTACCAGGCGCAGGTGCGCATCCCGCCCGGCCCCGGCGAGTTCAGCCCCTCGGTCGTGGACCATGTCAAACTCTTCCCCAACCGCCCGGATGTGCGCTTCGAGCATCGCATCCACGAGCAGGTTCTCCCCTCGCTCCGTCGCGCCCACATCGAGATCCACTTCAGCGATGTGTATGTGACCCATCGCAACTACGACCGCTCACCGGAAGGGCAGCGCAAGAAGCGGCTGCGCGATTTCCGCCTGCTGGAACTGGATCTGCTGGATCATCCGGACCATCCGTTCGTGCTCTTCAATCTGGGAATGACACATCTCTACGCCACCAAGGAGTATGAGGTCGCCGCGCAGTATCTGCAGCGCAGCCTGGACGGCTCGGACTGGCGCGACAGCATCGTGCGCAAGACCTATGCCCTGCTGACGACCGCGCGCACCTGCCAGCAGAGCTGGGATCTGGCCCTCACTGCCAACGAAGCCGGGCGCTCCTTCTACCCCGACGATGCGGAATTGCTGTTCCAGGCCGGGCAGATCTACCAGCAGGTCGGGCGCTTCGACGAGGCGCGCGCGGCTCTGGAGCGCCTCGCCACCGGCAAAGACGATCCTCACTACCAGAGTGTGGATACCGGACTGCGTACCTATCGGGCCAGACATGAGTTGGGGATGCTCTATACCCGCATGGGCGATGGTCCCCATGGGATCCGTGTGCTCCGCGAGATCCTGCATGCGCAGCCGGACTATCTGCCTGCCCGTATCGACCTGATCGAGACCCTCCATGCAATTCGGCGCACGGAGGAGGCGCGAGCCGTCCTCATCGAGACGCCCTGGAGCAAAGGGCTGGAGCAGGATCTGATGCGGCTGCACACGCTGTTGGGAGTGCCACCGCAGGAGGAAGCGCAAGGCTTCGCCAAAAGTGCAAAGCTATCCGTAGGGCAGAGCGCGGCAAGCAGCGCCCCTACGTCCCCTACCGCTGCGAGCGAGACACAGAGCGCGGAGCCGAACTGGAGCGAGGCGCCGGTCATCGGTCGGCGCGAGACCCTGTTGGATGCGTTACGCCAACTGCATCGCCTGCACCCATATCAGGCGACCATCGTAGAGACAGGAACGCTACGCAACACCGGCGACAACGGATTTGTCGGGGACGGCTGGGCAACCCTGGCCTGGGGCTGGTATAGCCTGCAGACAGGAGGACGCGCTTACACGGTAGACATCAGCGCCGAGGCGCTGGCGACATGTCGCCAGGCGACCGCCGACTATGCCGCCGCCCTGCAGTATGTCGAGTCCGACTCGGTCGCCTTCCTGCGCTCCTGGGACACGGCAAAGCGTGGACCGATCCATCTGCTCTATCTGGATAGCGTGGATTATGAGGAGCCCGAGCGGAGTGAAATGCATCATCTGGCCGAAGCGGAGGCAGCGCTTCCCGCCCTCGCCGACGCATGCCTGGTCCTGTTCGACGACACAACGCCTACGAACGAGGCGCACCCCCACTCCATCCCCAGGTTTACCGGCAAAGGCGCCCGCGCCATCCCGTTTTTGCTGGAACACGGCTTTCGCATCGCATGGCATCGTGGGGGACAGGTCTTGTTGGCGCAAGGCTAACCAGACCCAACCCATTTTCCCCACTCCTCCCCGAATTCACCCTGAATAATTTTCAACACCATGAAACCGGAAGGCGGCCAGCACGTCGATAGAGTATAATAATGCACAAAAATGCGAAATTTGTGCATTATCGGAGGCGTTATGATGGGTGGAACACGGCGCGACCTGCACAGCGCTATTCTGGACGCCACGGAGATTCTGCTGGCGCGCTCCGGCTACCAGCAGATGACCATGGAGGATATCGCGAAGGAGGCCGGGGTCGCGCGGCGCACCATCTATCTGCACTTCAAGGGCAAGGAGGAGGTGGCGCTCTCCTCCATCGACCGTGTCGTGGAGCGCCTCTTAGAGCAGTTGCGCAGCCTTGCGGCGGAGA
>DATGIG010000394.1:0-4525 GCA_035295825.1 Chthonomonadaceae bacterium | reverse complement strand
CCAGTTGCCGTGAACGTCGTGCATCTGGCCGGGCTTGTCCGGATCGGCCCCGAAGAGCGGGCCGGAGGGCGAGGTGGGTAGAAACGGTCGGTCCGGGTCCAGCCGCGCCACGGTCTCTTTCAACGCCGCCATGTTGGGGTGGGCGTTCGAGAGGGGCTTCCAGTCGGGGGTCATCAGCTCGTTGCCGCCGCACCAGAGCAGCAGGGAGGGGTGGTTGCGGCGCTGGACGATCATCTTCTCGGCCTGCTCCCGGCAGTAGGCGATATAGTCGGGATCGGTCGAGGCTTCGTTGTCTATCCCGGACGACGACTGGATGAACTCCTGCCAGACGAAGATCCCGGCCTCGTCGCACAGGTCGTAGAAGAGGTCGCGCTCCAGCAGCCCGCCGCCCCAGACCCGTAGCAGGTTGCAGTTCGCCTCCTGCGCCAGCCGAAGGAGATGGCGATACTTCTCCGCGTGCGGCCTGCCGTAGAGCTGGTCTACCGGAACCCAGTTCCAGCCTTTGATAAAAGTCCTGACGCCGTTGACTTCGAGGACGTAGGGCAGGGCGTCGTCGGGCGCATTGTCATTGGGCACAAACTGCACGTCACGGATCCCGAACCGTACCGCGCTCTCCTCCAGGGTCGCACCCATTTCGCTCCGGAGGGAGACCCGCGCCTCATAAAGCCCATCGAGCTTCCGACCGGAACCATTGGGATACCAGAGCATCGGATTGGTGACCGTGAGTGTCAGCGTCTGTTCGGTTGTCGGCTCCTCCAGATACGCCTCGTCGTGCAGGAAGGGAGCGTCCTCTCCTCTATAGCGCAGTTCCGCGAGCAGACGACCACGCACCGGCGCATCCCAGCTCGTGTGTACCGTGATCGTGGCCTCATCGAGGGTTGCATTGAGCGCGGAGCGGACCCATACATCGGTGATAGAGATCCCGTCGTCGGCTTCGAGAGTGACATCCTGCCAGATGCCCAGAGGAATGAGGCGAGTACACCAGTCCCAGTCGTAAGCGAAGCGGGCTTTCCAGAGCCGGATCCGGTTGGTGTATCCGATCTGGCCCTGCACCTCCGGCTCTTTCGGGGCGTGGTCGATGACGACGATCAGGCGGTTGGGAGCGTCCCAGTTCAGAACGTCGGTCACATCGAATGCGAAGGGGTCGTACATGCCGACATGGTTGCCGAGATGCTTGCCGTTCAGGAAGACGTGGCAGGAGAAGTCCACGCCGCCGAAGCGGAGGCGAATACGACGCATATCGCGCATCTCCGGTGGGGCGGTAAACTCCTTGCGGTAGATCCAGTCGCGGTCGGAGGTCCACTCGCAGGCGCGGCTATTGCGCTCGAACCAGGGGTCGGGGATCTCGTCGGCATCGCGCAGGTCGGACTGCACATCGCCGGGGACCTGCGCGGGCAGCCAGGCGGAAGCGGCAGGCGTCAGGTTGTCGAGGTCGGTGTCGGCCTGCCCGATCTTGCGCCAGGCCCACTCGGTGGGAAGCAAACCCAGGATACGCCAGTCATTTCCACTCAATCGAAAGGTTTTTGGCACGTGGCAGCCCTCTATTATCCATCGGTCACATACACAAAAAGAGAAACAAGCCGGCAAAGATACTGGAAGATTGCGGATTTGGGGGTAAAATTCCTGTCAGAAATGGCAGTCAGGCAAAAAATCCAAAGAATCAGCCGCTAAGCGGACAGATTCGGGAACATCAATAATCCCTGGGGCGTCAATGTAAGCGCTACATCGCCCGCAGGGAGCCTTCTCTCGTTCACAAGTAAAAGAGATGCTGCGAAGCGACTACTATTTCCAAACAAACACACTTGTTGATCTTCCGCAAAGGAAAGGAGCCATTCCATGAAATGGTCTGTACTGGCGCTGCTGGCTGTTCTGGCGGCGCTGCCCGCGACGGTTTCGGCGCAGACCGTCATTCCCATCGGGGATATTCCCAAGAATGATGATAAGTCTACGGCAATGTGGGGACAATCCGAGCATGTTCTCTTCTATGTCCGCTATACGGACGGAGACATGACGCCCATCATGCGGACGCAGATGCTCGATGCCCGTACCGTCGAGATCCTGACGCGCACGGAGGCGCCCAAACTTCGCGCCAGCGACATCCATGTCGTCTCCAACAACGGGCATGAGTATGTTACTGTGCGCCAGTATCTGCTCATCGAGGTCAAGGATGGGGACGCCAGGGCGGAAAGCACCAGCAAGGCGACCCTGGCGAACCGCTGGGCGGATTCCGTTCGACGCGTACTGCCGTTAGTTGCCCCCCAGCCCAGCCAGTTCGGTATCTAATCCGCGTGGAGCAGCAGTCCGTGTGAAAGAGGCCGACGCAAACTGCCGCGCCGGATAAACTGACAATAATAGAGCCATCCCGATATTCGGGATGGCTCGTTTTGTTATGGGCTTTGCAAACGTAGACTGGGGTTTCAACCCCATGTCTCTAAATATTTGTAAAGTTCGGCGCATGGTGCGTCTAATGGGCTGAAATCGCGATTCGGAGGCAACGGTGTACAGGGTAAGAGCATGGCCCAGGGTAAACGGATTGGATGAGCAGGTAAAGGAAGAGCAGCCGCTCCTAGCGGCAATGCGGTCGGGAGACGCCACGGCCATCGAGCGGCTTCTGGCCCTGCACGAGAAGAGCCTGTACGCGCTCTGTCGCGGCATCCTCGGGCATGCGGAGGATGCCGAGGACGCCGTGCAGGAGACCCTGCTGCGGGCGCTGCGTACCATGGATCGGTTTCGGGGCGATTCCTCGCTACGGACCTGGCTAACGCGGATTGCCGTAAATATCTGTCTCGATTGGAAGCGCAGCCGGAGGCCTGCCGCCGCGTTGAACGAGGAGGCCCTCGATTCCAGGTACACCTCCCCTTCCCCGGAGGCGCACGTTCTTCAGGACCAGGGCCTATTGGAAGCGCTGTCCACGCTACTGCCGCGCCATCGGACCCTGCTCCTGCTGAAAGAGCTGGAGGGCTGGAGTGTGGCGGAGATCGCCGGCGCCTTCCGATGTACCCAACGACGCATTTATCACGAGTTATCCCTTGCCCACCGCATGCTGGCCGAATGGCGCGCACGGTGCGCACGGGAGGGAGAATAGCGCAATGAACTGCCGACAAGTGGATCGCGTCCTGGTCAGACACCTCTATGGAGGTCTCTCCGAGCGAGCGGGGCGCGAGGTCGAAGCACATCTCGCTGGCTGTGCGGACTGTCGCTGCCGGTTCGACAGCTTCCGAAGGAACCGGGCCGATATAACCACATTGACCTCTGCACGCCCCGCTGCCTCGCCGGCGCAAGCCGCGGTCCGGCGCTGGAATGCGGAGGGGCGTCAGACAGTGGGGGCGTCGCGCGTCGATTGGCGTTGGCCTCTGGCATGGGGGGCGGGATTGGCCGTATGCGTCGCCCTGGTGATCCTCGTTGTGCTCTCCTCCCGGCAATCCGGGCATCCGTTGGCTGTGCGTACGAAATCGCCCGTATCAGTGACGCCGCATCTGGCTCAGGAGAGAGGCGCTTCCGATTTACAGGGGCCGGAACCAGGAGATCGCCTGCATCCGGAGGTTCGTCTTCCCAATCGGCCCCGCATGCGGACACCGTCGCGTGGGCTGGATAACGTTCCCTTCGGTTCGAGGGGAGACGACCTGGCTTATATCAACGCGGATCCGGTCCGCACGATCCAGGGCTGGGCAGTTTCGCCTCCGGCCGATCCCCCCGCCACAGCGGTGAGCCCCACTCCTCTGCGGGATACCGACGACTTTGTGACGATTGCCCCGCCCCGGATCGCGAGTACCGATCCGCGCGCGGTGAAGGCGGCGATGGCAAAATACCGGCAGGAGAAGGCCATCGTGGACGCGCGCCTGGATAAAAAAGTGGACCTGGCGGTCAAGGGCATCGCATTCATTGACCTCTGTAAGCAGCTCAGCGCTGCGACGGGGATCCAACTGCGCGCCGCGCGGAATGTCGCGGACGAGAAGGTCACGATCTTTTGTGAGCAGCAGCCGCTGCGCGAGATCATGCGCCAGATTACTCATGTCTTTGGGTATACCTGGGAGCGGTCCGGGGAGGAGAACGCCTTCCAATATCTGCTCTCCCAGTCCGTAAAGTTGCAGATCGCCGAACAGACGCTGCGGGATCAGGACCTGAGTGCGGCGCTGGCGGGCCTGGATAAGGCGCTGGAGGTCTACAAGCCTCTCCAGGAGCTATCCC
The DNA here is from genome assembly GCA_035295825.1 of Chthonomonadaceae bacterium. GTDB lineage: Bacteria > Armatimonadota > Chthonomonadetes > Chthonomonadales > Chthonomonadaceae > DATGIG01. The sequence continues at coordinate 337 of DATGIG010000394.1, read as the reverse complement.
AGCAGGAACTGATGGAGCGCTTGCGCGCCGCGCAACAGCCCATCCCCGACGACCTGAAGCGAGAGGAGACCTCGCTTCAGAAGGCCGGAGCGCCGGGAGCGCTGATCGCGGTCGAGATGTTCAACCAGCTCACCCCGGCCGAGAGAGGGGCGCTCCTGAACGGTCAGGAGCTCGAATTCAAGACCGGTGACGGCAACGGCCCCGGCGTCTTATCCCAGGAGATGAGCCGGCGGCTGCTGGAATCCTTCGGCGAAGTCCCCATCACGCCCGAGCCGTCGGAACCGCCCGGTACGCCCTATAAAAACATTCCGGGGGTGCAGGCGACCATCACCCTCGC
>DATGIG010000393.1:0-4337 GCA_035295825.1 Chthonomonadaceae bacterium | reverse complement strand
TCGTCGCCAAAAAAGATGTTGCCGATCCCGGCGACCAGAATACGCGGCGGCGTCATGGCGGTCACCAATCGGCCCCCAGCGGCTCGATCTCCTCCACTGCAAAGAAGAACCGATGTCCGGGCTGCTTTGCGTCTCCCAGGTCCCTGCCGGGATCGTCGTCTACGGTGACGGCGATATGGATCTTATCCTCGAAATCCTGCTCGATCCCCTCCACACAGGCCACCCGCCCTGCCAGCGCCATATCGAGCACATCGCCGCCGGGGCGCGGATGCAGCCGGACGCGACTGCCCTTTTTCACCTCGACGCCCTCGATGACCACGCTCTGCGGCGCGGGGCGATCCGTCTCCCAGAAAGCGTTCACGCCCCCTCCCTTCTGGTCGGCTGCAGATAGCGCACCACGCCATGCAGCTTCATAATCTGCTCCTCCGAAAGCAACTCCGTCCGCTCCAGGATCGCGCGCCCATGCGCATCCGATTCGCGCATCTCCTGCTTCTCATCGTCCGTCAGCGTCATCACGCTCAGGGTGAGCAGTTCGTCAATCTCGGTGGCGTCGAAGAAATTGCCCTGGCTCTCCGAAGAGATCTGCGGATAATCGTACAGGATGATCGGCGAGGAGAGCAGTGTGTGCCGCTCCCCCGGCTCTCCGACCAGGACCGGCCAGGTCTTGATATTCTCGCACTCCCCGGCGGCGCGCTGATAGGCGTCCGGCGGCTCCAGGAGGGAGACGAACGCGCCGTCCTCCACGCGCAGGATCGTGTGCGTCGAGATAAACGCCTGCTGCACGGCTTCCTGGCGAGAGGGCATCTCCTCACCCTCCTCCGACCAGGGGGTGCAGTTGACGATCTGCACGGTCACTCGATAGAGCGCCTCGCCCGGAGCCAGGGCCTCTCTCTCCTCCGCAGGCAGCTCCAATGCTTCCGCCGCAACCTCGATATCTCCCCACAGCGCCCGCCATGCATGTACGAGGATGCCCTGATCCCGGCCATCCGAACTCCGCAGCGGCTCCTCCTCGCTCCCTGCCGGGATCGTGATGGGAAACAGGCGCCCCGTCGTCAGCAGGTCGCCCAGGCGCAGGGGCCGGTCGCCCGATGTATCCCGGAGGCGTATCTCCCGCTCCCGCGCCTCCTCCCAGGGCCGATAGGTCTGCCCGTCTATCCGAAGCTCCTCCACCGGACGCAGCGTGCCCGCGACGTCTGTCAGCACCCTCCGATCGATGACCTGCAGGAAACGCACCTTGATGTCCAGTTGCGTCTCGGCATTGCCCACCACCAGGCACTGGGTCTGCATCCGCCAGGGGTCGCTCCCTCCTGTTGCCTCACTATACGCGCGCGGATAGACGCCTCCGAAGGTCCAGCGCTGCCGGTTCTTCAGGGCGGAGCGGCGGTAGGGAAACAGCAGGTAGCCTTCGTACAGCACCGCCTCCGCGATCTGCTCGACATCTACGGTATCCATGCGTGCGGCTCCCTCTCGGCTTCGTGTTGCAGCAGCCGTTCGAATGTCTCTTCCCAGGTGAGCAGGGCGTTATGCGCTTTAAACCGGTAGAGCCGGTCGAAGACGTCCCTGCGCAGCCGCAGCCAGGCCGTGTTCGGGAAGTAGTGTTCGATCATCTCTCGCCAGACCTTGACCGGCATACGGAAGGTCGCCTCCTTCTCCCACGGGATCTGCGCGACCTGCAGCCCCGAACCCTCCCGCGAGTAGAGCGCCGTACCGCTGAACAGAAACAGGAGCGGCACATCCCCGTCTTCCAGGGCGTTCAGGTACTTGGACCCTACCACATCGAAGTCGTAGGTGCAGACCACGGGCAGGTCGGCGACCAGATGGGCGCTGAACGGCGGAACGCTGAGGGCGACATGCGTCCAGAGGAGGCTCCGCAGGGTATGATCCCAGCGGTTCGGCTCCCCGAAGAGCTCCAACAGGCGGGCCTCTGCCTCTGCGTCATAGTGCCGCTTGGTGGCCTCGATGCGGATCTGGACTCGGAGCATGACCGCATGGATCTGCTCCCCCTCCGTCGCGTTGCGCAGTGCCAGCTTGAAGAGCAGGGTCGGAACGGCGGCGTAGGGCATCGCCTCCACGGCGCTCACCAGAAAGTCGAGTTCAGGCATGAACGCCTCCCATGGGCGTCGCCCGCTCCTTCAGATCCACGAAGAACCGCTCGATCTCCTTCCGCACGTCGCTGCCCCCGCTAAAGCCCCGCCAGTGCAGCCGGATCAGGCCGACCAGCCGGTAGCACGTATCCATCGGGACCAGATAGTACTCTCTGTTCTCACGCTCCCGCCGAACCAGCAGCGCCTCCACATCCGGCTCCATCTCCTCCAGAATGGGGTTGTGCTGCGCCAGATCGCTCCAGGCCGTTAAGGGAAGCAGGGATTCCGTCGGCCCCATCGGGCTGGGATAAACCGCCACTACCCGCTCCACAGGCGTGCTATAAAAGAAGAAGGCCATGTTCACCGGGATCTCAAGGCTCTCCCACTGCGCGTTGGTCAGCGCAAAATCCGGGAGGGAGAGCACCCGCGTGGGGATCAGTCGGCGGGCGCCTGCCCCCGCCGCCGGATGATCGAAGAGGAGCATACAGGCGCGACAGGAGCAGAGCACCTCTCGGCTCGCCAGGTTCAGAAGGTGACGATGCTCCGGTCCGATGGGGTCGCCGCAGAGATCGCAGCGCTCTTCGGGGCGGCTTGCCGCCTGACGGGCAAACCGGCGCAGCGCACCGAATGGGTTTTGTGTTTTTGGATCGGGCGGTTCGGCTGGCATAGCGTGAGCCTCCGGGCTGGAGTATAAGGAACCTACTTCCGCTCCATCCGCTGCAAGCTGGCAAGCGGGACAAAGGCGGCAGGTGCGGGCGAAGCGGTCGCGCCCTCCGCCTCGATGGCGACGAGATCCGGAGCCGCCTTTCGGATCGCCTCTTCGATAGCGAGTTTTAAGGTCATGGTGGAGGAGGGGCAGCCATTGCAATGCCCCAGCAGGCGCAGGCGCGCCACCCCCTCCTCCACCCCGATCAACTCCACATTCCCGCCGTGGGACTGGAGGTAGGGGCGCACCTCCTCCAATGCACGGGTGATCCGGGTCTCGATGTCCACCGGATGCAGGTCGTGCAGAAGCAGGAGGTGGGAGATGAGGTCATCCTCCGCGAACGCTTTCAGCGTTTTGGCTCCCACGGCGGCATCGTCCTGCTGCGCCACCACGGCCAGCATCCGCGCCAATCCCTCGCCATAGAGCGCGAGCATCGCCTGGAGGATCTCGGCCACCTTCGCGCGCATCCCCGCATCCGGGAAAGCTTCGATCTCTGCGATCAGGGTCTCGATTTTTGCGGCTTGCGCCAGGACATTGCGCTCTTCCACCTGCATTGTGGGCGGTCCTTTCTCTCTATCGGAGGGCCTATTCGTTGTTCATCCCGAGGGTCGGGGAGTGGCGTCGCTCGATGGTCTTGCCATCGCCCAGATACATATGCACGCCGCACGGCAGGCACGGGTCGAAACTGCGTACCGCGCGCATAATGTCGATGCCCTTGAAATTATCCGGGCCATTCTCCTCGAAGATAGGCGTATCCTGCACCGCATCCTCGTAAGGCCCCGGCGTCCCATAGCTATCGCGTGGAGAGGCGTTCCAGGGCGTCGGCGGATAGGGATGGTAGTTGGCGATCTTGCCGTCCCGGATCACCAGATGGTGGGAGAGGACGCCGCGCACCGCCTCGTGGAAGCCGCATCCGATGGCCTCTTTCGGAACCTTGAACTCCGAGGAGACGCGGGTATCCCCGGCCCGCACGCGCTCCAGCGCCCGGTCAATAAAGTAGCAGGCCAGCGCGGCGGCGTAGGCGATGAAGTAGATACGCGCCCGGTCGCGCTCGATGGCATTGGACCACTGCGGGATCTTCCACTCGAACTGCGTCTCCGGCGTCATCGCCGTCTTGGGCAGATTGATGAGGACGCTCTTCCCGGTGGCTTTGATATAGCCCACATCTACCATGCCGGCGAGGGCCGTGGTCCAGAGGCGTGCAATCGGTCCCCCTCCGGTGTCCAGCGCCAGGTGGTCTCCGGTCCGCTTGTCGTACCAGCGTGGGCTCATGACCCAGCTATAGTTCCCGGCAAAGTCGCGCTTCTGCGGCTTCGGGACGGTCGTCTGGTTCCAGGGGTGGCGCTGGTCGATGGCGTTGCCCAGCGGATCGCGGTCCACAAAGGTCTCCTCGCCCTGCCAGTCTCCGTAGTACGAGCTGCCGAGCAGGATGCGCAGGCCCAGATTGATATCCACCAGGCTCGTGGTGACCAGTTCGCCGTCTACCACCACGCCGGGCGTCACATACATGGCCCGCCCCCACTTCTCCATGTTCTTATAGGTGTAGT
>DATGIG010000392.1:0-10161 GCA_035295825.1 Chthonomonadaceae bacterium | reverse complement strand
AAGACGACATCTTCCTGCCCACTCAGCACGACAGCGCAAGGCGTCTTGCCTTCCAGTTCCGGGTTCGGCGCGTTCATCCAGAGACGGATACCTTCAGGAGAACCGACCAGGCGGATCAGCGCCAAACCAATTCGCTGAAAGAGTGTGAGGCCAGACTGGATAGATGGCGCATCCGGTGTTTTAGAGAGTGTCGGCAGCTTCTGCTGAAGCAGATGTGCCAGATCGGCGAGCTTCATCCCAAACAAAGCGCATATCTTTTTTGCGTCCAGGCGACCGCTGCCTGGATCATACAGATCGAGGGCAAGGTGTGGGAAAGATCTGTTGCGAAGGTCCAGGGAAGTGCTCTCTGTTGTCTGAGTCTTTGCCATTGGCGGGGTCTGCTGCATATGTCGCACCGCCTTTGAACCGATCATATCACGAAGGAGGCGGCGCATTCGATACATCACCTCGTCCAGATTGACCGGTGTTCGAACGAGATCGATGGACGCCATCTCCTCAAAAGGCTGCGTGAAATCAGTCTCCTGGAAATCCACCACCAGCAACATCGGCAAAGTGGGTTTTTTATGGTGCATATCCAACACCAGGCGTAGTGTATCGCTCCCTTCTTCGCTTGATCCTGTGCAATCCCAGAGAACCACGTCAGGCTTGAGGCGTGTCAAGGTTGTCTCGCTGGATTGTTGGAGCCACTTTTTCGGGCGAAAGTCAATATGAGCATTTTGAAATCGCGCCTCCAATCCCTGTGCCCATTGAATATCATCGTCCACCACCATAATCTTTAGTTCTGAACCGTTCGCCATATCGTGTTGCTCCCGCCACATCATTACTATTCTGTCCACAGTATACCACAGATTGAACAAGAATCAACCGTTAGTTTACCAACTCCACAGCAACTTTCGTACATTTGGATCCCATCCAATTATCCAACATCCCTTCTTGTATCCAGTCAACTGTTCAGGGGGTGAGCAATATCATAGGTATCTTGACAAATCCGTTGGAGTGTGATATAACACTATAACATTTTGAACGGGAGGGTGACATGAAACCGTTTGAGCAATTTGGTCAGTGGGTACACTGGATGCGTGAAAGGAGAGGATGGAGCGGCGAGGCACTGGCGAAACTTCTCGGCTGCACCGCGACCTACGTTTACACTCAGGAAGCTGGCAAATCTCCCTCAGCTAGTCAGGGATTCCGAAAACCGCGTAAGCAAACGATGCAGCAATGGGTAGAGGTGTTCGTGCCTAGTAATATAGAGTGGGAAATGGCTCCCGCTTACTTACGCAAGGAAGTTACCCCGCCTGCTTGGAATAACGAAGTAGAATCTGCTGACCAGAAGGGTGAAGTTATGGACCGGGAACGACAGATACTGCTTCGGTTGCTGGACAGCAAGCGTGAAGACGCTCTTCGCGAAGCAAAGTTCTACGAGAATATCATTGCAGAGTTGCGGAAGGCCGGATAAAGGGCAAAGGCAACCGTGCGACAAAGTGTAGGATTCGCCCATGTCCGGCCTCATAGCGTTTTCGAACACCGATAGGATAAAAAGGCCGCCAAGTTGGTTAGACTGGCGGCCTATAATTGGGAGCGGGGGTCAGACTCGAACTGACGATCTTTGGGTTATGCTTGCCACCGCAACTTTCGTTGCCTGGTGCTACCAGTTTGTGGTCTGGACTTTCTCTTCACCCTCGGTGTGAACCGGAGGGCGCCTGCCATCAAGTCTCTACACCTTCCTCAGCTTACACTCAGGCTTGGCTCGGGATTACCACGCGAACGGCTTCCCCGAATTTGACAGGTATTCACGTATGAGTTTCCTCACACGCAGCCCATTGAAGGATCAACTTGAGATTCTGTGATAGTCAGCGGACCGCGTTGCTCGCTGATTCTACGGTTGATCCTACGGAATTGAGCCCAACGAGATACCGAACTTCTCCACCCCGCATCAACGCCTAAAAATATACCATAGGGAAGCCGGGTTGTCAAGAGAAAGGAAATCGCCGTGGGAATCGCGTATAGTTATGTTCAGTCACAGGGGGCATGTGGGATACGGTTCCAACGGGAATCGGCAGTTACAGCGGAACATGGAGCCCGATGGCTCGTCCATTGTGTAGTACCCCATTGCGGAACGCTCGCACTCTTTCCTCTACCCGTTCCAGACGGGTTCGCTCAGGGCTAAGCAGTGCCCTGGAACACATAATCCACCACGCGGCGGCAACAGATTGCTTCGCTGCCATCACCAGGAATATGGGAGGCGCAAGATGCCGAACACCATTCAAATTATTGTCAACGGAAAGGCGCATACCGTTCCGGCGGAGCCGGATCGCAGCCTGCTCACCATTCTCCGCGATGAATTGGATATGACCGGCAGCAAGTATGGCTGCGGGGAGGGGCAGTGTGGGGCCTGTACCATCCTGCTCGACGGCAGGCCGCTGCGCTCCTGTATCACGATGCTGAGCGGAGTGGCGAAGCGTCAGATCACGACGATTGAAGGGCTGGAAAAGGATGGGAAGCTGCATCCGGTGCAGGAAGCCTTCCTGGAGGATGATGCCTTGCAGTGCGGTTACTGCACCTCCGGGATGATTATGTCGGCGGTCGCCTTGCTGCAGAAGAACCAGGGGCCGTCCGAAACGGAGATCCTGCGCGCCATGCAGGGGAATGTCTGCCGCTGCGGCACGTATCGGCGGATCGTCCGCGCAGTGCAGAAGGCGTCGCAGGCGAAGGGGAGGGCGGAGAAATGAGCACCAGGCAGCTTATGGACGAAGTTGTGGAACCGGAGCGCTACGAACTCCAGGCCGAACCTCCGTATCGCTTTGCGCTCAATCGGCGCGACCTCTTCCGGCTATTGGGGGCGGGTATTCTGGTCTTTGTCGCCCTGCAAGAGGCGGGCGACGCGCAGGAATCGGGCCGAGGGCAGGGCAGGGGAGGCCAGAACATGCCCCGCGATATCGGCGCCTGGCTGCACATCGGCGAGAACGGCATCGTGACGGCGTATACCGGCAAGGCGGAGGTCGGGCAGAATATCCGTACCTCGCTGACCCAGGCGGTTGCCGAAGAACTGCGCCTCCCCGCTGCTTCGGTGCAGATGGTGATGGCGGATACGGAGTTGACGCCCTACGACATGGGCACGTTCGGCAGCCGCACCACCCCCACCATGGCCCCGCAGATGCACAAGGCGGCGGCGGCGGCCCGCGAGTTGATGCTGGACCTCGCCGCGAAAGAGTGGCAAGTGGACCGTGCGACCTTGACCGTGTCGGATGGCAAAGTATTCCATGCCGGCTCCCACCGCGAGATCGGCTACGCCCAACTGGTGAAGGGGCAGAAGCTCTCCGAGACCATCGAGGCGTCGGTTACCACGACGCCTGCTGCGCAATGGAAAGTGGCGGGGACCTCCGTTCCCAAGATGGACGGGCGCGATTTCGTGACGGGCCGCCATCGCTATACTTCCGACGTCAAGCGCGATGGGATGCTCCATGGCAAAATCCTGCGCCCGGCGACCTACAACGCCACGTTGAAGTCCGTGGACACCCACGCCGCCGAGGCGATCCAGGGCGTTACGGTCGTCCACGATGGCAACTTCGTCGGGGTCGCCGCGACTACGCCGCACGATGCCGCCAGCGCGCTGGCGGCGCTGAAGGTCGAATGGCAGCCCGCGCCGCTGCTCTCCGAACAGGCTTTCTTCGATCAAATGCGCTCGCAGCCGGGACTGCCCGGCGCAACGCCCGATCACTCCCCGAAAGCCCCGCATCAGATCGGCGCGACCTACACCATCGCCTATATCGCCCACGCGCCGCTGGAGCCGCGCGCGGCGGTGGCCGAGTGGAACGGCGACAAGCTCACCGTCTGGACGGGCTCACAGCGTCCCTTCGGCGTCCGCAGCGAGCTGGCGGCGGCCTTCCATATTCCGGAGAGCAGTGTTCATGTCATCGTGCCGGATACGGGCGCCGGCTATGGCGGGAAGCATACCGGTGAGGCGGCCATCGAGGCCGCACGCCTGGCGAAAGCGGCGGGCAAGCCCGTCAAGCTGGTCTGGACACGGGAAGAGGAGTTCACCTGGGCCTATTTCCGCCCCGCAGGCGTCATCTCCGTGAATGCAGCCGCAGGCGACGATGGCACGATCACTCAGTGGGAATTCTCCAATGTCAACTCCGGCCCATCGGCCATCCGTTCGCCCTACGACATCCCGAACCAGAAGTCCGATTTTCGACAGGCGCAGGCGCCGCTTCGCCAGGGATCGTATCGTGGCCTGGCGGCTACCGCCAACCACTTTGCACGCGAAGTGCATATGGATGACCTGGCCCACTCCGTTAAGATGGACCCGCTGGCCTTTCGCCTGAAGAATTGCAAGGACGAGCGCCTGAAGGCCGTGCTGGAGGCGGTGGCCAAGCGCTTCGGCTGGGAGGGCCGCAAGCCCGCGCCGGGCCGGGGTTATGGGATCGCCGGAGGCACAGAGAAAGGGAGCTATGTCGCGAACTGCGTGGAGGTCTCCGTGGACAAATCCACCGGCAAGGTGGCTGTAACCCGCATCGTGACCGCCTTTGAGTGTGGAGCGGTCGTCAACCCGACCCACCTCCAGAACCAGGTCGAGGGGGCAGTGGTCATGGGCATGGGAGGGGCGCTCTTCGAGGCCGTTCACTTCGATCAGGAGCGGGTTCTCAATCCGCACTTCGCCAGCTATCGCGTGCCCCGGTTCGGGGACTGTCCGGAGATTGACGTGCTCCTGCTGGATCGGAAAGACCTGCCCTCCGCCGGAGCGGGCGAGACGCCCATCGTCACCATCGCGCCGGCCATCGGGAACGCGATCTTCGATGCGACCGGCATCCGCCTTCGTACCATGCCGCTCGTGCCTACGGGGTTGAAGGTGTAGCCCCTCAACCCCCCGCCCTTCTCCCCGAGGGGAGAAGGGAGAAAAACTGTGAGCGCATTCCGCTATCCGGGGCACCTTCCTCCTGGAGACGGAGGGGGAGATGCTGAATTGGCCCTCTCCCCTGCAGGAGTAGAGGCGCTGCTTGCTGCGCCCTGGAGTGAGGGGTTCAGTACCGATCCACGCGATGTGAGCCTGCGGGGATCGGATAGAGCTTTGTGCCGTTGTCGGTGCGTGTGGTGGTAAGCGGCATGCCGTCCACTTCGACCGTCTGGCTCTCTTCCGCCTCCAGGAGGAGGGTCATTCCGGTCGGGACGCGCAGGGTGGCGCGGAGCCCCTTCTCCTTCTTCTCCCAGCGGACTTCGATGTCGCCGAGTGGGGTGGGGACGGTCGCATACGCCCAATCCAGATCCCCTAAGTGCGGGCTGAGGCGTGTGACGGTCCAGCCATCCGCCTGGCTGTCGGGATGGATGCCCACGATGTAGGTGGGCAGCAGATTGGTCGGGCCGGACGACCAGCCGTGGCAGAGGCTGGCGCTCCGGTTCCAGACCTCCCAGGCGGAGGTCGCCCCAGCTTTCAGCATCTCGCCATAGTGCTTGCGCGTGTAGTCCAGCGCCTGCTGATGCCGGTCGGCGCGGTGCATGGCCCAGAGCCAGTAGAAGGAGAAGTAGGGCGACCCGCAACGGACCGTAGGCTTCGTCTGGCTCTCGTCCAGCCGGGCGAACATGGAACTCCAGCGGGAGCGCGGCGCGATGTCGAAGAGGATCGCTAGGGCGTTTGTCTGCTCGCTGATGGTCTTGCTGGGCGCGTCGGCATAGGCATCCACATACGCGCCCTCCGGTTCGCTCCAGAAGCGGGCGTTCCAGGCGTCGGCCAGGCGGTCCGCCTGCTGGCGATACGCTTCGCCCTCCTGCGCATGTCCGGTTAGCGGCCCCAGGCGTGCAGCGGCGCGTAACGCGGCGATGTAGTAGGCGTTGAGCGCGGCGCACTCGCCCCGCTTGTCCACATCCGCCCAGTCGATAAAGACCCAGCCGGGCACGTTCTTCAGCAGGCCGCTCTGCGGATTGGCGTACTGGGGAAACCAGGCCAGCGCCTTGACGACGTTGGGCCAGAGATCGGTCGCCAGGGACTTGTCGCCGGTGTAGTGGACATAGTCGTCCAGGGTCAGCATCCAGATCAGGCAGAAGTCCGGCAGCCAGCGGTTGTCGAAGTTGGCGGGATAGACCCCCGGCGTCAGGCCATCGTTCCGCTGCCCCTGCGCGATCTGCGTGATGGCGCGATGGATCAGCCGCGCATCCCCGAAGGCGTAGTAGGTGGTGATCGCCTCCACTCGCGAATCGCCCCACCACTGCCCCCGCTCCCGCCACGGACAGTCCATGTAGGCATCGTCCATGCAGAGTTCGACCGTCCGCCGGCCCAGGCCCCAGATCTGATTGAGGGCGTTGTCGCTGCAGCCGAACTGGCCTTTATAGACGACCGGGTAGCCGCTCTCATTCAGATAGACCGTCAGCGTAACGGGCCGCGCGGCGTTACGCACATCGATCTGAAGGTAGCGAAAGGCCCGTGGGCCGAAGAGCTCATGCTCCTGATCTCCCGCGCGGCAGATATAGCGGTCGGCGTAGTGGACATCGGCGCGGTTCATCACCACCCGCCCGTTCTCCATCTGCTCCGAGTAGCCCGTGTCCACCACCGTGCCCTCCGGCGCATCGATGTGCAGGTGCGGGTAGCCGGAGACCTCGTGGCCGAAATCCACCACAAAGTAGGTCCCGTCGGAGCCGGGAGTGAAGGTCCACTGGACGGGGGTAGGGACATCGTTGAGGCCGCTGGCGGAGGCCGGGCGGCCCTCCGGCCCCAGCTCCACGCTCCGCTGCAATTCGTCCTGGCTCATGCGCACCGCCAGGGGTTTACTTGCGTCCATAATCGTTGTGGAGGAACTCAGTTTCCCCTGGGCGATCAGGCGGCTGGCGACCCCGTACTGCTCCCGCAGCGGCGGAATATCGCGCGGGCGGAGATGGACCCAGGGCGGCATTCCCGCCGGGCCGAGCACCGTCGCCGTCTCCCAGGACGCGTCGTCGAACTCCCGCTTCTCCCAGCCTACAGGTTCTTTGCGGGCGTCATACTCCTCCCAGCAGGGCAGTTGCAGGTCGATCTTCTCCGTATCCGAACGCCAGCCCTCCGCCCGCTTCACCTTCCACGTGGCATCGCTGGCAAGGATCTGTTTGCCGATCTGCGCTTCGAAGAGCAGTCCCGCAGGGGCATCGAGCGACTGGAACGTCGGGACGCCGTAGTGCCATACCACCACGACGATCACGTTCGGTCCATGCTCCAGAAACTGCGCGATATTGTACTCATCGTAGTAGAGGTCGGCAGGTTGGAACCGTGCCGGACCCCGCCCGATGTAGTGTCCGTTCACATACAATTTGTAGCGGTCATCGGCGGCGATCCGGACAGGAGCCGTTAGGGGAATGGCGCCCAGAGTGAAGGTTTTGCGGGCATAGAGAAACGCATTGCGTGGGTTCGCCTCTTGCCCCTGCCAGATCCATTGCCCGGTCCAGACAACAGGCTTGGGCGCAGGGGGCGGCTTGGGGGCTGCTGCCAATGGCTGAATGGAACTTAGCAGGAGGATCCAACCAAGTAGCATATATGGATGTAATTTTGCGGTCATTTCGTTTTCCTAAGCCCTGACGTGACCGGGGACTTTCAACTTCCGGAACTCAAATCAAATTCAGCGCTTTGCCGACCTTGGCGAAGGCGGTCAGGGCGTCGTCCAGATCCTGGCGGGCGTGCATCGCGCTGGGCATGGTCCGAATGCGCGCTTTGCCCCGCGCCACCGTTGGGAAGACGATGGCCAGCGCCAACACGCCCTCCTCGAACAGGCCGCGCTGCAACTGCTGCGCTTTCGCTTCATCGCCCACCATGACCGGGGTGATGGGCGTCTGCGAAATGCCGGTATCGAAGCCCAGAGAGCGCAAGCCGGCTTTCCAGTAGTTGGTGTTCTCCCAGAGGCGCTCGGTGAAGGAGGAGTCGCTCTCCATCAGCTCGATGGCGGCGATGGTCGCGGCGGCGGTGGCGGGGGTATGCGCCGTGCTGAAGAGGAAGGGGCGCGCCCGCTGGATGAGCCAGTCGATGAGGGAGGCGCTGCCCGCGATGTAGCCGCCCATCACCCCGACCGCCTTGGAGAGCGTGCCCAACTGCACGTCGATCTTATCATGTACCCCGAAGTGGTAGGAGGTCCCGCGTCCGCCGCCCAGCACGCCCGAACCGTGTGCGTCGTCCACCATCGTCGCGGCATCATAGCGCTCTGCCAGGGCGACGATATCCGGCAGCGGCGCGATGTCGCCATCCATCGAGAAGACGCCATCGGTGATGATGAGCCGCTTCTTCGCACCCTGGCTCTCCTTGAGCGCATCCTCCAGGGAGTTCATGTCGTTGTGTTTGTAGATCTTGCGGGCCGCCTTGGAGAGCCGAACGCCGTCGATGATGCTGGCGTGGTTCAGTTCATCCGTAAGGATGACATCGTCTCCATCCGTGATGGTGGGGATCACGCCCGCGTTGGCGGTAAAGCCGGACTGGAAGACCAGCGTCGCCTCGACGTGTTTGAACGCCGCCAGCTTCTGCTCCAACTCCATGTGCAGCCGCATGGTCCCGATGATCGGGCGGACGGCGCCCGCCCCCGCGCCCCACTTCTCGACGGCCTGGATCGCCGCCTCTTTGAGCTTCGGATGGTTGGCGAGCCCGAGGTAGTTGTTGCTGGAGAGGTTGATGACATTGGGCTTGCCGTTGACCGTGATGCGTGCGCCGGAGGGGGTATCCATCACGACCAACGGCTTGTAGAGGTTCTGATCCTTGAGGGTCTGTATCTGATCGCAGAGCCAGTTCTGCAACGTCTCATTCATGGCGAATTCTCCTTGAGGGATTTGCCCATTATAGCCGTTGCGCGCGCCCATTGGCAAGCCCTCGCCGCCAAGAAAGAGCGGAGGATCAGCGGGCGTACTTCACCATCAGGCACTGGATATAGCTGGCGAGTTTCTCGTTCAGGTTGATCGCCTTCTCGATCCGCTCGTAAATATCCTTCCACTTGATGAGCAGGCGGGGCTCGACCTGTTCGTCCGCAAAGAGGTCTTCCAGGGCATGGCGGAACGCCATATCGCTCTGCGATTCCAGCGCGTGGATCCCGGCGATGGTGGCATGCAGCTCCATCTGGTCCAGGCCGTAGCGGAGCATTCCGATCATGCTCTGCATCTCGTAGGTGATGGTAATGAGCATCCGTACCAGGTTCTGGAGGTCATGGCGTGGGGCCGGGAGGTGGTACACGCCCATCCGTCCGACGACGGATTTGATGGCATCCGTGATGTCATCCAGGCGGTCCGTGAGACCATGCAGGTCCTCACGGTCCATCGGGGTAAAGTGGTGTGCGTTGATCTTCTTCACAAAGTCGTGGGTCAGCTCGTCGGCATTGTGTTCGATCTGTTCGATCCTGCGGATGGCGTCCGGCATGGCGCGGAAATCGGTGACGAAACTATCGAAGGTCGTGGCGGCCAGCACGGCCTGTTGCGCCTGGGACTCCAGCATATCGTAAAGGGGAGCGTTACGCGAGATGGCGAGTTTCATGGCTTGTCGTCTTTCCGGGGGGCGCTCTCTTCGGAGGGTTCTTTCGGATGGAGGAAGATCTGACGCGTCTTGGCCAGGTCACGGATCGCCAATTCGATCACGCCGGTCAGGGTGAGCCCCGTATCTTCCGCCAGCAACTCCAGGATGCGAACCGTGTCCGGTTTGAAGCGAATGGCAGTCTGTTTTTTCTTTGTGGGCATGCCTCTCCTCCATGAAATTGTACACCACGATGTTATACGTTGTCAAGGTGTTGTCGTGCCATTTTTGGGTTTCAGGAAGTAATACGGGGGTGTAGACCTGCGTTATACGCCGTTGCGTCGCGCCTCCAACTCCTCCCAGCGGGCATAGAGTTGAGCGACGCGCGCCTGGGCATCCTGAACGGCCTGCCAGGCAGCCTGCATTCGGGTGTGATCGGCGGCAAGTCCCGGATCGTTTAAGGCGGCTTGCAGCGTTTCGGCCTCCGCCTCCGCAGCGAGGATGGTCTCCTCCATACCGTTCAGTTCACGGAGTTCGGCGGTAGAGAGGCGGCGCGAGTTGGAGGGAGCCGGCTTCTGTGGGGCAGGCGCTGCCTTCCTGGCGGGGGCGGGCGCATTCACGCGGCCATACCGCGCCTCCCACTGCGCATAGTCGGCGAAGCGCTCCGCGCCGCCGTTGCCATCCAGCGCCAGCAGTTCGGTCGAGACCGTGTCCAGCATATA
>DATGIG010000391.1:0-2514 GCA_035295825.1 Chthonomonadaceae bacterium | reverse complement strand
ACCAGGATCACCCGGTCGATGTCATCCGGCTTCAGGCGGGCGTCCGCGAGGGTCCGGCGCATGCAGGCGATGGTCCGCTGCAACAGCGGCGCGATGATGGCGTTGTACTCAGTCAGCGTCAACTCCATTTCGAGCGGGACGCCCAGGCAGTCCGGAATGCTGAGAACGGCGCTCTCGCTCTGGGAGAGCTCGATCTTGGCGGCCTCCGCCGCCTCCTTCAGCCGCTGCTTCGCGATCAGGCCCTCGCGGGTCGTGTTGGCGCGAAGGTCCAATCCCGTCTGCTGCTGGAACCGCGTCATGGCCCACTCGATGATCGCGTTGTCCAGATCATCGCCGCCCAACAGGCTGTCGCCGCCTACCGCGACCACCTCGAACGTATTGCCCGTCACTTTCAGGATAGAGACGTCGAACGTGCCGCCTCCGAAGTCGTAGACCATCAAGGTCTGGTTACGGCCCTTATCCAGACCGTAGGCGATGGCTGCCGCCGTTGGCTCCGGCATCAGGCGCAGCACATTCAGCCCGGCCTCCTCGCCGGCCCGCCGCGTGTCCTCGCGCTGGGCCTCCGTAAAGTAGGCCGGCACGGTGATGACGGCGTCCCAGATCTCCTCGCCGAGATAAGTACGTGCGCCCTCGATGAGCCGTTTCAGCACCAGGCAGCCGATGTCTACCGGGGTCAGGGAGCGCTGCGCCACGCGATAGATCTTGCTCCGGTCACCCATCGCGCGCTTTGCGGACGCGACGGTGCTCTCCGGATCGGTCAGGATCCTCCCTCTGGCGGCCTGCCCCACCAGCACGCTGCCGTCGTTGCGAAAAGAGACGACGGAGGGGAGCATCGTCCTGCCGTCCACGGGGATCGTCTCCACCACGCCCCGCCGCACGACCGCCACGACCGAGTTCGTCGTCCCTAGATCAATGCCTACCGCATATGCCATGCACTCTGTCCTCTTCTTCCCGCTCAATACTTCTCTTCGGCGGTATCTGCCGTCGCAAAAGTAAACGCCACCGCACGGCGCACGGGGACGCGCAGACGCGCCGCGAACGCCAGGGCATGGCGTATCGCAATGGCGAAACCCAGTCCCCGGCTCTCCATGATCCCCCAGTCGGCGATACCCACGACCTCTCCCCGCTCGTTGATGATCGGCCCGCCGCTGTTACCGGGGTTGAGAGAGACGTCGGTCTGGACATAGTTGATCCCATTGCGGATGCGGGAGCGACTGCTCACCACCCCCCGCGAGATGGTGAAGTCCAGTCCCAGGGGATGTCCCAACGCAAAGACGGTCTGCCCCTCCGAAATGGAAGCCGGGTCGGCAAAGAAGAGCGGGGCGCTGTCTGGCCCGTCCACCTTGATGACCGCCAGATCGCACTCCGGGTCACGGGCCAGCACCTGAGCCGACCAGCGCTTGCCCTGGAGCGATGAGACCTGCACATTCTCGGCGGTAATCACATGGTTACACGTCAGAATATGCCCAGCCGAACTGATATAGAAGCCCGTGCCGACGCCGGCTGGGTCCAGCAGGTGGACGACGGCATACTTGGCCTCTCCAATGACTCCCTCGATCCCCATTGGTTCTTACTCCTGATAGACATCCGGTCACTATTCCGGCTGCATATTCGTTACCACGATACCCGGTTCCTGCAAGATTTTTTCACGGAAATCATCGATCTCTGGCGAAATGAGAGCCCGTACAGCAAGGCGGATTGTGGGTCGAACCGAGTGGGACAAGATGGTGGTTTGTTACACGGGATGGCAAGCCCTTCTTCTCATTCACGGTGGATATGGGCTTTGCAAACCTGACGGCGCTGCTCTCGCGACCGTTCTTCGTGGAAGCGCATGGGTTCCAGTACTATGATGAGCCATCCAGGGAGCAAAAGGATAGTAAGAATGCCCGAAGTAGCGGATACGGATGCGTTTTGGAGCCAGAAGGAGAGTAAAGGTGGGACCGCTTACGCCATAGCCTCGCCCCACCCTTACGGGTTGGAGCGGTTGCGGGCTTGAAACTCAGCCTCAAGTTGCGCGAGCCGCGCTTCTGCTTCCTGAGCGCGCCGCTCGGCATCCGTTCTGGCTTGCGTTTCAGCCTCCGCCCTCTGTCGCTCCCTTTCCGCCCGTTGCTCGGCTTCCGCTCTGGCTTGCGCTTCGGCTTCCGCACGAAGCTGTTGCGCGTCAGCACGTTTGCGTTCAAACCGGGCCTGCTCGCGTTGTTCCGCAGGCGAGGCGAGGCGCTCTCCGGTCAGAGGGTTGTAGAAACGCAGGACATTCCCCTCCACCACCAACTCCAACCCCAACACAGGACTGTAGAGACGGTTCTGAAGCACGGGCACCGGGGTGTATTGTCCATTCTCCAGCCAGGAGGCTTTCAGGCGGAGGGGCAGATAGTCCCCCATGGGATCGAACTGATAATACTCCGCAACTCCCAGCATCTCATACAGCAGGCGTTTTTTCTTCTCATCGGTACGCCGCGTTTTCTTGGACGTGACCTCGATAACGACATCCGGAGCCAGACCGCCTTCTTCCCA
>DATGIG010000390.1:0-18784 GCA_035295825.1 Chthonomonadaceae bacterium | reverse complement strand
TCCCGCTTCGGTGTCGGTGATTTCCCCTTCTACATCGTCCAACTCGCCAACTTCCTACAGACGGATGCCGAGCCGAAGGACGATCCCTGGCCCTTGCTGCGCGAAGCCCAGTCGTATACGGCGCAGACGGTTCCGCATAGCGCGGTGGCTCTCGCCATCGACATCGGGGATGCGCGCGATATCCATCCCAAAAACAAGCAGGAGGTAGGACGCCGCTTGGCGCTTGACGCCGAAGCCCTGACCTACAAGTTGCCGGTGGAGTATTCCGGGCCGAACTATCGTTCCGAGAAGATCGAGGACAATCGTATTCGCCTCACGTTCGATCATCTGGCCGGAGGACTGGCAGCAAAAGGCGACAAACTGATGGGTTTTGCCATCGCCAGTGAGGATAAGAAGTTCGTCTGGGCCGACGCGCAGATCGAAGGCAACACGGTTGTGGTCTCATCGCCCAGGGTGTCGCATCCAAAGTACGTCCGCTATGCCTGGGCCAACAATCCGGTAGCCAATCTCTACAATAAAGCGGGGCTGCCCGCTTCCCCGTTCCGCACGGACAAGTAGAGGCCCTCATCCCGCAACCCCCGATCCCGACGCAGCGTGAGGGGAGCTTTGATGGGACCTTTCTCTTCCCCCTCTTGCTCTGTCTTGGAGCAGGAGGTGGGGTGGGGGCCTTCCTGGTGAGGAAACGACGCAGAGCCGAACAGAGCAGACAGCAGAATGCGACGGCAACGAACAAAATAGAAAGAGGAGACAATCACATTGGCTGACAAAGTACGCGTGGGCATCATCGGGACAGGCGGAATAGCGCAGGGGCATATCCGCCGCCTGCTGGCGAACCCGAATGTGGCGATCACCGCCCTGTGCGACATTCGCCCCATCGCGCTGGAGAAGACGGTCGAGCGCTATCCCGATCTGAAGGCCGTGCCACAGTACGACGACTTCCGCAAAATGATTGCAGCGGGCAACCTGGATGCCGTGGAGATCTGTACGCCGCATACCACACACTATGAGCAGATCATGGGTAGCCTGGACAGCGGGCTGCATGTTCTCACTGAGAAGCCGATGGTCTGCACGATTGCGCACGCCCACGATGTCCTCAAGAAGGTAGAGGCGACCGGCAAGACCTTCGTTCTGAATTATCAGCGCAGCTATCAGCCGGAGTTCCTCTACATCAAGAACGCCATCGCCTCCGGGGAGTACGGGGAGGTGCAGTTTGTGCAGGGATTGCAGGGGCAGGAGTGGCTGCGAGGCTGCGCCGGAACCTGGCGGCACGATCCCGCTCTGAGCGGCGGCGGGCAGCTAAACGACTCCGGCTCCCACATGCTGGCGATCCTGCTCTTCGTCACCGGACTGGAGGTGGACAAGGTCTTCGGTTTCATCGAGAATCTGGGGGCTGCCGTGGACATCAACTCCGCCCTCAGCCTCAAGTTTACCAACGGCGCTATCGGCAATATCTCCGTGGTGGGCAACGGGCCGAGTTGGTACGAGGACATCACCATCTGGTGTTCGAAGGGCGCATTCTATATGCGCAACGGCAAACTGGAAGTGAGCGATGCGGTGGGCAAGCGCCACACTCCGACCGCCGAGGAGTTGCCCAAGGGGAGCAATCCGGACGACAACTTCATCGCCGCCATTCTCGGTAAGGAGGAGGTCGGCTCGCCCGCCATTTGGGGCCTGCGCGTCATCGAACTGACGGAACCGGCCTGGAAGTCCGCTGCCTCCGGCCAACCCTCCGCCGTAGAGCGCTAAACTTCCCTCTCTCCTCAAACGCACTCGCCCCGGAAGGATAGACCTTCCGGGGCGCATTATGTAATTTCTACTGCTGCACTCCGGTCTTCTCTCTTGTCCCAGCTTCCTGTCATGTTGCCTGGAGCACTTTTAGACCGATCGTATTCAGAAGGCAATCTGTTACCTCAGCTAAACGTTTCTCGGCTAACTCTCCAACACATGCGCGGTGTCCTCGTTTCAATCTCCTCATCGAAATCCCTTTTCACGAAGGAGAACGTCAGCCCAGGCGTCGTCGTTACTTTCGAGAGGAAAATAGGGTGCTTGTGCATAGTCTATGTCTCCCGAATACAGACTATCGTAGCAACGGTCAAAAAGAGGCTGAAAATCAACAACGATGTTGGGCAAATCCGCGGTGAGAGGAACATGGAAGATGGGCAATCGCTGTTGTACCCGGAAGGGCCATAGTATGAAATGCCCGGGGTTTGCACCCCGATGGAGCGCAATCAGGTAGTCCCCTGCTTTTGCCGGCGGTCTATCATAGCGGTAAGGAGCCAGCGTAGGAGTTCCAGTGCGAAGAAGATCGATTTCGAGAAGATTCGATGTACTCTCCAAAACTTCTTGCTGTTTGGTCAGGTAGAGATCACGGCCTGTCCTACCGGGAGATTTGTTCGAATGGCTGAGTAATTCAATGACGGTCACGACCTGATAGGGCGCTTCCGATGCCAATATCTCAATATAGACTTCCCTCACTTCGATGGTATCTACTATAAAGAGGATTGGAGGATCTTCCATTACAGCGACTGAACTGCCTGTGTGTTGGGAAACGGATGTCGTTGGGCGTTCGATAACGGCCACATCGGGATATATAATGCGTTCCGGCTGCATTATGTAGCAGCGTTCGTTCATCCGTGCCTTGAAGCCCGGCGGTAGAAGCGCATTCAGGGTCTCCGTAATCAAGAAGATCAATCCATTATGTAGCCCCGGCCAGAGTGCTGGGGCCTCCAGATAGGGATCCATTCCGGGAAACGGGCCGGGCATTCTTCTTCTCCTTCAGGCACAGTTCCAGTATGTCTGGGTTTGTCGTAACCATTATTCGCGCTGCTCGCTCCGAATTCCTATCATAGTGCCAGGTATGCTTCAGGATCGGAGGGAACGCAGTCGAGGCCGAAGACCCCGGAGAAGGCAGACTCGACTACAGGCAAGACCTCCTCGACGGTGACCGAGCGGTTGAGCAGGCGGGTGAGGCTGGTGACGCCGTAGTCGCGGATGCCACAGGGCACGATCACATCGAAGTGAGAGAGGTCGGGACAGACGTTGAAGGCGAAGCCGTGCTGGGTGATCCACCGGCTGGTCTTGATGCCGATGGCTGCCACCTTCTCCGGGCGGGGCGTGCCCATACCTACCCATGCACCTGTATAGCCCGGAAACCGCCCGCCTTCGATGCCATAGTGTGCCAGGGCACGGATCAGGGTCTCCTCCAGGTTCCGCAGATAGAGGTGCAGGTCGGGGCGATGGGGCGGCGACTGCAGGTTCAAAATAGGATAGCCAACGAGCTGGCCGGGGCCGTGATAAGTCACATCGCCGCCCCGGTCGGTCTCCACGACATCAAAACCCATCTTCGCCAGCCACTCCGTAGGCATGACCACATTCCCTGGCTCCGCGCCTCTGCCCAGCGTCACGGTCGGAGGATGCTCCAATAGGAGCAGCGTGTCGGGGATCTCCCCCGCGAGGCGGCGGGCTGCCAGGGTGCGCTGCATCTCCCACACTTCGCGATAGTCGCGTCTGCCTAACCAGCGCACCTCACATACGGGCATCTGCATGCTCTTTACTCCTCATTACCGTTGATTCCGAAAGTCGGTAAGGCCGCTGCGAACGCCAACATCCATTATGAGGATGCCGGCGTCTCGGATTGGCCTAACGCGGTATCCAGCTTTCGGCCCTGCGCCTCTACCAACTGCATCAGCAGGGTTTGCTGCTGCTCCAGGTGCTGCAGGATCACTTCGATCTCCTTCTCGGCCTTGATATTCACCTCGAAATCGCTTTCGGCGCGCAACTCGGAGTGACTGCCCTGAATATTCTGCCCAACCATGATCAACGGCATCAGAAAAATCTGGATGACATTGCTGATGAGCAGATAGGCGACAAATGCCGGAAAGGGATCGAATGCCTTCCAGTGCAGCGCCTCCACTTCCGAAGCCAGGATATTATAGCCCGTCCAGAGGACGGTCCAGACGAAGATGATCAGGAAGAACCCCATCGTTCCCACCCGTTGCGTAATGAGGAGCGCCAGGCGGTCCATTGGCTTTAGTTTTGCTTTGTGTTCGCGATTGACGTTGCGTATCGGCTTGCGTGTGGCGCGTATTTCGGCCAGGGTAGGCGGCGCGGTAACGGTTGGACGGGGGTCAGGTACGGCGGTCATGGTTCTCTCCTTCGGCGATTTAATCCAAAAATGGTAGGAGACGCTCTCAAGCGTCCTGCCAATTATCAGGTCTCTTATTCTCCCTGCGCCCGGCTTTTCCTGCTCAGCGCCTGTATGGTTGGAGGCATTTCACACCGGTATTACCCGAAAATGACCTTGCGTCCGCAACGCTGTTGAGGTACACTGTTCCCTGCAAGATCATCCGAAGGAGACACCCGAACGTGACGCAAATCGCACTGCCTGAACGCCCCCTCACCGCGGCCCCGAATATCTCTCGCCTCGTCCCCTACCGGCATGGCAAATCCATCGCGGAAGTACAGCGAGAACTGGGGATCACCCGGATCATCAAACTCGCCAGCAATGAGAATTCGCTCGGCCCGTCCCCAAAAGCCCAGGAAGCCGTCCATGCGTTCGCCGCAAAGATGCACCACTATCCGGATGCCGTCTCGCACGATCTGCGCCATGCATTGGCGGAACGGATGGGCCTCTCACCGGACAGCTTTGTGTTCGGCAATGGCTCCGACGATGTGATCCACCTGCTGGGCGTCACGTTCCTGGAGCCTGGTGATGAGGTGATCCAGGGCGATCCCTCCTTCGTCCGTTACGAGGCGGCAGCGATTTTAAACAATGCGCCCTGCCATATGGTTCCTCTCACCCGCGATTGGGTACACGATCTGGAGGCGATGGCGAAACGTATCAATGTGCAGACCAGGATGGTCTTTATCGCCAATCCCAACAATCCTACCGGAACCCTTGTCGGGCGAGATGCGCTGACGCGATTCCTCGACCGGATGCCGGAGCGGGTGCTGGTCGTGTTGGATGAGGCTTATTATGAGTACGCTGCGCATGTCCCCGATTTCGCCGATAGCCTCGGCTACATTCGGGAGGGGCGCAACGTCATCGGGCTGCGGACATTCTCCAAGGCGTATGGCCTGGCCGGGTTGCGCATCGGTTATGGGGTCACGCGCCCCGAGATCGCCGACTGGCTCAATCGCACCCGTGAACCGTTCAATGTCAACCTATTGGCCCAGGCCGCAGCCGTCGCGGCGCTCGACGATGAGGCGCATGTTGCCCGCACGCTCGCCATGAACGAAGAGGGCAAGCGCGCCTTCTACGCGGCATTCGATGCTCTCGGCCTCCCCTATGCGCCGACGTACGGAAATTTCGTCTGGGTCGATGTCCAGCGTGACTGCAAAGCTGTCTTTGAAGCCCTGCTGCATAAAGGTGTCATCACACGCACAGGCGATATTTTTGGCGCTCCCACCCATCTGCGTGTGACCATCGGAACGCCCGAGGAGAACGCCCTCTTCCTCGATGCCCTCCGTACAGTCCTGCATCCACTCTGAAAACACAATACGCTTATTGTTTCTAACACAACCCCGCGTCTCTGCCTAAACACCCCCTCTCCTTGTGAAGGAGAGGGGGTGTTTAGGCGCAGAGTATATAAGGTGTTCTGAGGGATTGTTTCTGCCATGCCGGGGGGGATCAGGCGGCGCGAAGTTGGGGGAGCGATAGGGATCCCGGGAGGGAGATAGGCTCTTCATTCAGAAACCAATCCTGCTCCGGGATGCGCAAGAATGCTTCCACCACGTCCGGGTCGAACTGCGTTCCCGACGCCTTGGAGATCTCTTCGCGCGCCTCCGTATAGCTAAGATGCGAACGATAGGCTTTGCCCGTGAGCAGCGCTTCCAGGGTGTCGCTGACAGCAAATATCCGTGCGACCAGGGGGATAGCATCCTGAGCCAACCCCTGTGGATAGCCGGTTCCGTCCCATCGCTCATGATGGAAACGGACCACCGGAATGGCGCGTGACAGGAGCGAGCTGGAGGCGAGGAGTTCCACGCCGACCAGCGGATGGCGGCGGATCTGTCGCCACTCGTCGTCAGTCAGTTTGCCCTCTTTGCGCAGGATCTCATCGGGAATGCCGGATTTTCCGATATCATGCAGCAGGGCTCCATACGTCAATTGCATCAGATCGCCGGATGTTAGACGGGGAAGCAGCGGACGTGTGGGGCGCTGATCTTCATAGTAATCGATCAACTGGTGTGCCAGGCGCAGCGCGAAACGCGCAGTTCGCCGCGAGTGTCCGGGGGGCTGCACATGCCGCCGATCCAGCAGCGCCAACAGTTCGGATAGTAAGGCGACGGGGGGATCTTGCAAGAGACCCTCCAGGCCACCGTCGTGTGCATCGCGGATCGTTAAGAGTAATGAATTCTGTTCTTGCTCCGAGTCCGGCCAGCAGAGTGCGGCCCGCGATTCCGGACCGCCCTCCAGAACGATATTCCCGGCAAGGCAGGAAGCCGCCACTTCTTCGGGCGAGACGGAGACCGCGGTATCGATTGTCGATGCCTTCGATCCCTCCGTTTCCAGAAGCGGACTGGGAGTAAAGATGCTGACGCAGTTTCGGCCTGCCGACTTGGCTTCGTAGAGCGCGACATCTGCTCGTTGGATGAGAACGGGGGCTGTCTCGCCGGGAAGATACTGGGTCAGCCCGATAGAGACGGTTATGTCCCGATGCGGAAAACTTTCGGAAGCAACGGCAGAGCGGATACGCTCCGCCACCTGGCTTGCGGTGTTCGCCTCCGTATCCGGCAGGATCACCGCGAACTCCTCACCACCGTAACGGGCCGGAAAGTCGCCTTCGCGCACGATATCCTGCAGAATACGCCCGACCTGCTTCAAAATTACATCGCCCGCCGGGTGTCCAAATTGGTCGTTATACTTTTTGAAGTGATCGACATCCAGCAGCAGCAGGGAGAGAGGAGCCTGGGCACGCTGTGCACGGGCTATCTGGCGGGCGATCTCTTCCTGGAAACGGCGATGGTTTGCCAGACTGGTCATCCCGTCCGTAGTCGCGAGTGCGGCCAGTTGCGCATTGGCAGCCTCCAGCGCCAGGTACTGCGCCTGGAGTTCGTTTTGAACTGCCATCAACTCGGAGTTCATCTCCATCAAAGCGCCGGTCTGTTCCATAGCCGCCTGGTGCTGCTGCTCCAGGGTAGTGTTGGCTTCACGCGTCTGCCGATGCATCCGCTCATTCCTCAATGCCAGCGATACATGGTGCGACAGGGCGGCGAGAAAACGCATTGCCGTTGGGCGGAAGGGGAGTAGTGCATGGGTGTATGAGGCGCCCTGCGAAGGCATGTCCTCATCCGGGGGCCATACGCCGAGATGCTGACCCCAACCATGCTCCGAAGCCCAGACCAGGAGCAGGCCGAATTGTTGGTTCTGATCGTTGAGAGCAAGCGTCAATTGGGTACGGGCGCCGATCACTTGCAGGGCTTCCCTGATTTCCCGAGGATAGAACTCCTGAATACATGGCGCGGATAGATCCTGAACGGGGCTTTGCAACAGAGAGGTGATCTCCGTTTGCGAGGTATGGATATCCATGGGCAGCGACGGGAGGTGGGGTAAAGGCGTCACCAATTGACCTGTAAGAGAGTAGGAACCGTCCGGCGCCGTGTGGTTGAGGAGGATCGAGGCGGCAGGATAGCCCATCTCGCAAACCTCCTGTACAATCTGAGGGAGCAGAAGACTGCAGTCACTTTCGCCGGCAAGACGCGTCGCTAATTGTTGCAGATAGTCCGAGAGGTCCTGTCGTTGTTTGGTCTCGCGAAGTTGCCGTTCCGTCTCCTCGATCTGACGATTGTATTCCCGCGCGATTCTTTGGTTGTGGAGGGCGAGCGAGAAAAGAGCGCATGAGAACGTCACGAGGCCGGCGGACAAGAAGCGATTCAGGTAAGAGCCAAGAGGGAGCATCAGCGTCGCGGCGAAGCTCAGGATGCAAAAGATGGCCGGAACGCTCCCACGTCGCAGAGAGGCCCTACTGGGGGTATGAGGCGATTCCGCCGCTGCCTTCTGAGAGGTGAGCCCCGCGCTCACATGTTTCCATCGCATAGTAAGGATCTGCCTCGATTTCGTTGTAGATATAATACGTGCTTACGCTCCGCCTGACGGGTATTGAGGGTAAGCTCTATAACGTGCCGCCGGCGTGGGCGGAGAAAAACTAGCAAAATGATGAGCTATTATTCGGCAGCTTGGTTTGGATTTAGAGGGTAACACGCCGAAAAGAGTATGAGAGGATGCGTAAAGAGAAGTTTTAAGCGGAGGGCTCGGAGATTTCGCCGGTGTCGGCGCGCCAGGGGCGGAAGCAGATCTTGATCGCCTGCTGACGCTCCAATAGGTCGATCCCCTCCCCGTAGCGCTCAAGGGGCAGGTGTGTCGTAACCAGAGGAGCCAGGTTCAACCGCCCGCCCGCAATCAGATCCACGGCGTACTCTGCAGCGGCGCGACTGTGGCTCGGATAACCGCAGAGCCGCAGGCTGCCGTAGTGGCGTGGGGCGAAGGTATAGTCCTCCCGTTGGACGCCGAAGAGGGCGACGAAATCGCGGGTATGGTCCATCGCGAACTCGACCGACGCCTTGGCGCCCACACAGTCGATGGTCAGGTCCAGCGCGGCGGCTCTGGGGCGGGCAGGGAAGCGCTCCGAGAGGTCGTCACGGGGGTCAAATGCAGAGTCTACCCAGAGGGAAGCGGCGTATTCTCGTCGCACGGACGACAGGTCGAAGCCAATCACCTCCGTGGCCCCCTCCGCCCGCGCCATCTGCGCCGCAATCAGCCCCGCCGGCCCCAAGCCGGTAATGCCGACCCGCTTTGGCCCCAGCGCGTTCATCTCTTTGAGCATCAGGAACGTCGCCCCGACGCACATCGCCAGCTCCACCGAGGCGGTCGCTTCGTAAGGCAGATGCTCCGGGACCCGGATCACATTCTCCGCGTTCAGCACCACATACTGGGCATAACAGCCTAGTCTGCCATGTCCGGGATCGCGCCAGGCGCTCACCCGGTCGCCCGGTTTTACTGCGTTGACGCCCTCGCCGACAGCATCAAGCGTGCCGGTGGCTTCATGCCCCGGCTGCCCTGGGGTGTAGGGATACTGAAATCGGTGCCCGAGGAACATCGGCTCATTGTGTCGCAAATGCAGATCCCATTGGGGGCAAGTGGTCACGGCCTCGACACGGAGCAGCACCTCACCGGGGCCTGGCTGTGGCGTCGGAACTTCCAGCACCTCGAAACGGGGATATGCTCCCACCTGCAAAATCTTCATCGCGTTGCTCCTTCCTGTCTATTCCCACTCCAAAATGACGCCGAGAACGGGTTCACGCCGATTTAAGATGAGGTCGAAGGCATCTCCTGCCTGCGAAGCGGGGAAGCGGTGGGTGATCAGGTGCGAGGTTGTGAGTGCCCCCTGTGCCAGCAGCTCCAGCGTCGCGTTCATGCGAGGCGTCGTCCACCCGGAGGGGGCATGGAGGGTGATTTCGTGGTTCCGCAATTTCTGAATGTCGATGAGGCCATGAGGGCCATAAAACCCGGCGGACGAGATATGGCTATCGCGGCGCATGATGGGAAGCAGCATCTCGAGCGTGGGGACTGTGCCGACGGTATCCGCTAAGGCCTGGATGCCCTCAGATGCCCAGGCCCGGATCGCCTCCAGGGGGTCCTCACGGTTGGCATTGACAATCCGGTCCCCGGCATGGAGCCCGAGCAGACCGAGTCGCTCATCATGTCGGCCCAGCATCAATACCCTGGCGTCACGATGCTGGAAGGTTTGCGCTGCCCAGTGGCCCACCATACCGTCGCCGATCACCACGATGGCATCGCCCGAGCGGACGGTCGGGCGGGTCCCCACGTTATAGCCGACCTGGGTCAGGACCATTCCACTTACCGAGACCGGGTCCAGGCCCTCCGGCAGCTTCCACACCTGTGTGCGGTGCGTCACCGCCGGGGAGACGTGACCGCCGTGAGCGTAGAACATGCCCTCCACCCGCGAGACGGTGGCGAAGACGACGTCCCCGATCCGGACATCGGTTACATGGGCGCCAATCCAATCCACGACCCCGACCTTCTGGTAGCCGGGTACATGTGGGAAGGGGAGGGGGTCGCTCTCCTGTCGAGGGGTGTCGCCGCCAATACGCTCTCCACGCACAAAGGACCCCTCCGTTCCATTGCTGATCCAGGAGTGGGTGACTCGGACGACGATCTCATCCGGGCCAGGGTCGGGAACCGAGATAGCCTGATACACAACCCGACGGGGGGCCACGGCGACAGCGGCATGAGCCTGCATGAATACTCTCCTCCAGATGAGATAGGGCGATAGGGTTTCTATCGGTGACGCTCTACCGGAGCGCGTATTGATATTATACCGGGGAAGCAGGAGGAAACCTCTCCTCCCTCTCCCCTTGCGGGAGAAGGGGAGAAATGCATGGGGTCCGCGCTGTAAAGAAGAGGAAAACTGAATTGGCCCCTCTCCCAATGGTGGGAGAGGGGTTGGGGTGAGAGGTTTATCGCGATCCCGGTCCCGCGACCACCTGAGTGGAGTAGGTAATGGACCCGGATCCGGTCTTATTGAAGCTCAGCGTGATTTTCGTGCTGGCTCCTGGGGCGAGACTGGTGACCGAGGCGTTGATATAGGGGCGACCGCTTGGCAAGAGCGAGGAAGTCGTTCCCGTGGCATTATTGAGCGTGGCGTTGGTAAGGCTGTTCAGAATGACCGAGATCGGCCCGTTGATGGTAGTGTTTCCAGTGTTGGTCAGCGTCAGGACCTGAAGATAGGCGCCGGTGGATCGCTGGATCTGGAAGACGTTGCGGGTGATGGATATCTGGTTGGACACATCGAAGAGTGTCTGGATAACGGAAACGCTTACCGCGCCGGCAGCGCTGGTATTGGTTCCGTTGTTCACGGTGAAGGTAAAGCTATCGCTGCCATAGTAGCCCGCATTGGGGGTGTAGGTAACGGCGCCGGTCGAGGCGTTGAAGCCGCTGAGCTTGCCATGCGATGGGTTCGTAGCGATAGAGTAGGTGAGCGTGAGCGCGGGGGAGTCATCGTCTGCACCTGTCAGCGTGATCCCGAGGGCCGTCTCCTGGTTGGTACTGACACTCTGTGGATTCGCTGTCGGCGTGCCGATGGCGACCTTGAGAGTAGCGGTTGCGGAAGCGCTCGTCAGGCCGACACTATTGGTGACGGTGAAGGTAAAGCTATCGGCGCCAGAGTAGCCGGTATTGGGGGTGTAGGTGACCGCCCCGGTCGCGGGGTTGAAGTTGCTGAGGGCGCCATGGGACGGGTTTGTAGCGATCGCGTAGGTGAGCGGCGTCCGTGCGGGCGAATTGGGATCGGTTCCCGACAGGGTGATCGCCGTAGCGGTGTCATGGGCGACCGAGACCGTGGTCGCCGTCGCGGTAGGAGGATTCGCCACGGTTATGGTGACGGGGCTCGATGCGATCCCGTTTGCCACGACCACCAGGTCCGCATCCCCCAACTCGACGGACGAAGGCACGTCGAATTTCGTGGAGACCGTCGAGGAACCGGTTGCGACGGCCATGGTGCTGTGATCGTGGGTACGGAAGTAGATCACATGCTGGGTCTTATGGTTGGTGATGCGAACGAGTGGATAGTTAGTGGCATTCTGAGAATCGTCACCGTAGGCGGACGCCTGCGAGAGGCCATTGAACTGCGTTCCTGAAATGGTATAGGTCTGGCCGGGAACAACCGCACTCGGGCAGTTGGAAATCGTCGGCGCCCAGGCGGAGTTAGGACTGCCTGCGGGGGTATAGATCTCCACCTCGTCGGCTGTGTCGGTGAACAGCACCTGCCCTGTGGGCAGCATCAGCATATTGCACTGGTACGAGGAGATCTCGGTACTAAGGTAGTTGATCTCTGGCTCTGAGATCAGATTGGTCCCATCGAACTCAAAGAATTGCACTCCCAGATTGAAGATACCGGGACTGGCGACGCACAATACATTGCCACTGGGCAGCAGGCAGGCCGGGCCGTCGGCAATATCCAGTTGGTTCCCATTGGAGTCGAGAGGAAAGTCGGGAGCGCTCCCCCAGGTCTTTTTGTTGGAATCGTAGACTGCGTTATGCCCTGAAGCGCCGAAACAGATGACGGTGCCGTCCGGACGCAACACCTGCGGGCCCATCTCCGGTACGATGTCATTTATGCCGGCTGGGAGCGTGACACCGGTACTGCCCGCGCCGGACCACGTATCTTTTGTAGGGTTATACAGTTCGGATTGGGTGCCGTTCTGGCAGTCCACGGTCAGGATGGTCCCATCCGGCAGTAGGGTCCAGCCCTCCTCCGAGTTGTTATCGGCTTTGTTGGTAAAGGAGGCCGTAGACCAGGTCAGGTTCGAGGGATCGAGGATGGCGCCGTTGGAGCCGAACTGGTTGGCCAGAAGGAGTTTGCCGCTCGGCAGGACGCAACTGGAAGCATCTCCTATATTGTTCCATCCTTTAGGGCCGGAGAGGCTCGTCCAGGTATCTTTCACAGGATCGTAGATCGCGCCCAGGTTGGTATCTGCTGCGGAATTCCCTGTGACATTGTACTCGCCTCCGATGGTAACCACACGCCCATCGGCCAGCACTGCCGAGGCATAGTAGAGCGGTGCATATCCGGAGGGCATCGAGGCGATCTGGCTCCAGGTACCGTTTGTATAGCTTCCAAAGGCGTCGGGGGTCAATTTCCACCAGTTGGAGGTGAGGGTATCCTGGCAGATCACGGTGCCGTCCGTCAGCAGGATCGGGAGGCAGGGAAAGAAGGAGGTATTGTTGATAGTAGTAAAATTCGAAGTCCAGGACTGCGCCCGCACAGGGCCAGGCGCCAGAAAGGAGATGCAGAGTGCAAACCAGACCAGAGCCGTCAGAACAGCGCGACATCGGGTATGGAGGCTGAAATGGGGTCGAAAACGCGAGTGAACATTCATGGTCGGTTCTCTCTTTCCTAGAGGCGAGTCGGGTCGGGTTGCCTTCCGGTAACGTCTCCCGGCACAAATAGGTGTGTTTGGAAGCGAAGACAACCCCTGCATGGGACAGAAGCAGGGGGAGGGATCTGTCGGAAAGTCAGCGCGTCCGGAGGCGACGGAATACCAGGCGGGATCCGAAGACGGCGCTGCCGACCAGAAGACCTACGCTTCCCATTTGCGGTACGACGCCAATAGGAGGGCCGTAATGGTCGGGGCTGGGCTCGGAACGCTCGTGTCGCCATTTGTTTAAACGGAATTGAGATTGATCAAGACAAGAGAGTCCGAACGCGCAAGGAGCGCGTATCCCGTATCCTGCTAAGGTAAAGCATTATATCGCGCGAGCAGACTATTGTCAATACCGACTTTTCCTTGCCGGATCGGTTGTCAGCGCCGCGCTATCGAGGGAGGCACGACCTTGGGAGTGGAACGGTAACCCGGTATCTGTAACAGCAGGATTCCACGCCTGCTGGGAGGAATATAAGCCATCCGGGAGGGAAGGAGCGTGCCATCGCGATGTTGCAAGAGACGTGGCGATTGGAGTTGTTTGGGCCATTGTGCGCCCGGAGGGGCGCGCTGGAGATACGGCGCTTTCGCACGCAGAAAACGGCGTCGCTCCTGGCATTTCTGGCCTATCATAGGCAGCGAGCCCATCCCCGTGAGACCCTCGTGGAGCTATTCTGGCCGGAGTACGAACCGCACGCAGGACGAGAAAGTCTCAGCGTGGCGCTCCACGCTCTGCGCAAACAGTTGGAGCCATCGGGGGACGCCAGTGCGACAGTTCTGATCGCGGACCGTGTGGCAATCCGCCTCGATCCAGCACACTGCGTGACGGACGTTGTGGAGTTCGAGCGGCTTTTGGAAGCTGCCGCCCAGGCGGGAGAGGACGAGCAGCGGATCCCGCTCCTCACGCAAGCGATTGCCCTCTACGGCAGCGGCTTACTCCCCGGTTTCTATGAGAATTGGGTCAGCGCCGAAAGAGAGCGCTACGCCGACATCTGCCTGAGCGCCCTGCGTCGTCTCATCAAATGCCTTGCCCAGTCCCGTCAGTTCGACACGGCGCTCCTCTATGCCCGACAGGCGCTGCAGATGGATCCGTTACGGGAGGAATCGCATCGCACGCTGATGCGCCTTTACGCCGCGCATGGCAACACGGCGGCTGCCCTCGAACAGTTTCAGACGCTCGAACGCCTATTGCGGGACGAACTGAATACCACGCCCGGCGCTGCGACACGGCAGGTGCTTCAGCAGTTGAGGACGCACTTACACTCCCATTCACCCCAATCCTCGCCGTTCACAGCAATCTCTTCCAATCCTGCGGAGCCCATACCATCGCCTGTGCCACCCATTTCGGAGGCGGCCGCACCACAGACCAACCGGCGGCTACCCGTGGCCCTCACGCGCTTCTTTGGGCGGGAGGAGGATCTCGATTGCCTGCTGCAGCGCCTCCGACCCGGCAATCAGGCAGCGCGTATGGGGAAGCACATGGCGGAAATGGGGCGCGGGCAGTCCCCTTCACGCTCCGATCCCTCCGCTGCCTCCCGCCTCGTCACGATCCTGGGGCCAGGGGGATCCGGTAAAACGAGACTGGCGCAGGAAGTGGTGAACGGCCTGTTGGAGGCTTATGCCGGCGCGGTATGGTATGTGCCTCTGGCGGATGTGAACGACCCGCGCCATGTGCCCGATGTTCTGAAGGATGCGCTTGGATTGCCGCGTACCGAACAGGGAGATGCCCTCGAATCGGTCTGCTCAGCACTGGCTGCGCGACCCTCGCTGCTGGTTCTGGACAACCTGGAGCATCTTCTGGACGCCGAGACCCAGATGCCTTCGAGGCGAGATGCAGCGGAGGTGGTGCGCCTGCTGCTGGCGCACGTCCCCGGCTTGCGCATGTTGGTCACCTCCCGCCAGACCCTGGATCTGACAATGGAGCAGGTCTATCCCCTGATGCCATTGCCGACGCCGTCCCGACCGGGGACGCCGGCGCGGCTGATGGAGTTTGCCGGGGTGCAACTGTTTCTGGATCGCTCGCAGGCGCGGCGTGCGGACTTTCAGATCACGCCGGAGAATGCCGGCGCCATCGCCGCCTTGTGTGATCGGCTGGAGGGGATTCCGCTTGCATTGGAGTTGGCGGCGGCGTGGGCGCAGACGCTGACGCCAGGGCAGATGCTCACGCGTCTGTCGCATCGCTTCGACCTTCTGGTGAGCAAGCGTAAAGACATGCCGGCGCGTCATCTCTCCCTGCGTGCAGCGATCGAGGGGAGTTATCGGCTGCTGGAGCCACGTTTGCAACGTCTATTCGGACATCTTTCGGTCTTTCGCGGAGGATGGACACTGGAGGCGGCAGAGGCAATCTGCGACGAGAAAGGGGCGCTGGAAGCCCTGCAGATCTTGCAAAACCGATCGTTCGTGCTGGCGGAGGAGCAGGGAGATACCATGCGGTTTCGGCTGCTGGAGACGCTGCGCGAGTACGCCGAAGAGCAGTGCGAGAAGCAGGAGCGCGAGGTATTGCAGCACCGACATCTGCGCTACTATCTGGCCCTGGCGGAGAGCGTCCGGGCGAAGAACCACACGGCGGAGCAGGCTCACGCATTCCAATGGTTGGATGCAGAGGTCGATAATCTGCGCACTGCCCTGGAGTACGTCATCCGGAGCGAACGGTGGGAGGAGGCGTTGCGGCTGACGCGCGCGCTCACGCCCTATTGGGAACTCCGCTCTCTGTTCCAGGAAGGGCGGGACTGGCTGGAGCGCGTGCTCCAGGCCACTTCGGGAATACGTACCCGCCAACGCGCCCTGGTATTGAGTGGAGCAGGGCTCATAGCAAAGTATCTGAGCGACTACCCGACTGCTCAGGCATATCACGATGGGGCGATGGCGATCTATCGGGAGGTCGGAGATGAGCGCGGCGTCGCCAGCGAACTGAACAATCTAGGGAACCTGGCCCGTATTCAATCGGACCATGCGCGGGCAAAGCGATTGTTTGAGGAGAGCCTGGCGTATTGGCGCGGGCTGGATGAACCCTTTGCTCTCTCCGCCGCCCTGAACAATCTGGGCAATCTGGCCCTGGCGCAGGGAGACCTCGATCAGGCTCAGGATCTGTACGAGCAGAGCCTGGATCTCTTCCGAAAAATAGGCGACACCTCCCGGATCGCGCTCTTGTTGGGGAACCTCGGGCTGATTGCACAGGGCAAGGGGGACCTGAAGGCTGCCCGAAGCCTGCAGGAGGAGAGCCTGGCATTGCGACGTGAACTGGGGAACCGGCAGCATATCACAATGGCGCTGAACAATCTGGGCAGCGTGCTGCGCGATCAGGGGGAATTTACCATGGCGCTCCCTGTGCTGGAAGAGTGCCTGGCGATGAAGCGCGATCTCGGCGACCTGCATGGAAGTGCGACAACGCTGGCAAATCTGGGCGTCGTCGCCGCGGAACTGCGCCACGATCAGGAGAGCATCGCGTATCAGCGCGAGAGCCTGGATATTCGTGTGCGATTGGGAGACCGGGGAGGCTGTATCAATAGTCTGGAGAGCTGTGCGGATGCCGCTTATGCGTTGCGCGCCTGGGAGCGCGCCGCAAAACTCTATATGGCCGCAGATGCGCTCCGCAAAACCATGCACCTCCCGCGCCCTCCCTACCAGCGCGACACGGTCCGGCAGAACCTGGAGAAGATCCGGTCGACCCTGGGCGCCAGGGCATTTGACGTGCTGGAGAGTGACTGCCGCACCTGGACGTTGGAACAGGCGATTGCCTTTGCCCTGGCTGTGGAGGAACTCTCGGCGGTCAAATAGAATTGGATCCTGTCACACGTATCCGTACGTTCCGTTGGGGTCCATAGGAGACAACCATGAGACGAAACACCGAAACCTACAATCTTATGCTGCTACTGCTGGCAAACTTTTTTTGCGTTCTCGCCGCTGTTCCCTCCATAGGTCAGGGCCGCCCTCCTGTCGGTATGCCCGAGCCAGAGAGGGATTCTCACTATGTGCTTATCGTTAACTCAAAAGAGATCCCGATCCAGTCCTATGAGTGGAAGGCAGGCGGGGGAATGGTGAATCCGGGAACTGGGAGAAAGCCCATACCCTCAGTCGGCGCCATCACGATCAAAAAGGATTTGGATACGGCCAGCACCAAGCTGCTCAATGCAGCGTTGTCCGGCAAGGTAAGCAACGTAACACTGGTGGCGCGTAACAAAGAAGGGAAGGAAACCCTGCGTTACCACATGGATGATGCCATCCTCAACGCGCACAGCATGCCGCCGGGCAATCACGGGCCGGAAACGTTCCGGTTAATTTTTGCCAGGATCAACTTCGAGCAGCCAGGTGGGGGGCCTGCGATGAACCCACGGCGCCCTGCCTTCAACTCACAGATGGGTGGTCGTGTGAACCTCACGGCAGTCTGGGATCCGGCAACACGGAAGGCGAAACTGAACTGGACCCCACCCAGCGGAATGATCGTGTACCAATATAAGGTCCTCACATGCCCAGGTGAGAGATGGCATGAATCCGCCGCACGCCTGCTCGATACGCTGGACAAGGATACGGTCACCTATACCACAGATGCGAACCTCCGTTCACCGGGTGCGACGGCTCTCTTTCGGATCCGAGTGGTAACGAATGCCGGCGAGCGGGATAGCCTGGATGTGCGCGTGACACGGCAGTAGGCTATGGATGCTAGGCGGCGCAAGCAGGAAACCCGATCGAATTTGTGGAACAGGGAGGCATGGCGCAGATTATTGTAGAGAATCTGGTCAAGACCTTTCAGATTGCGGAGCGGCAGCCCGGAACATGGGGCGCGCTCCGCAGTCTTGTGCATCGTACCTATCGCTCCGTGCATGCCTTGAACGGCGTCTCCTTCCAACTCGAAGCGGGAGAATTGGTCGGGTATATCGGGCCGAACGGGGCGGGAAAATCCACCACGGTCAAGACTCTGGCGGGCATCCTGGTGCCCACTTCCGGGCGGTGCGAAGTGCTGGGGCGCGTCCCGTGGAGGGAGCGGGTGGCCCATGTGCAGCAGATCGGGGTGGTTTTCGGGCAGCGGACGCAACTCTGGTGGGATCTGCCGGTCATCGAATCGTTTCAGCTCCTGCGCGATATCTATCGGGTCTCGAAAGCAGATTACGATGCGGCCTGCGAGGAGTTGGAAACGCTCCTAGATCTCAGAGCGCTGCTGGATACTCCGGTGCGCCAGCTCAGCCTGGGCCAACGGATGCGCTGCGACCTCGCCGCCGCCCTGCTCCATGCGCCCCCGATCCTCTTCCTGGATGAGCCCACCATCGGCCTCGATGCGATCTCCAAGCTGGCTGTGCGGGACTTTATCCGAAGGCTCAACCGGGAGCGTGGGGTGACGGTCATTCTGACCACCCACGACATGGACGACATCGAAGCGCTCTGTAGCCGGGTCATGGTGATCGGTAGTGGGAAACTCCTCTCCGATGGCACGCTCGACGCCCTTCGTGAGCGCGTGACCCGTGAGCGCTGGCTCATTGTGGATTTGGTGGATGAGCACGAAGCCCTGGAGGACCCGGACGCCGAACTGCTGCGCCGTGACGGAGGTCGCCTGACGCTGCGCTTCGACCCGAACTCTGTCTCGCCTGCACAGTTGATCAGCCGGATTGCTGCCCGCCATACCCTGCGCGACCTGTTTGTCCAGAACCCGCCTATCGAGGAGATCATCGCCAGGATCTATGCGGAGCATGGCGCATGAACGCCTACCTCTCCCTGATAAGCGTCCGGATGCGCGCGCTCCTGCAGTATCGCGCCGCCGCTTTTGCGGGCGTAGCGACCCAGGTGTTCTGGGGACTGCTGCGGGTGATGATCTTCGACGCCTTTTATGCCTCCTCCGACAAGCCGCCCC
>DATGIG010000389.1:0-7989 GCA_035295825.1 Chthonomonadaceae bacterium | reverse complement strand
CGCCGCCTCCCGAATACGCCCCAACAACACCTGAAAACTGGGGTCGCCGGAGAGATCGCCCCGCATCGCCAGCATGTTGAGGAAGAAACCGATCAGCCCCTCCACCTCCGTGCGGGTGCGGTTGGCGATGGGCGTGCCTACCACGATATCGTCCTGGCCGCTATAACGGAAGAGCAGGGTCTGGTAGGCCGCCAACAGCGTCATGAAGAGCGTTGCGCCCTCCTGTTGGCTCAGCGCTTTCAATCGTTGTGTTAGCTCCCCGGAAAGCTCTCGGCGCTTGAGCGCCCCGTGAAAGGTCTGCATGGGAGGCCGGGGGCGGTCTGTGGGCAGCTCCAGGAGTGTCGGCGCTCCGGCAAGATTCTCTTTCCAGTAAGCGAACTGCCGCGCCAGCTCCTCTCCGGTCAACCACGCACGCTGCCAGGCCGCGTAATCGGCATACTGAATAGGCAACTCCGGCAGAGGCGAGGGCTGATCTGCCCGGAAAGCGTTGTAGAGCGTGGTCAACTCGCGGGAGAGTATGCCCTGAGACCAGCCGTCCGA
Organism: Chthonomonadaceae bacterium; assembly: GCA_035295825.1. Lineage (GTDB taxonomy): Bacteria > Armatimonadota > Chthonomonadetes > Chthonomonadales > Chthonomonadaceae > DATGIG01. Next base: position 7,449 of record DATGIG010000389.1, on the reverse strand, counting down.
GACGATGTGATGAAGCGTCAACAACAGGACGTGATCCTCCGCATCCAGGCGGATCAGGGAGGCCCGGAAGAGCGGTCCTTCGGCCAGGTGGAAGGGGCGCAGCGCCTCTTCGCGTACCCTGCGTTGCATCTCATTCTGGCGCTCGGTGAGGGCGAGGGCGGAGAGATCCGTCAGGGGCAGATCCTGCGAAGCGAACTCCCGGATCACCTGCATCGGTTCCCCATCCGAAACCGCGAAGACCGTTCGGAGCGCTTCATGGCGGCGTACCAGCTCATTGAGGCTGCGGCTCAGCGCCTCGATATCGAGCGGGCCGGTCAGTTGCAGCGCGCTCGGAAGGTTGTAGGCGGCGCTGCCGGGATCGAACTGATCCACAAACCACAAGCGCTGCTGCGCAAACGAGAGCGGGAGGCGCTCTTCGCGCGAGACACGCGTCAATGGGGGCGCCGGAGCCGTCTCCTCTCCATGGGCCAGCTCGATCCGCTCGGCCAGTTCCGCCAGGTTTGCGACTTCAAAGAGGGTGTGCAGCGGCATCTCCACCTGGAAAGCATTGCGGATGCGGGAGATCATCTGTGTCATCAGCAGGGAGTGCCCACCCAACTCGAAGAAGTTGTCATTGGCTCCCACCCGCTCGACGCGCAACAACGCCGCCCAGATGCCGGCCAGCGTCTCTTCGGTGGAGGTGCGCGGTGCGACAAAGGCCCGCGCCTCTGCGATCTGATCTCTGTCCGGCTCAGGCAGAGCCTTGCGATCCAGCTTCCCATTCGGTGTGAGCGGCAGCGCCTCCAACCACATCCAGGCAGAGGGGGCCATGTACTCCGGCAAGCGCTCCTTCACAAACGCGCGCAACTCCGAGATCTCTATCGCCGCCGCTGCCCCCACCAGGTAAGCCACCAGCCGCCTCTCGCCCGGTACATCCTCACGCGCCAATACCACCGCTTCGCGCACATTCGGGTGCTCTCTCAGTCGGCTCTCGATCTCCTCCAATTCGATCCGAAAACCCCGGATCTTCACCTGATGGTCCGCCCGTCCCACAAACTCCAGCCGACCATCCGGCAAATACTTCATCACGTCCCCGGTTCGGTACATCCGCGCGCCCGGCTCGCTGCGGAACGGATCGGCGACGAACTTCTCCGCCGTCAGGTCCGGACGATTCAGATACCCCCGAGCCAGCCCCTCGCCCCCAATATACAACTCGCCCGCCACTCCCACCGGAACCGGCTGAAGCCGGCTATCCAGCAGGTAGATCTGTGTATTGCCGATGGGACGCCCGATGCTGATGACGCTCTCCCCGCTCCGGATACGCTCCACGCTCGACCAGATGGTCGTCTCGGTAGGGCCATATAGGTTCCATAACTCGCCACACTGCACCGCCAGCGCTTGCGCCAGATCCGAGGGCAGCGCCTCTCCGCCGCACAGCGCCTTCAACTGCGGCATTCCCCGCCAGCCCGCTGCCAGCAGCATCCGCCAGGTCGCCGGGGTGGCCTGCAGGATGGTCGCACCGCTCTCCTGGAGCAACTGCCCCAACCGCTCCCCCTCCATCGCGTCTTCCCGGCTCGCCACCACCACCCGCGCTCCCGCCATGAGCGGCAGGTATAGCTCCAGGCCGGCGATGTCGAAGCTGATGGTGGTGACGGCCAGCAGCGTATCCTGGGCCGTAATACCCGGTGCGACAGCCATCGAATCGAGGAAGTTAACGACGGCGCGATGGGTGATCTGCACTCCCTTGGGCACTCCGGTGGAACCGGAGGTGTGCAGCACGTACGCCCGGTTGGCGGAGGTGACGTTCGCCGGAAGGGGATATTGGCTCTCCGCGGTGATCTGCGCTTGCTGCCCATCCAGGCAGATGACCTGCGGGATGTTTTGGGGCACGAGCGCGCATAGGTGGTCCTGGGTCAGCACAAAGGTGAGACGACTGTTATCGGCGATGAGGGCGAGGCGCTCTCGGGGCCAGGCGGGATCGAGGGGAACGTAGGCGGCTCCGGCTTTGAGGATGCCCAGCATCCCTACCACCATATCGAGAGAGCGTTCCACACAGAGGCAGACAAGGGTTTCAGTGGTAACGCCCTGTTTGTGCAGAAAGTGGGCCAGTTGGTTGGCACGTTGGTCGAGTTCCCGGTAGGTGAGTTGTTGGCGCTCGCAGACGACGGCGATGGCATCGGGCGTACGCTCCACCTGCTGCTCGATAAGCTGATGGATGCAACTTTCCTGAGGAAATGTCACACGAGTGTCATTCCACGCAACGATGCGTTGTTGCCGCTCCGGCTCCGTGAGCAGGGGCAGGCGCGAGAGCGCACACTGCGGATCGGCCACGATACCATCGAGGAGGGTCTGAACATGGGAGAGCATGCGCTCGATGTCTTCGCGCGCGTAGCGCGCCCCATCGTAACTCAAGCTCAAGCGCACCTGGCGCTGCGGAACCACCGTGAGTTGCAGCGGGAAGTCGTTCGATGCCTCCGCCCCCAATTTTCGGATCTGAAGCCTGGCCGGATGTGGCGACGCCTCCCCCGGATCCTGGAGCGCATCACTGGTAGGAACATTCTGAACGATGACCAGGCTCTGAAACAATCGAACGCCGCGCGGAATTTCGCTCCAGCCCTGGATCTGGACGAGCGAACTGTACTCATACTCCCGCATCTCCACCATTTCGCCCTGCAGCCGCTTCAACCAGGCGACCACGGGCATGGCGTCCGGAACCTGCACGCGCGCCGGCAGGCTGTTGATGAACATGCCCACCATCGTCTCCACGTCCGGAAGCGAGGCGGGGCGGCCCGACACGGTCACACCGAAGAGGACGTCGTGCTCGCCGGTATAGCGGCTCAGCAGCAGCGCCCACGCGCCCTGCATTACGGTATTCAGCGTGAGGCGGTTCTGACGACACAGCGTCTGCAGCGTCTGGCTGGTCTCCACCGAGAGCAGCGCCAGAACTTTTTCCGATCTGCCGGTATCCTGGAGGCTGCCTGGCTCCCGGTCTATGGGCAGGACCGTAGGGCTGTTGAGGCCGGAGAGTTGGCGACGCCAGAAGGCTTCGGCGCGGGCGGGGTCTTGCTGACGCAACCAGTGGATATAGTTCCGATAGGGGCGGATCGTCGGGAGGGGCACACGGCGCTCCTCGCACAGCGCTTCGTAAGCCGTTCCCAACTCGGCGATGATCTGCGCACAGGACCAGCGATCCACCAACAGGTGGTGGATGGTCCAGAGTATCCGCCACGTCGCCGGTGCGGTGCGAACCAGCATGACGCGCATCAGTGGGGGCTGGGAGAGGTCGATCCGGCAGGCGTGGTCGCGGGCCATGAGCGCCGTGAACGCGGTCTCCTGCTCCTCTGCGGCCATTTCACGCCAATCCAGGCGTTCGATAGGCAGATCCGCCGTGGCATGAACGACCTGCAGCGGCTCTTCCAGGCCCTCCCAGTGAAACGAGGTCCGCAGCACAGCGTGCCGCGCTATGAGGTGCTGCCAGGCGCGTTCGAACGCAGTGATGTTCAGGTTCCCCTCAAGCTCGAATACATGCTGATCCTGATAGACTGCGCTCCCGGAGGCATACAGCGTCAGGAACAGCATTCCGGACTGCATGGGGGATAGTCCGTAAACATCCTCGACTTGATCTTTCATCATCCCGAACGGCTCCTACTGCGACCTTTCGACTATTCCTTTGGCTTCCGAATGCTGGCAAGCAGGGTGTCCAGCGCTTGCTGGCTGACCTGGGCATCGGGGAAATCGGAGGGCGTGTAGCCGACCGTCTCCTGAGCCTTGCAGTTGGCGATCAGCGCGCGCAGGGCTTCCAGATAGCCTGCCGCGAGGTTCTCTATCGTCTCTCGGCGGTGCAACCGTGCGCTGTAGAGCCAGGCCACCTGCAGGCGCTCCTCTGCAACCTGCCCGATCACATCGATGAGATAGGGGCGGTCGGCACGTGGGCTATGCACTGCCCCTACCGAAGCGTGCGCAATCCGGAATACTCCCGGACCGCTCTGCTCGGCATTCGCCTGTCCATGATAGTTAAAACTCACCTCGGCGTTCGGCATGGAGGCGAGGCGCTGAACCATTGTGGTATCTTCGGCTAGATAGCGCAGTAGGCCATAGCCGATGCCATGGTTCGGGATCTGGCGCAACTCCTCTTTCACGGCTTTTAGCGCCTCACCGGGATCTGCATCCTCGTCCTCCGGCAGTTCCAGAAAGACCGGATATAGACTGGTGAACCACCCCACCGTCCGCGACAGGTCCACGTCATCGAAGAGCGGCTCCCGCCCATGCCCCTCCAGGTCGACCAGCAGCGAGCGCTCGCCCGTCCAGATCGCGAAGCACCGGGCCAGAGCGGTCAGGAGCACATCATCAATGCGGGTGCGATAGGCTGCCGGAACATCCTGCAGCAACTCTCGCGTCTCTTCCGGCTCCAGGGAGAGCACGACCTTATCCAGCGCAGCCTCCGTGTTGTCGCCGCTCGGAAAGTCTACCGGAATACGCTGGACCGGCGTGTTCCTCTTGCCGAGCCAGTAGTCGCTCTCCCGGCGCATCGCTTCGGAGTTTGCATGCGCCTGCAGCTTGCGCGCCCAGTACTGGAATGAGGTCGTCTTCGAGGGCAGATTCGGTGTTTCACCGCCGGTCCATGCCTCCAGGAACGTCTTCAGATCCTCCAGCAGGATCAGCCACGAGACCCCATCCACCGCCAGGTGGTGGATCGCCAGCAGCAAGCGCGCGGGCTTCTCCGGACCGAGGTCGAAGTAGGCTGCCCGAAGCAGCGGGCCGGCTTCCAGGGTCAGGCTGGCCTGCAGCCGGTTGCATTCGGCTATTATCGCGGCATTCTGCTCCCATTCGGCGACGTCAAAGAGATCCACGTAGGTGAAGACTGGGTCTGTCTCCTCCGTCGCATTTGTCTGCTCCCAACCATTTTCGGTGCGTACAAACCGCAGGCGGAGGGCATCGTGGCGCTGCACCAGCGCCTGAACCGCTCTCTCTACCGCCTCGGGGGTAACGGAGGGTCCCAACTGTAGCATACGAGCCTGGTTGAAGTGGTGGGCATCGGTCGGGTCCTGCTCGAAGAACCAGCGCTGGATGGGCGTCAGGGGCACAGGCCCGGCGACAGTCCCCTGGTCCGCCTCTACATGGGCGCCCGTTCCTGCAACCGATGCCAACTCCGCAATGGTTTGATGCTGGAAAATCTGTCGGGGGGTGAAGTGGAGCCCCACCTGATTGGCACGAGAGATGATCCGAATGATGAGGATGGAATCGCCGCCCAACTCGAAGAAATTATCATGGACCCCGACGCCCTCGATCCGCAGCAGTTCGCCCCAGATCTTCGCCAACGCCTCCTCGACGGGAGTGCTGGGCGCTTCATACGCGGCGTTATTCTTGCCGACTTCCGGCGCAGGCAGGGCCTTGCGGTCCACCTTGCCATTTGCGGAGAGAGGCAGCGCCTCCAGCCAGACCCAGGCAGACGGGATCATGTACTCCGGCAAGCGCTCCTTCAGGAAAGCCCTCAGTTCCGAACTCTCCGTCTCTCCTGCCTCGCCGGCGACCAGATACGCTGCCAGACGCTTCTCGCCCGGCACATCCTCACGCGCCAACACGACTGCTTCCCGCACCCCAGGATGCTGGTTCAGGTTGCTTTCGATCTCACCCAGTTCGATTCGGAAACCCCGGATCTTCACCTGATGATCCAGGCGGCCCAGGAAGAGGACATTCCCATCTGGTGTATATCGCACCAGGTCGCCCGTCCGATAGAGCCGCGCTCCCGGCGTGCTGCTGAAGGGATCGGGCATAAACCGCTCTGCGGTCAATTCCGCTCGGTTCAGGTAACCCCGACCCACCTGAATGCCGCCCAGATACAACTCGCCCGGCACGCCCATAGGAACGGGCGCCATCCGGCGGTCCAGAACATACAATTGTGTGTTCCAGACAGGACGCCCGATGGGGATCGGAGCCTGTACCTCGCCCTGTGGGCACTCCCAGTAGGTGACATCCACGGCCGCTTCCGTCGGGCCGTAGAGATTGTGCAGTTTCGCGTTCAGGCGGGCATAGAACGCCGAAATTAGGTGCGCCGGCAACGCCTCCCCGCTGCAGATCACCTGCCGCAGGCTGCGGCATCGCGATACTCCTTCTTCCTCCAGAAAGGCCTGGAGCATCGAAGGCACAAAATGGAGGGTGGTGATCTCCTGTGCGACGATCAGATCCGCCAGCCCTGCCGCATCCTTGTGCAACTCCGGCGCAGCGACCACCAGGCAAGCGCCGGCCATCAGCGGCCAGAAGAACTCCCATACCGAGACATCGAAGCTATAGGGCGTCTTCTGCAATACCCGATCCCGCTCGGTAAGCCGATAGGTGTCCTGCATCCACAAGAGGCGGTTGGTGATGCCCCGGTGCGTGTTCATCGCGCCCTTGGGTTTGCCTGTGGAGCCGGAGGTGTAGATCGCATAGGCGAGGTTGCTCGGCTGTAGGTCGGTAACCGGGTTCTCAGAGTTCGCCGAGTGGAGGATATGCCAGTCCGCATCGAGGCAGAACACCTGCGGGATGGAGGCGGATATGCGTTCTCGCAGGCGCCATTGGGTCAGCACGATCGAGAGGGCGGCATCCTGGGCCATGTGCTGCAGGCGCTCCTCGGGATAGGCGGGATCGAGAGGCACATAGGCTCCTCCGGCTTTGAGGATGCCCAGCAGCCCGATCACCATCTCCAGAGAGCGCTCGGCGCAGATGCCGACGAGGGTCTCCGGACCGACTTTCCGGTCGCGCAGGTAGTGAGCCAGTTGATTGGCGCGGGCGTTGAGTTCTCGGTAGGTGAGTTGTCGGTCTTCAAATACCAGCGCAACGGCGTCAGGCGTACGATCGACCTGCTGCTGGAAGAGTTGGTGCAGACACGCAGGAGGATTGTCGGCCTGCGTGTCGTTCCACTCCACCAGCAACTGATGGCGGTCTCTTTCCGTGAGCAGGGGCAGGCGCGAGACCGCACACTTCGGATCGGCGATGATGCCCGCCAGCAGCGTCTGGAAGTGCTCCAGCAGGCGCGCCATGCGATCGGCATCGAAGAGGTCTGTGTTGTACTCGACGGTCAGGTTCAGCCCCTCATCGCCTTCGGAGGCGAAAAGGCTGAGGTCGAACTTGGACATCTTATGCACGCCGGGCAGGGCTTGCAGCTTCAGGTCTCCCAGTTCCAGTGCGGTGCGGGGAGCGTTCTGCAGGGCGAACATCACCTGGAACAGCGGGGAGTGGCTGAGATTGCGCTCCGGATGCAGCTCCTCCACCAACTTCTCGAAGGGCAGGTCCTGATGCGCATACGCGCCCAACGCGCTCTCTCGAACCCGCGAGAGCAACTCCACAAAGTTGGGGTCGCCCGACAGATCCCCTCGCAGGACCAGGGTATTGACGAAGAAGCCGACCAGACCCTCCACCTCCTCCTGAGTGCGGTTGGCGATGGGCGTTCCGACCACGATATCCTCCTGCCCGCTATAGCGTGCGAGCAGG
>DATGIG010000388.1:0-25678 GCA_035295825.1 Chthonomonadaceae bacterium | reverse complement strand
GCCCGTCGCCTTTTACGCGCCGGAATGCCGCCTGCAATCGCTGCGGTGTGGGCGCGCTGGAACCGCGAGATGTTCGCCGACATGAGCGCCCTGCTGTTGGGCGGGCCGGGGGTGGTTCCCTCGTTGATGGATGTGGTCGGGCGTTCGGAGGAGACGGCGTTCTCGTTTTCGCCGCGCGACGTGCATCCGACGCCCTTCCTGCGCGCGCTCATCAGCATCGAATTACTGCGCCGCATGGGGTTTCCCGAAGAGGCCGCTCAGTATCGGCGCATGTGGCTGCGGATGTATCCCAATCCCCGTGCCGGAACGATCCCGCCGGTGATGCTCTCCACCTTTTCGCAGGCGTGCGCGCTGGCGGTGGATGCGATGTGCTTTCAGCCCTACGAAGCGATGGGCGGCAAAAGCCTGGCGCAAGTGATGCCCTTCGGGCCGAAGGAGCAGCAGATCGTGGAGGAGGCGGCCCGGCGGCTGGCAGCCGGCAATGATCCCGCTGTGGTGCCCGAACGCTTTCTGATCGGGGCGGCCCGCTTTGCGCTCGACCACCGTCTTGCGCGGCCCGGCGCCATCACCGACCACTTCTATAAAGAGCTGGCGCGAAGATAGACGGAAGGCAAAGACGATGACGCTGGAAGCAACGTTTCAAAATGCGCGCGGACAGCTCCAACAGCTCTTCGATACGCTGGTCGGCGTGCGCGTAACGATCATCGAGGACCGGCCCCTGATGGGCGACTCGGTGCTGGTCACCCGCTTCGGCGACGCCGTGGAGGATGCGCTCGGCGATCTGACGCAAGCCATCGAGCAGGCCATGGAGGGGGAAGAGGCTGTCGGCTATCCCACCGACTTAGAGCGCGCCCGCCGGGCCTTGACCACCTGCCACGAGTGTTTCAATCGTATGGCGCGGCGGGTGGTAATGGACATGATGGCGTATGAGCGCATGGGGGAACTCGCCCGCCTGGCGCGGGAGCGGCGCGGAGAGTGGGCCGGCTGGGCCTCCAGCGTCCGCAAGGCGCTGGAGAGCTGTAGTCAGCCGCTCGCCCATATCAATGAGGCGCTGTTCGCCTGCTGGCGGGAGGTCGCCGAGCGCGCCAGCATGGGCTCCGTATCCGTTCAGGCGACCAACATCGGGCAGCAGATCACCGTGCCGCAGGATCAGCACATAGGACAGGGATTGACGTGAAGTGTCGCCCTTCAGGGCGTGTTGCTGGCGCAGCAAGCCGTTGCGCGTATGCTGGCGGAGCGCCGCGCCGGGTGGAACACCCACCACGATGCAGGGAGAGGAACCACGATGCCGATAACAGTCACCAACATCATCGCTGAATTGAACCGCATCCAGATATTCTACGACCAGGACTACCCGACACAGGCGGACGAGCTGGAAATAGCCGCAAACTTTACGGTTACCGGCATCTCCGGCAGGGCAGCCGCTCCCAAGAGAACGCCCGTTGAGCTCTCCCGAGTGCGGGGCTTCTCTATTGGCTATGTCAGTGCGCCAGCCCACACGACCCTCACGGCGCCACGGGAGTTTCTTGCCGCCTACTCTTCGGTTGAGGTGGCAATCGCTCTCCCGGATGCTTCCGGCACGCCCCAGGCCGTGGCCGGCACGCCGCAGAGCGCCGCCGTCCAGCAGCAAATGGCCGTCGAGGCGGATACCTTACAGGCGATCCAGGCTGCGGCGAATACGATCGCTCAGGAATTGAATGCGGACAATGCCGCCCTTACCGGTGCGACAAGCGGCGCGGCGGCAGCGCTCGGAGCGAAGCTGGACAACATTCAGGCCGGCCTGAACAGCATGAACCAGACGCTGCAAAATCCGCAGGGCTTCGGCAGTATTCCTCAAAGCATCGGCGGCATCGGCGCCTCCATCAACAGCTTGAGCGGCTTTCCGATCATGGTGGATCAGGTGGGCAATGGGTTCCCCTCCGCCCCTTCCGGGGGTGGGGGCGGAGGAGGCGGAGCGTCAGGGTCTCCCACCCAACTCGTCACGGCCAAGATGCAGGCCGTCCTCGGCTGGAAGGGCAAGCCGGACGACGCCAAGGGCTTTGTAGGCGCGCTGATGCAGTCCTTTACCTGCCAGGAGATCGAGGGGCACACGGAGTGCCGGTGGACGCCGCGCACCTATGCCGTCGCCACCGACCTTGCGGGCGGCATCACCGGCGCGCAGGCCAGCCTCTATACCCGGGCGCAGGTCGCCTCCGACAAGGCGCTGCCGCTGCTCGATGGTCTCTATCCGCTCGTCACGGTATATGAGCCCGACGACCTGGAGACGATCCGCTCGATTATCCGCGAACGGATCCCGCAGGTGGTTCAGGAACTGGGGTGGCCGGGCGGACCGCGTATCGCCCGCCTCGATCAACTCTTCTTCCAGTTGCTCGGCTCCCTGGCTGCGCCAGGCAGAGTGACGACCGAACCCGACAATATAGATAAAGGCTCGCTGATCGGCGCACTGCGCGATGAGTTCGGCTTTGTCACCAATGTGGTAGGACAGGGCAACTTCGCCAACACGGTGGATGATGAACAGAACCTCAGCAATTTCCGCATTCTGTCGGACTACCTGACGAGCCTGCGGCAGACATGGGAAGATAACAAGCGCTTCTTCGCCAATCTCGGCGCAAACTCGCCTTTCTTCGGCACGCAACTGGTGCAGATATCCCGCTCGCTTTCGGTAATCGCCGAGGCGGTAGACGAGGTAGGCTTCACGCTCGATTCGGTATTCATCGGCCAGGACGAGCGGCAGACGCTTCCGCTGGTGTTCCCGCAGCCGCTTCCGGCTCCGCCGTTCCCGCAGAATACCAACCTGCCTCCGATGTATCTCGATGATCTGCTGACGTGGATCACCAACTTTGCGACGGACGAGGGGCCGAGCCTTATCCAGGATGGCGGGAAGTATGCCGTCCAGAACACCTTCCTTCCCACCGTACAGACGCTCGCCACCCTGGCGGCGGCGGCGCAACTGCCGGGTGTGGTGCTCAGCCTGCCGATCGGTTACCAGCAGCCGCGCGTCCAGGCCGCCTTGCAAAATCTATCCGCGCAGTTGTTTGCGCTGGTAAATCTCGCTGCCCCGCTGCAGCACGCGATTGTTGCGATACAAACGCAGTAGGCAGGACCGGTAGCACCCGCAACCACGGGCCGTGCGCCCTGACAGTCACGGAGACCAATTATGGCAAACGAACGCGATTACCAGAACCTATACGACCGGATCGCAGCGCTGCGCGAGACGATGGGCAGTCAACTCGCCGGAGACCTTCTGCAGAACCCCCAGCTCGCCGACGTACTCGTCAAGCAGATAGACGATATGCTCGCCAATGTCGTCGAGGCGGACAGGACCTCCCCTGCTCCCCCCGATAAAGGGCTGGCGGCGCTGGCAGGCATCGGGCCGCAGGCGGCGACGGACTTCGGCGACACGCGCATTCCACCCGGCGTGCAGCCGTATGATGAGACCGTAACCTCGGAGCGCATCGTCGCGGTCGGGGATCTGTACTATATCTATCAGCACGAAAAGATCGGCGTGTTCCGCGTGGTACAGAAACTGCAGCAACTGTTCCGCGCCGGCGCGGTGCGGCTGTCGGGAGGGCAGGGCGCTTTTGCGCTCTACCAGTTCGACCGGCGCGACGTGCTGCGCTACACCCGCAACGACCGGCTGGCGGCCTACAAGCGCATCTTCGGATATGGCTCCGCGCCCGCGCCGCATGGCGCGCGCCCGAACACCGACTTTCACCATATGTACAGCCACTTCGTCAATCAGGTCACGCTGTTCTGGCGCGATAAGCGCATCTCCGATGTGATCCGGGAGCGAGCCTTTGATCCGAGTTTCGGCAGCATCGCCATCGTGCGCCGGTCGGGGCTGGATCTGCGCAATAACCTCAAGTGGACCTCGTTCGGACACCTCAATGTCCTTCGGGTCGAGGTGATGCAGTTGCTGGAAGAGGCGTTCAAGATCCTCGATAGCGACGATATCAAGCGGCTCTTCGGCGCGGACAACGCCTGGGACGTCGTCGAGGAGGTCCTGATCCGCTACTTCAACGAGCGCCTGGTCACGTCCCCACGGCAGCGCATGGGCGTTGCGGGGCGGGAGATCCTGCGCTGGCTGGCGCAGAAGCACATCCTGCAGACAACGCGCCCGCAGTTCGAGGCGCTGCTGCTGGAGATCGCAGAGTATGCGGAAGAGTGGCTGACGAGCGCACAGGCCATGGGGCACTCCACACGCGCCATTACCGGGCGTGTGACGCCCTGGGATCAGAGTGCGCCCAACCCTACGCGTGCCCGGCCGGCGATGCCCCCTGCGGCACAGAATGGGCGGCAAGCGGCGGTCGGGCGCAATGGGAATGGACCGCGTGTCTCCGAGCGGGAGTATGAACTGGAATTCTAGCGGGGACACGTTCCCGGTCGCGGAGAGAGCAGGAGAGACACTATGACGCGCTTACTGGAATATGAACTGGAATCGGAACTGTGGCGGGAAGCAGCCTCGGAGGCGATGGCGTCGGGAGAGTTTGAAGGCCCTCGGAAACGCGATACCCATATCGTGATCCCCTCGCCCTCCCAACTGACGCACCTGCGCGGTCACGGCGGGAAGCGGGTGGCCCTGCTGAATACGGCGGCCCAGGCCTACCAGCGCCTGCTGGCGGCCGCGCGGGCCGACGGCATTCCGGCGCCGCTGCTGGAGATCGTCTCCGGGTATCGCACCACGGCGTACCAGAAGATCTTATGGGAGCAAGCCCTGCAGAAGTATGGTTCTCCGGAGGCCGCCAACCAGTGGGTAGCGCGTCCGGGCCATAGTGTCCACCAATCCGGGCGCGCCATCGATTTCTGGATGGGGATCCACAATAGCTCCGGGAATGCGGCCCGACAGCGGCGTACTGCCGTCTATCGCTGGCTGATTCGGAATGCCGACCGCTTCGATTTTGTGCCGTATACGCGGGAACCCTGGCACTGGGAGTATACTCCCCGCCGCGCTACCCCCACGCCGCGACCGCCTACCCCTGCGCCGAGGCCGTCGCAGCCGCAGCCTGCGACGGGAGGCTATGTCGTCTATCCGAATGAGGTGCGCGTCGGCGGGACGCGGGCCTGGCGCAATAACAATCCCGGCAACATCCGCGCCGGAGATTTTACGCGCAAGAGTGGCGCCATCGGGCAGTCCGGCGGTTTCGCCGTCTTCCCGGACGAGGCGACCGGGATGCGCGCCATCGTCACGCTGCTGAAGCGCCCCAGCTATCAGCGCCTCACCATTCGCGAGGCCATCAAGAGGTATGCGCCTGCCGCCGACCATAACGACCCCGCGGCCTATACGCGGTTCCTTCAGAAGGAGACGGGGCTCGATCCCGACCGGCGGGTGCAGGACCTCTCCGATACCGAACTGCATGCGATGGCGCGTGCGATCCGCAAGGTAGAGGGCTGGCGGCCCGGCACGATCTACACCTGCAACACGCCAGCGCCGCTGTGGGCGCGACAGTTGCTCGGCTGTTCGGGCGGTGGGGGTGTCGCCCCGGCGCCGGCGCCACCCGTGCCGCAGCCTACCCCGGTGCAGCCCGCTCCGGCAGGCGGCGCGACGCCCGCGCTGATCGGGCGCGAATCCGCCCCGGCTGCGCAGACCCTCTATGTGGAGATCCCGCTCGGAGCGTATACGTTTCAGGGCGTGAAGAAGACGATCCCGCCGGTAACGGGGATCTTCCTTCCGGAGCGATTTCGCCCGGACGCGCAGGTAGACATCCTCCTCTATCTGCATGGGCACCATACGGAGGCGCTCTTCTCCAACATACGGGAGTACTGGAACCGGCAGCGGCATCCCCAGTGGCCCTTCCGAGAGAGCCTGAATAGCAGCAATAAGAATGTCATTCTGGTCGCCCCATCACTTGGGGTGAGGTCCAATCCGGGCTGGCTAAGCGAGAAGGGCGGACTGGGGAACTATCTGGATCGTGTGCTGGCGGCGCTGCGCGCCTATGGCCCCTATAACGCGGCAGGAAACGCTCCTGGGCTGGGCAATCTCATCCTCGCCTGCCACTCGGGCGGCGGCATCTATATGCGTCTGATGGCGACCTCCGGCGCGCGCTACACGGACCGTATTCGGGAGTGCTGGGGCTTCGACTGCCTCTACAATACCGGAGACGAGACGATCTGGGCGCAGTGGGCCAGGGCGCGCCCGGATGCCAAGCTGTACGTTCACTATGGCAGCGGCGGGACGGCAGCACGGTCGGAACGTTTGCGCCGGCAGGGTGTGCCCAATGTGTTTGTGGAGGGCTCTACCAGCCTGCCGCACGACAATGTGCCCATCAAACACTGGGCGAACCGGCTCCGCGCCGCCACGTTCCTGTCGGATAAGTAGGCCATTGATCGCCGGGAAGGTGGTTTCAACCGCGCCGCCTCTGCGTGCGCTGCGCTACGCCCAGGCCAACCGGCCCCGGTTTGTGGCGGAGTTGGGGGCGTTTGTGCGCTTCCCGTCGGTGAGCGCACAGCCGAAACACGCAGCGGATGTGGCGCGCTGCGCCGATTGGCTCGCCGGCCACCTGCGCCGGATCGGGATGGAGGGCGTGACGACGGTACGCACGCCCCGCCATCCGATTGTCTACGCTGCATGGCGGCATCGGCCGGACCGGCCCACCGTGTTGATCTACGGCCACTACGACGTGCAGCCCGCCGATCCGCTGTCCGAATGGACGTCGCCGCCGTTCGCGCCTACCCTCCGTGGCAACGATCTCTACGGGCGGGGAACTAGCGACGACAAGGGGCAGATGTTCGTACACGTCAAGGCGCTGGAGGCGTACCTGCAGAGCGTCGGCGCGCTGCCTGTCAATGTGGTCTGCCTGTTCGAGGGGGAGGAGGAGATCGGCAGCCCGAACCTCGCCGCCTTTCTGGATGCACACCGCCGCGCGCTGGCAGCCGATGTCGCCGTGGTCTCGGATATGCCCATTCTCGCGCCCGACCGTCCCGCGATCACCTATGCCATGCGGGGCGGGCTGGGCCTGGAACTGGAAGCCTGCGGCCCTTCCCATGACCTCCACTCCGGGCTGTTCGGCGGGGCCATTGCCAATCCGCTGCAGGCTCTGTGCCAGGTTATCGCGGGCCTGCACGACCGGGAGGGCCATGTGACGCTACCGGGGTTTTACGACCGGGTGCGCGCCTGGGGTGTGGCGGAGCGCGCCGCCATGGCGCGCTCCGGGCCGTGCGACGCCGACCTGCTGCGGGATGCGGGCGCGACCCAGAGCGTCGGTGAGCCGGAGTATAGCCTGTATGAGCGCGTTACGCTCCGCCCCTCGCTCACGGTCAACGGCATCGTAGGCGGCTACTCCGGGCCGGGCGGCAAAGCGGTATTGCCGTCGCGCGCTCTGGCCAAACTCAGTTTTCGGCTCGTCCTGGATCAGACCCCGCAGGAGATCGCGCGGCTGTTCCGCCTCCATATCGCGCGGATCGCACTGCCGGGTATTCAACTCAGCGTGCGCACCCACCTGATGGCGCAGTCCGCGCTGGTGGATCGGGACCACCCTGCGATCCGCGCCGCCGTGCGCGCTTACCGTAACGGTTTCGGCGTGACGCCTGTGTTCATCCGCTCGGGCGGCACGATCCCGGTGGTGAGCCTCTTACAGGAGCGCCTGCGGACCCGCACGGTGCTGATGGGGTTCGCCCTGCCAGATGACCGCATGCATGCGCCGAACGAGAAGTTCCATCTGCCTAACTTCTACAACGGCATTGCGACGAGCCTCTGGTTTTTGGCGGCGATAGGGGGATCGGACGGATACCATGCCCATGATTATTGACTGCCACTGCCATGCCGGGCAGGGCGACCTCCTGACGGCGCCCTGGAACACCGACGCGTCGCTGGGGGCCTATCTGCGCAGGGCGCGGGCGGCAGGCATTGTCCGTACCGTGGTTTTCGCGCCCTTTCATAGCGATTATATGACCGCCAATGCGCAGGTCGCCCGCATCGTCGCCCGGCACCCGCAGCGGCTGATCGGCTTTGCGTTTGTGCATGCCAGACGGGATGCGGGACGCATCTATAGCATGACCGAACGGGCGGTACGCGAGTGGGGCTTTCGCGGCCTGAAGGTCCACGGGCACGACGCCATGCCGACCCGGGAGGTCTGCGACGCGGCGCGTGCATTTCGTATCCCGATTCTGGTGGACGTGGTGGGCCAGGCGTCGGTGGTGGAGATGTTCGCTCCGCAGTACCCCGACGTGACCTTTATCGTGCCGCACCTGGGCAGTTTTCAGGACGACTGGCGCGCGCATCATCAGGTGATAGACCAAGTGACCCGCTTTCCCAACGTTTACGCGGACACCTCGGGGGTACGGCGTTTCGACTACCTGCTGGAGGCAGTGAAGCGCGCAGGCCCGCATAAAATCCTCTTCGGTTCCGATGGGCCGTGGCTGCACCCCGGTCTGGAGCTGCACAAGATCCGCCTGTTGGGCCTCTCGCCGCGCGACGAAGCCATGATCCTTGGCGGTAATATACGGCGGCTGTTGGATTCGGCGGGAGTGACCCCGGCGCTCCCGCCCGAGCGCCTGCGTCCGCCTCTGCCGGAGAGGAATCCACGCCCTTTTGTGGCCGAAGGAGCCTCGGGGGTATTAATTTTGAAAAATCAGCAGGAAAACGAATTATAGACGGTGAAGCGTGTGCCTTGCGTGAAACATGCTCGTGCCCTATACGACCCCCCTCTGCAGGCTACAGGATGCCTGCGTCTTCATGACGAGTCTGAGGTGCCATACGCTCTCCTGACGGAGCGTTTTGGGAGGAACATGATGCTTGCTACTTTGCGGAAAAGAGAGCCGGTCGCGTCGGAAGCGGATCTATCGTACCCCGACGAGGCTCATGCGCTACTTCAACAACTCATTGAGCACACCTTAATGACAGGTGCATTCGGCGGCGAAGGGCATAAGGCGCCGGGCGATGATGCGGAGTACTTACTGGACATCGAGTGGAACGGTGTCCGCTGCATTCTAGTGCGAGAACAGACACCGTCCAGTTCCCGCAGTCAGGGGTTTCTCAGCCCACGGGAACAGGAGATCGCGCGTATGATCGCGCTGGGCTATCCCAATAAGGTGATTGCCGCTGTGCTGGACATCAGCAGTTGGACAGTCAATACCCATCTGCGCCGTATCTTTGCCAAGCTGAGCGTCTCGTCGCGCGCAGCGATGGTGGCGAAACTGCTGGAAGAGGGCTTGATGGAGAAGAAGACCGCCTGCGTCCGCGTCCGTACCCCACATAGCGACAGCGAGGAATAAGGAGAAATAACCGTTCCGCGTTGCCGGGCCGTGAATGAAATTCGCGTAACAAGCGAATTTGGACTGCACCGAAGGTGCGACCATTATTCGTCTGATGGGCCTTCGGCCAACCGCCCTGCGGGCGGAACACTTATTTTCGTGAGCATCCCTAAGGCGCCGTGCGCCGTTTAGCGCGCGGCGCCTGTAGCACGATAAGAGAGATAGGTATCCGCTCCGGGTCGGAGCGGATATACTCCCCGAAGACGTCAAAAACACCCAAATGTTGATCGCTCGCTAACATACCGCCGGAACGCCTGAGACCCCACCTCACCCCTTGGCGAGGTGGGAGAAGCGTTCGTGTCGCCCCTGCGAGTGTCGAAAATCCATTCACCCTCTCTTCCCATGTTGGCTTGGCCCTGCCTCTGTCCGACCCTCCCTGCTGCCCTCACGACCGTCTCGGCGCTCCGGCGCGCGAGCGTCCGTATCGGTCGTGAAAGGAGAGCGAAGAGATGGCCGCACGGAAGATAGTAAAGAGCGAGGACAAACGGCGTCCGCCGCCCCACGCTGCCCTGATTACCAGCCTGAACAATCCTGCCGTCAAGCGGATCCGGCGTTTGCGCCTGCGTCCCGAGCGGGAGCGCACCGGCCTGTTCTTTGTGGAAGGGATCCGCTTCGTATTGGCGGCGTTGGAGCACGGCGCGGAGATCGAAACATGGGTCGTCTGCCCGCAGCAGTGGGATGCCGTCGCGAACCAGCATCCTCGGATAAGCTGCCTGCGCAGCGCCCCGGAGATCCTGCGGGTTGCTCCGGAGGTTTTGCAGTGGATGGCAGGGCGGGAGGACACGCAGGGGATCGGCGCGGTGGTGCGGCAGCGTTGGGAGAAGCTGCCTGCGGTACGGCCCGCACGAGAGCTCGGCTGGGTCGCGCTGGATGGCATTCAATATCCGGGGAACCTGGGGACGATCCTGCGCGCGTGCGATGCCGTCGGCTGCGCCGGAGTGATCCTCCTCGGCAATACGGCGGACCCGTTCGATCCCCTCGCGGTGCGCGCCAGCATGGGAGCCGTCTTCTATCAGCGCCTGGTCCGATCCGATTTTGAGGAGTTCCTCGCCTGGAAGCGTCGCTACAACCTGCCGGTCATCGGCACGTCCCCCGGCGCTGCGGTGGCCTATCGGCAGACCGCCCTGCCTGTCCCCAATGTCATCTATATGGGCAGCGAGGGCAGGGGGCTCTCGCAGGAGCGGCAGGCTGCCTGCGATATCGTCGTCCGCATCCCGATGGCAGGCCACTGCGATTCGCTCAATGTGGCGCTGGCTGCCGGGGTTCTGCTCTACGAAATCTACCATCAGGCGAAACGGTCGTGAAACGCGCAGGCGCTTGAGCGAAAGGGCGGACTATCTCATTGACGGAGGGGAGCTCTCGGGGTAGAATGTGCATTCAGGCACAAACAGAACGGAACGCTGCGCATGGATCTCCGTATCGAACAGTTGACGAAAACCTACCCCTCCGGCATACGCGCCCTGGATGGCATCACCCTCACGATCCCCAGTGGGATGTTCGGGCTGCTGGGGCCGAACGGTGCGGGCAAGTCCACCTTAATGCGTACCATCGCCACCCTGCAGGATGCCGACGCGGGCAGCATCCGCTTCGGAGGGATCGATGTTCTGCAGGACAAGGAGTTTATGCGGCGTCTGCTGGGCTATCTGCCCCAGGAGTTCGGCTTCTATCCCTCGCTCTCGGCGGAGGCGACGCTGGACCACTTTGCCGTATTGAAGGGAGTGCACGACCGGCGGGAGCGGCGCGAGCGGGTGGGGGCGCTGCTCCAGCAGGTCAACCTCTACGAGGTGCGCCGCAAGGCGGTCGGGGGATTCTCCGGAGGCATGAAGCAGCGGCTTGGGATCGCCGTCGCCCTCATTGGCGCGCCCAAGCTGATCATCGTGGATGAGCCTACAGCAGGGCTGGACCCCAACGAACGCCATCGCTTCCTGAACCTCCTCGCGGAGGTGGGCGAGAATGTGACCGTCATCCTCTCCACCCACATCGTCGAGGATGTACGGGAGCTGTGCGAGCGGATGGCGATCCTCGCGAAGGGCCGGGTGGTAACGGAGGGGCGTCCCGAGGACATCCTCGCACAACTCGCCGACAGGGTCTGGCGGAAGACCACCGAAAAAGCCGCTCTGCCCGCCCTCGAAGCCAACTACTTTCTGCTCTCCAAGCGCCTGTATGCGGGCCGCCCCCAGGTCACCATCTACAGCGAGATGCCCCCCGGAGAGGACTTCACTCCCGTGGAACCGGACCTGGAAGATGTCTACTTCTTCCATATCGCGCGGGCGGCGCAGGTATAGGAGGACCCCATGCTCTCTATCTTCCGGTTCGAGATCCGCTATCGCCTGCGCATGGCCTCGACCTACATCTACTTCCTGCTCCTGGGCTCGATCGCCTTCCTGATGATGACGACGGATGCTTCGCACCTTACGCTCGGCAGCGCCCTCACCAAGAACAACGCGCCCCTGGTCATCGCGGAGTTGACGACGATCCTGATGGCGTTGGGCTCCGTCATCGCGACCGGGATCATGGGCACGGCGATCTACCGCGACTACGAGACCAAGACCCACGAGCTATTTTTCACCACCCGCATCACCAAGCGGGACTACCTCCTGGGGCGCTTCCTCGGCTCCTGGGTCGTCACGGTGGGGATCTATAGCGCACCCCTGGTCGGCCTCTGGCTGGGAACGCGGATGCCCTGGGTAGAGCGCTGGAAACTCGGCCCCTTTGTGGGCGCGGCCTACGCCATGCCCTTCTTCAGCATGGTCCTTCCCAACGTATTTCTCCTCGGGGCGGTCTTCTTTATGGTGGGCGCGCTGACGCGCAGTCCGCTGGCGACCTATGTCTCCGGGGTGCTCTTTCTGGTCGCCTATCTCGTCGGCTCCAGCTTGATCGAGAACCTGGATAACCACACCCTCGCCGGAATGCTCGACCCCTTCGGCCTGAACACGCTGAACCTGGTGACGCGTTATTGGCCTGCAGCAGCGCGTAACAGCCGGGTGATCCCGCTGACGGGCCTGCTGCTCTGGAACCGGCTGCTCTGGACGGGAGTCGGCGCGGCGCTCTTTGCGGTGGGCTATCGGCTGTTTCGCTTCTCCGCACAAGCACCCGCATTGCGAGGGAGGAAGCAGGCCTTCGCGGGCAGCGCGCCCTCCGCTCCGTCCATAGCATCCCCGTCGCATTCGGATGCGCCGTTGTATCCGAATGCGCTTGCGGCTTACGGGCATCTCTGCGGGTTCTACATGCGCGAGATCCTGCGCGGCGTTCCCTTCCGCGTGATCGTTTTGTGCGGCTTCCTGCTGACCATCGCCGTCGCCTGGAGCGCCGATCAGGTCTATGGGACCTCCACCTATCCGGTGACGCGGGTGATGGTGGAGACGACCCTGCCCATCTTTGCCCTCTTCTTTCTGGTTCTCATCGCCTTCTATACGGGTGAGCTGGTCTGGCGGGAGCGGACCCTGCAACTGGACCAGATCGCGGACGCCCAGCCGATCCCGACCTGGGTCACGGCATTGAGCAAGATGACGGCCATTCTGGGCATGCTGGTCGTCCTGAATGGCGTGCTGATACTGGCCGGGATGGCGACCCAGGCGGCGAAAGGCTACTTCCATTTTGAGCCTGGCCTCTATGTCTCCTACCTCTTTGGGATCGATTTCCCGGCGTTCGTCTGTATCACGGCTCTGGCCTTCTGCATCCATACGCTGGTCAACCACAAATTCCTGGGCCACGGGCTGCTGATCGGCGCGTTTTTCGTAGGCGGCATCCTCCGCAACCTGGGCTGGGATCACACCTTGTATCTGTTTGCCGATGGCCTTCCCCGTATGGTCTACTCCGACATGAACGGATATGGCCCCTTTCTCCACCCGGCGATTGCCTTTCATGTGTATTGGCTGGCGTTCTCCCTGCTGCTGGTTGTACTCAGCCTGCGCCTCTGGGTACGCGGCAAGGAGACGCGCCTGAAGCAGCGCTGGAAGATGGGCAGGCCGACGCACGGAGTGCGCCTTGCGGCGGGCCTGGCCGCCCTCTGCTGGATGGGAACCGGCATCTATATCTTCATCAACACCAACATTCGGAACGAATATTTTGCTAAGACCGCCTGGCGCAAACTGTGGTCCAGCTACGAGAAGCGGTATAAGGCGCGCTATGCCTCCCTGCCGCAGCCGCGTATTACGGATGTCAAGCTGGACATGACGCTCTACCCGGAGCGGTCTCAATATGCGGTGCAGGGAACCTATATACTCAAAAACAAGACCGAGAAGAGCATTCGGGACATTGTGGTGGTGGTAGATCGTGACCAGACCATCCGCAAGCTGCAGTTGGATCGGGATGCCGTGCGCTCCGTGGCGGATAAGCGGCTGGGGTTCTATGTGTTACGCTGTGCGCAACCGCTGCGCCCCGGTGAGGAGGCGCGGCTGGAGTTCGACCTGGCTTACGACAAAACGGGCTTCCCGAACGACGCACCCCAGACGGAGATCGTCGCGAACGGGACTTTCATCGAGAGCTTTCTGCCAAGCCTGGGTTACCAGCCGAATAAAGAGCTCGCCGGCTATGAGGATCGCCATAAGGAGGGGCTGGCCTATCGTCCCCGGATGGCTTCCGCCGCCGACCTCCAGGCCCGCCAAAACACCTATATCGGCAACGACGCGGATTGGATCACCTACGAGGCGACGCTCCGCACGGCGCCCGACCAGATCGCCCTGACGTCCGGTTATTTGCAGCGCGAGTGGACGGAGGCGGGAAGACGCTGCTTCCACTACAAGATGGACGCGCCCATCCGCAACTTCGTGCCGGTGGTCTCGGCGCGGTATCGGGTGTATCGTGACCGGTGGGTAGGGGCGGACGGCAAGCCGGTCGCCATCGAGATCTACTACCATCCCGAACACGCTTACAATCTGGAGCGGATGGCGGCGGGAGCGAAGAAGGCGCTGGCCTACTGCTCGCGCAACTATTCGCCCTACCAGTTCCGCCAACTGCGTATTCTGGAGTTTCCGGCCTATAAGTCAATCGCCCAATCCTTTGCGAACACGATCCCCTATTCGGAGAGCGCAGGCTTTATCGCCCAGGTGCGCAAGGGCGCCGAGGATATCGACTACCCATTCTATATAACCGCCCATGAGACCGCGCACCAGTGGTGGGCGCATCAGGTGCTGGGAGGCGACGTGGAGGGTTCCGAGATGCTGGCCGAGTCGCTGGCGGAGTACTCGGCGCTGATGGTGATGAAGGAGGAGTATGGGCCGGAGCGGATACGCAAGTTCCTCCGTTACAATCTGGATCAGTATCTGGCGGGGCGCGGCAGGGAGGGCACGGGGGAGAATGCGTTGTTGTGGGTGCAGCATCAGCCCTATATCCATTATAACAAGGGGGCGCTGGTCTTCTATGCGCTGCAGGATCAGATCGGTGAGCGGCGGCTGAATGCCGCCCTGGCGCGATTTGTTAAAGACAAGGGGTTCCAGGAGCCGCCGTACACCACCTCCCTCGAACTCTATGAGTATCTCCAGGCGGCAACCCCTGCCGACACCCAGCGCTTTTTGAGCGATCTTTTCGAGAAGATCACGTTCTTTGAGGACCGTATGGTCTCCGCTGAGCGCCTCAAAATCGGGCCGAACCGCTGGAAGGTCACTCTGAAGACCCAGACGCGCACCCTCCAGGCCGACTCGATGGGGAATGAGAAGCCGATTTCTGAGAATGCCTGGATCGAGGTCGGCATCTACGGCAGAACGAAGCGGGGAGAGCGGTTAGGCAAGCCGCTGGTGCTGGAGCGAAAGCACTTCACACGAGAGTATACCACCCTCACTTACGAGGTGGCGGAGGAGCCGGAAAAGGCCGGCATTGACCCGAACACCAAGCTCATCGACCGCGAACCGGACGACAACCTCCTGCCCCTCTCCGAAGGATCGGGAAAGTGAACCTCTCTGGCCGTGCTGCAATATGACTGTCTTCAGCAGCAAGCCGTCGTGTGGTCCATTTGTTGCAAGGTTTAAGGTGCAAACCGAAAGACACTCCCTTGCTTGATGAGCATATGGTGTGTATGCCCGCCCGGAGAAAGAGAGTGCTCTGCATTATAACGAAAGATAGCATCTTCCATAAATTCGACAGAGGCAAGTGCTTCGTATTCTTTTCCTGTTATGGTCATAGCTTTAACCAATCCGCCAACTTGTAACTTTCGGTAGATATTGTCGTGCTCCCATTCAAACCACTCCCAACTAAATCCAGGGTCTCTCACACCAGAAGGATATTTGCCTAACCATAATCCAAATCCTACGGTCTCAATGCCGGAAGGCCGGGTAGATCGGCATCAATTCCAATTCGGGCAGCCAGAGGGAGGCGAGCTTTGCGGACAGGGCGTTGGCCGTCTCCGCCATCGCGGGCAGGTGCCCATAGCGGGAGACCCGCTCGGTGAAGGTCTCCAGGCGATAGAGATGCCGTTGGCGCACCGTGGAGATGCCCCACTCTCCATCCTCCTTCAGGGTGTCCTTCAGTTGCCAGCTCAGAGTGGTGAAGGTCCAGAAGGCGCAGGCGTGGCTCATCGCGGCGCAGAAGAGCGCGTCGTCACTCGCTTCCGGGCAGCCGCGAGCGAGTTCCGCGCGATAGGCTTCCTCCAGGCGCGGCACCAGGTCCGCCGGGATCCGATTGACACACCAGCAGGTCGGGAACGGCACCTGAAGGTAGGATGCGTCCAGCAGTGCATGGCGGTAGCCGGCAAACTCGAAATCGAAGAAGCGCAGGCTCCCATCCGGCATCAGGCGATGGTTGTCCGGGCAGGTGTCGTTCGGAGAGAAAGCCTCGAAAGGGCCAGGAGCATCGAGCGTCTGCCGGACCGTCTCCGCGTCCTCCTCGAAGCCGGCGGCTACCGGAACCTCGAGCTCCGCGCACATTTCGAGAAACGGCGCGATATTCTCCTTCAGCCAGCCCGAGCCCAGAGGCTCCCGCTCCTGCTCCGTTCCGCCGATGGCGAGGCGGACCTGTCGCCAGGCGTCCGCATGGCCGATGGTCGCGGCGTGCATTCTGCCCAGCGCGCGGGCATAGTCGAAGAGCGCACGCTCCGCCGCCTGCGGATCGCTCCGCTGGACGACATCCGATAGGGCATCCCCATTGCCCAGATCCTCCAGAATAAACAGCCCCTCCGTTCGATCCCCTGCCAGCAGACGTGCATTGAGCGGAGGCTCGATAGCCATCTCGTTTAAGAAGCGGTTCCCGGCCCACTCGTTGTAGAAGCGCCAGGCCGTGCAGCCCGACGTGTCCTTCTCTGCATCGTAGAGATCCTCGCCCTCGCCGACCGCTATTTTCGCCACGATGCTCCCCGGAAGGCCGGAAGGCCCTGCGACCACCGGGCAGCGTACCACCCCGTTCCGGTACTGATCCCGCAAGATCTCAGGCGGGCCTAACGTTACCGGCGCGTTGAAGGTTGCTGTCAGCACACGCTCGGCGGCAGCCGCAAGCGCGGTGGCATCCTTCTGCCTGGCAGCCTCTTTTGCGGCGGCCTCTTCTTCCTGATTCTCTTCCAATTTGCTCTCTTCCATGGTCATGCTCCTTCTCCTCGGGAAGCGCTATATAAGGTGAGTTACTCACGTGGAGGATGATGGCCATCACGATGTAACATCCTGCGTAAATTGATCAAACTTTCCCGGTTCATATCAAGCGTGTGGACAGTCGCGCGTCCTGTCTGTGTTCGCCCGATAATGGCTGTTGTATCTTCACTCCAAGAAAAGTGATCGCTCCATTTTTGCTGACGTGGGTGAAACAGGGAAGCGAGGAGACCTGTTTTGGGGTCGATCCCTTCGGTCTTGTTGTATTTGTGGTTGTTGCAGGTCTGGCAAGAAAGCGCCAGGTTATCGAAATCCGTTGTGCCCCCGCGACTTTTCGGGAGGATATGTTCTGCGGAGAAGGGGTCTACTGCATAGTCCTCACGGCTGCGACAGTATTCGCATTGGTTTCGCGCTCTCTCCGCGACAAGATGTTTGAGTTTGCGAGGAACATTGGATTTAGCCATGCCGCGCAAGGCCCAGGTCACGCATCAACGTATCGAGATCCGTTTGACGCATTTCCGCTAGATCTGCAAGGGCTTTCATGCGGCGCGTATCGAATGCCTCCGCTTCGTTGGTCAGCGACAGCAATTCCTGATACTCCAATTCGGTCAGGGTCTCTTCCTGACGTTTCCGCATCAGTTCGTGATAGCGCCGTTGAAAGGCGCGTGGACGACGACGACGAGCTATTTGGACCAGTTCCGCTTCTTGCCCGGTAACTTTCCGTAATCGCATCCGGGAAACGTGATGCGCAACCTTCTCCAACTCAACAGGTCCCAGTTGTCCGATAGCCGTAAGTATCTCTTGCGTTGTCATGTGCGTCTGCCTCACAATGCCTGATAGAAAACTCTCCTGTATGGTTCTACCGACTATATTTTACCCCAGGGCGGAAAACCAGACCGTTGATATTCGCTAGAACACGACAGGAGGGCTCTCTCCTCTTACGAGAGAACCGTCAAGTCGGTTTCCCTGTTCTCGCCTGTTTTCCGGAGGGAATATCGCCCTCAATCGTGAAACTAAGCGGGAGAAAATAGGGCGGGATCGCCCAGGAGAAACCAATATGAGAATGCACTCTCAATGGCGCTGGCTCTGCATCGGCCTGCTTCTGGCAGCCACGGCGTATCTGCTGCAACGGTCGGTGGCGCAGGAGGTCGCACGCCGCCTGACCCTGGGCAAACAGCCTAACGGGAGCGTCCTGGTGCCGAGCAATCAGACGGTGACGCCGGGCGGGGTGCTGCGCGAGATCCAGGGCGCGCGGCCCCGCGATGTGGCGCTCTCTCCCGATGGGAGCACGCTGGCGATCCTGACGGCAGGCGCCGATAAGGGCGTGCTCTGCTTCGATGCGAAAACCGGCGAGCCGACGGGCGTCGTGCCCTTCAACGCGGACGCGCTCGGGCTGGCGTGGGCGCACAACGGCAAAACCCTCTATGCCTCGGCCCAGAACGGGAGCGTCGCCCGCTTTACCCACGAGGGCGATGCCTGGAAGGCCGGGACGCCGCTGATCGTGACGGAGGAGAAGAGCAATCCGCAGGCGCTGGGCCTGGCCGTCTCGCCCGATGATACCCGGCTCTATGTGGCTCTGGGCATGCACAACGCCGTCGCCGTGGTCTCCCTGCCGGACGGCAAGCTGCTGCATACGATCCCCGTCGGCGTCGCGCCCTACCGGCTGCTTCTGTCACCGGACGGTGCGACGCTCTATGTCGCCAACCGGGGCGGGCAGCGTGCGAAGCCGGACGAGAAGCAGACGGAACCCTCGGCGGGCACCCCGGTGCGCGTGGACCCCGTCACCGACGCCGCGCGGGGCGGCAGCCTGTCCGTGATTGATACCACCCATCTCGACCTACTTCCGGAGAGCCGGGGCGACACGGGCGGGAAAGAGGGCGAGGCGGACGCAGCCGTGCGCCGTGTCGTTACGGAGGTGAACGTCGGACGGCAGCCCTCGGCCCTGGCGATCACTGCCGATGGGCAGACGCTCTATATCGCCAACAGCGATGACGACAGCGTCAGCGTGTTCGATACACGCCGCAGGCATATGACGCAGACGCTCTCCCTGACCCCGCCACAGGACCCCGGCTTTGGACAGATCCCCACCTCTCTGGCGCTCTCGGAGGATGAGAAATCGCTCTATGTGGCGTGCGGGGGTGCGAACGCCGTCGCGGTCGTGACCCTGCCGGATAGGGCGGCGAAGCCGACCGTGGCCGGCTATATGCCCACCGGCTGGTTCCCTATCGCCATCGCCGCGCGCCGGGATACCCTCTATGTGGCCTGCTCCAAGGGCGTCGGTCCCCGCATCCTCTCTCCAAGGAACAACAGCTACGGCGTCCACAACAGCATCGGCACGGTGCAGCTCCTGCCGAAGGTCACCGGGCCGGAGCTGGATGCGCAGAGTAAGATCGTAGCCGCCAACAATCGCTGGGGCGCGGAGGACGCGCCCCGCCCCAATGCCGCGCCGCTGCCGGTGCCGGAGCGGGCGGGCGAGCCCTCCGTCTTCAAACATGTGGTCTATATCATCAAGGAGAACCAGACCTACGACGCCGTGCTGGGCGACATGCCCGAAGGCAATGGCAACAGGGCGCTCAACCTGTATGGCGAGGCGGTTACGCCCAATGAGCATGCGCTTGCGCGGGAGTTTGTGCTGCTGGACAATACCTTCACCAGCGGGACCAACTCCGCCGACGGGCACCAGTGGTGCGACGAGGCCGTCGCCAACGCCTACATCGAGCAGAACTACAACGCGCATCTCCGCAGCTACCCCTATGATGGCGGCGATCCGCTGGCCTACTCGCCGAAAGGGTTTCTCTGGACGGCGGCAATTAAGAAGGGGTTGAGCGTGCGGATTTACGGCGAGTTCGTCAACCGCCCCGGCATTCAGGCGCAGGAGCGAGGGACGCCGCCCACGTGGAGCAACCTGTGGAAGGACTACCAGGAGAAGACCGGCAAATTCACCCTGGAGGCGAAGACGGATAGCGCGGCCCTGCGGCCCTACCTGCACCCCCGCTTCATCGGGTTTCCCATCACGGTCTCGGACCAGTGGCGGGCCGACCAGTTCCTGGGCGACCTGGACGGTTTCGAGCCGAAGGGCGACCTGCCCGCGCTCTGCATGCTGCTGCTGCCCGCCGACCACACCAGCGGGACCCGCCCCGGCATGCCCACGCCACGGGCGGCGGTGGCCGATAACGACCTCGCCGTGGGGCGCATCGTGGATCGGATCAGCCACTCGCGGTTCTGGAAGGACACTCTTATTCTGGTGATCGAAGACGATTCGCAGGCGGCGGTGGACCATGTGGACGGACATCGCACCACGGCGTTCTGTATCTCGGCCTACACGCGCCGCCATGCGGTGATCAGCGAGCCCTACAACCACACCTCCCTGCTGCGTACCATGGAACTGGTCCTCGGCCTCCCCGCCATGACGCGCTTCGACCGCACAGCCACGCCCTTAACGGCCTGCTTCACGCCCACGCCCGACCTGACTCCCTTTACCCATCGGCTCAACCAGATTGCCCTGGACGAACTGAACCCTGCCGCCCGCACGTTGCGCGGCGAGGCCCGACGGCTGGCGCTGCAGTGCGCTGCGCAGGACTGGACGGACCTGGATCGCGCCGATCCGGAGGTGGTGGCGCGGGCCAACTGGGCGGCTGGCAAGCCCGGCGTCCCCTTCCCAACGGCGCGCTTCCACCCGGACAGCGTCCACGCCGAGAATGACGAGCCCAGCGACTAAAGTCGCGGCTGACAGCGGCACGAAGTCGGCCTGCGCCGACTCTCCATGTCGAAGGTAGTCCACGCAGGTGGACTTTGTGCTTTTGTCAGACGCGACTTTAGTCGCCGGTTCAGATGGTGATCTGCTACTACTCATTTTCCTGGCGGAAGAAACTGCTCAGGAACCACCCGGCGAAGCCGAGGAAGACGCGCACAAAACTGAAGATGTTGAACAGGCCCCATGCACCCAGTTTGTCCCAGGATAATCCGGTGCTCAAGAAGGGGATAAGCAGCAGGAAGGGGAGGATGAGGCTGATAAGCAACAGGGCGACCAGCGCGCCATTGCACTCTTGTTTGAACGCGCAGACGATAAGATAGACGACCAGAGCCAGTGCGGGACCGAAGAGCAGAGAGACGATGAGGACCACACTGCAATCGGCGATCGCGTCGTCGTAGGAGGGTACCGCGCCCACGGCGCCCAATGCCATGGGGATGAAGAACATATCGGCGAAGCCCACATAGAGAAACGAGCCGGGGAAGATGTGGACTATCAGCATCGAGAGGGCGATCAAGGGCAGCGCGATGGCCAGGAACTTCTCCCAGCGCTCGCCCATCGGAGTCGTGCCGCTGCCCTGCAACTGCGCCTGCACCGCCTGGGCCGTGTAGGCGGTCGCCGGGATGTGTCCCATTCCGGCAGGTATGACGCCGGTCGGCGCCATGGGTGGCGGCGGGGGCGCTGCATCCTCGATCACCTCACCGGTGAGGGAGACCCGTCGGCGCGTTGGGGCATTCCCCTGCATCGTCGGTTGCACCCCCGGCGGTAGCTGGGTGGTGGGCTGGCTTCCGGGCATAACGGGGTAGGGCGGCGCTCCCTGCGGGATCTGCAGCGTCGGCTGCTGGCCCATCGGCATCGCCTGGGTGGGCGGGTTGCCCGCGGGCATCTGCGTGGTGGGTTGAGGCGGAGGGACCACCGACAGCGGCTGATGACACCATTCGCACGAGGTGATGGTCCGGCTATCACGACCACAAGAACGACACAGCATGATTAACCTCCCTGCCCGATCTGGACGCTGTCAATGATCTTCTGAAAGACGGGTTCCAGCTTCTCGGCCTGGTCCTTACGGCAGGTTGCGACGATGGAGAGCCGGCGGTCCGGGGTCACGGCGGTGATCCGCCGGCCCACCATTTCTACCGCCTCGAACCCCTCAAACTTCCGATAGGTGAACTGGGTAAAGAGGGCCTCCAACCCGGCGACATGCACTTTGATGGCCTTCCCCTCGGCATAGCGGGGATAGCGCTTTGGATCTTCCCGGATGGCATCGGCCTGGTAGTCATGCGCTGCCTCCAGCGGAGGTTTCTGGGCGCCGGTCGGCATGTTGGGCATTCCCGGCGTTCCGGAGAGGCTGCTCAGATCCACGCCGGCCCCAGGGGTACTCGTCAGGATGGAGCTGAGCATATCGGTCTTGACCACGCAGCGGGTCGTCTCATCGGGCATAAATTCCACCCCGGTGGCGATGGCATGGTCCGACTGTTCGTTGGGCGTCCAGTTGCTGGGATGGCGCAGCGAGATCATCTTGTCGCTTGTCGTAAAGGAGACCAGGGTATCGGATGCGGCTGTCGCAGCCCCCTGGGACGGCATCATGAGAAACAGCCCATTCATACCAATGATAGCCAGCAGCGAGATCATCCACACAATACGATACATAGCGCGTTTCGACATAGGGCACTCCTTTCTCTACGGAACCTGCTCAGAGCGTTTTGGCACGCTTGCTCTCCTTGCGATCCACCCCTTGCGCACACGATCCTGCTCGCTGCCTTGCAAACCGGCATCCTACGTTTCACCCTCCCCTGCGACAACTCCTGTTTCCGTTTTGGGATCGGAAACCGTAGTATTCATTTGACGGGCTAAAGACAGGCTCCGTTTCAAAATCCGCCGATTGCCCGCCTGGAAAAACGGCCCTTTCCAAGAAGTGCGAACTTATGTCAGCAGTTGACAAATTTGTACGTAAATGGTACAATAGAGGGGTAAATATGAGAGCAAAGAACCCCCTATTCGCAGGTCGCTTCGTGATGCATGAAGCGACCTGCGCGACACGAATCAGGAGAGAAAGTTGGCTAACGATACGCTTTCCAATGGTCCCGAACCCGGCGAGAATGGCCCCGAGGGCGGCCTGATGCTGGTGGATATCGAGCAGGAGCTGCGTCGCTCCTATCTGGGCTATGCCGTCTCCACCCTCGTCTCCCGCGCCCTGCCCGATGTCCGCGATGGCTTCAAACCCGTCCAGCGTCGTATTCTCACCGCCATGCGGGATCTGAACATCGGCCCGAACTCCGCCCGCGTCAAATCCGCCAAGGTCATCGGGGAGTGTTTTGTCGCCGGAACGCTGGTCAGCACACCTCAAGGGCTCGTTCCCATCGAGGAGTTGAACATCGGCGATGAAGTCTTCACCCAGAACGGCGCGCGTTCCATCACGCAGACTTATGTCATGCCGGAGCAGCCGTTGCTGGAAGTGGAACTGACGAGTGGCCGCAAAAATGTCTGTACATCAGGGCAGCAGTTCAAGGTATTGACCGAAGACCTGGAGATCATTTGGAAGAACGCCGAGGCGCTCAAGCAGGGCGATGTCGTTCTTTCTCGCTCCGCCGACGAATCAATAGAAGACATCCGATTGACGCAGGCCCTGTTTCTGAAGATGAAATCTGCCGGTCCCGATCAGGCAAGGCTGATGTGCCAGCTCATGGCAAACGAGATTTCCTTTAGCGAAGTCAGACACGTTCGCTCCGCTCCGCCGCAGGTGACATACGATATTCAGGTTGAGGAAGACCATGAGTTTGTCGCCAATGGAATGCTTGTGCATAACTGCATGGGCAACTACCATCCGCATGGCGATGCCGCCATCTATGGAACGCTGGTCCGTATGGCGCAGGATTTCAGCTTGCGTTATCCATTAATAGATCCCCAGGGCAACTTCGGTTGCTTTACCGGGGACACCAAAATCAAACTACTGGATGGCACAGAGAAAACCTTCTCAGAGTTGGCGAAATTAGGGCCGGATACCATCTTTCATGTCTACTCAGTGGATAAGAATGGGCACATTGTCATTGGAGAAGGACGCCATTCTCGCATTACCCGTCGCAACGCTCAACTCATCGAAGTGATGTTAGATAATGGGGCGAAGATACGCTGTACCCCCGATCACCGCTTTATGCTCCGCGATGGTAGTTACAAGCAGGCGCAGCATCTCACAAAAGATGATAGCCTGATGCCAGGCTACTTCGATGCGGCTCCCGTGAAAGACGGGTTGAACGACTACCTTCGTGTGCTGCAACCTGCCAGCGGTGAGTATGAATTTGTCCATCACATCGCTGACCGTTATAATCAGGAACGCGGGTTGGCACGAGCCTTTCACGGTCCGTACGTCCGACATCACAAGAACTTCAATCGCTGGGATAACCGCCCGACCAACATAGAGCGCATGGAGTTCCTGGAGCATCTTCATCTCCATACCGAGCATATCAAAGCCTTGTGGGAAGATGAAGACTTCCGCCAAGCACAAAGACAGGGAGTGCAGCGTTACTACAACGAACATCCGGAGGTCTTGGAAGCGCGACGGCAACGCCAGATCCGTCAGAATCAAGACCCGGAATACCGCAAGGCGAATGGTCCTCGTGTAGCCGCGACGCTCCGCAAGCGCTATGAGCAAGATGTCGCAGCAAAAGCGGAAATCTCCCGAAGGATGAAAGCGCTCTGGACCGATCCGGAATATCGCGAAAAAATGAGCGTCGCACTTACAGGTATCGAAAAACGTCCCCTGACGCCCGAAGAGAAAGCACGCTTGGCGCATATTATTTCTGAGCGTAGCCGAGCCATGTGGGCGGACGACGAAAAGCGTGCCGAAATTGTTGAAGCAATTTCGTGTGCTATGGCTTCCGAGGAGGTACGTGCCAAGGTCAGCGAGGGAGTGAAGGCTTGTTGGCAGGACCCGGCTTATCGTGCGAACTATTCGCAAGATCATTTCTCCAACATGGCCCATACGCTCTGGGCGGATCCGAACACACGGGAACAACATCGAAAGAAAATCGAACGACAGTGGCAGGATGAATCCTTCCGACAGGCGCATCGTGCGAGTGTTCGGCGTACCTGTGCTGCACGTATCCAGGCCAATCCTAACTTAATGACAGAGCTGGCAGCGCAAGCGGCTGTTGCGCTGACGGAGAAGTGGACAGATCCCGCCTACAAACAGCAGGTAATGCGCCGAAAGATCGCAAAGTACCTCTCTTCACTTTTGGCACAGGCAGGGAATGAACCAATTACGCCTGCTACCTATGAGGCGAACCGAAAACAAAACTGGATTCCACGACTGGAGGCGGCGCTCACCTACTTCAAGGATTTCGATGATTTGGTAGAGGCTGGAAGGCACTACAACCACCGTATTGTCTCGATTAACTGGCTGGAAGAGCGCAAGGATGTCTATGACATCACGGTAGACGAGCATCATAACTTCCTGCTCGCCGATGGCGTTTTCGTACACAACTCCATTGATGCGGATCCACCTGCGGCTTACCGATACACTGAGTGTCGTTTAACGCCATTAGCGATGGAGATGATGGAAGACATCGAGCGCGACACGGTGGACTTCCGGCCCAACTACGACCAGACGCGGCGCGAACCGATTGTCTTCCCCGGCAAGTTCCCGAACTTCCTCTGCAACGGCGGGGAGGGGATCGCGGTCGGGATGAGCACCAGCGTCCCGCCGCACAACCTGCGCGAGATCGTGGATGCCTGCGTCTACCTGCTTGACCACCCGGACGCGACGGCGGACGACCTGATCAAGTTCGTGCCCGGCCCCGACTTCCCCACCTCGGCGGTCATCCTGGGCACGAAGGGCGCAAAAGAGGCCTACCGTACCGGGCGCGGGCGCGTCATCATGCAGGCCGTCATGCAGATCGAGCCTATGGACAACGGTAAAAATGCCATCGTCGTTACGGAACTGCCCTACCAGGTCGTCAAAAAGCGCCTCATCGAGGACATCGCCGACCTCGTCCGGCAGAAAAAAGTCGAAGGTATCACCGACATCAACGACTACAGCAACCGCAGCGGGATGCGCATCGTCATCGAACTGCGCCGTGACATCATGCCCAAGCGCATGGTCAACTACCTGCTCAAGCACACCAGCATGCGCCAGACCTTCGGCATCATCATGCTCGCCCTGGTCAACGGC
>DATGIG010000387.1:0-13496 GCA_035295825.1 Chthonomonadaceae bacterium | reverse complement strand
TGAGGCGCACATAGGGGTCGTTGACGGAGGGGCGGACGTTGAAGTGCCAGTCGGGATACTCGACCGTGATCCCATCGCGATAGTCCTGCTGTCCGTCGGCATAGCGCGCCTTGACCCGCTCGATCACCGCCCCGGTATCGGCCACGGTGGAGTTGATCTCCCCGGAGACGTAGTACGGACCCAGGTCGGCGATCAGCCTGCTGAGCGTCGTGTTCCCCTCGGAGAGCATCTGCAGCACGGAGAGCAGCGGAATGTAGCCGTTGTCGGCATAGTAGTTCTCGCGGAAGTAGTAGTGCCCGGAGACCTCGCCGCCGAAGACGGCGTTCTCGGCCCGCATCCGCCGTTTGAGGTAGGAGTGTCCGACGCGCTCGGAGAGGGGCCGCCCTCCCAGCCGCGTCACCCAGTCCCGGACGGCCCAGGACGCCCGGATGTCATAGACGATGGCCGCGCCGGGGCTGCGCTGCAGGAAGTGGCGGGCCACCAGGGCGGTAATAAAGTCTCCGGGGATCGCGATCCCATTCTCGTCCACAAAGAAGACCCGGTCGGCGTCGCCGTCCCACGCCACCCCGATATCCGCCCCCTGCTCCCGGACCGCATGGGTCAATAGCTCGATATTCTCCGGCTCGAACGGGTTGGGGCCATGCACGGGGAACCGCCCGTCCGGATCGAAGCAGAGTTCGGTGACCTTGAGCTGCGGCAGGCGGGCGAACAGCGCGCGCGCCGGGATCCCGCCGACGCCGTTTCCCGCATCCGCCACCAGCGTGAAGGGCCGGATCGCCTCCGCCTCGATGAACTGCATCAGATAAGCCACATAGGCGCCGAGTATGTCTCTCCGGATCACCGTACCGGGTTGCTCTGCCTGCCGGAAGTTGCCGGAGACGACCAGATCGCGCAACTCCTCCATGCCCGAGCCCATCCCGACGACCTGCACGCCCGCCCGCACGAGCTTCATCCCATTCAGCTCTTTCGGGCTATGGGAGGCGGTGATCTCGACGGCGGGCAGGTTCAGGCTGCCGGAGGCGTAGTAGAGGGTATCCGTGGTGGCCTGTCCGATGTCCAGCACATCCACGCCCTGCCGGTTCATGCCTCGGGCCAGGGCGGCGGCCCACGCCGGACCAGAGAGGCGTGCATCGTAGCCGAGGACGACCGTCGGGGAGCCAAAAAAGTCGGCCAACCCGCGTCCGATGACCTCGACCTGCTCCGGCAGGAGAGGCGCTTGCAACGTATTCGCCGCGCCGACTTTGCCATAGTAAGCGCTCGTCTCATCCACCAGGTCAGGAACGAGGGCGCGAATATCGTAGGTACGAAAGACTTTGGGATCTACCGTGGCGCTAATCGCGTCGCCCTCCTTGGAAGGCTCTCGCCCGCATCCCGATGTTACCGGAACGCGCTGGGCAGGAGGCCGATTCTCTACGGGGAAATCTGTAGTACCGCAGGCAAGGTTCGAGAGGCATAAGGTGCCATCCTTCCTTACGCCTCCACTCTTTTTACAAAGCCGGGATCAGGGACTTTAGGCCGCTTCGGTGTATTCGCCGTCTTTTTGCGCCCGCATCTCTTTCAGAATGCTGCTGACTGCCAGGAAGAAGCAGATCACCGTCGGCGACATCTTGATGATCAGCCAGAGGACAGGGCCAAGCAGCGGAATAGGCAGCAGGTTCGGGACCCACCAGAGGTAGAGCAGCCAGAAGCCCCAGGCGCCAAATTTAAAAAAGTTCTTTGCGTTCTTGCCGCGACACCTATTGGAAAACCAGAACATCGCTGCCCCGGCGATACCGGGGCCAAGAAACGTCATCAACCACATCAACACTTCCATCCACGTCACTCCTTACCTTCTATCCGCCTCTTGCTCCGTCCCTTCCTGTTCCGTCTATGGCCCAGGCTAAAAGGAACCCTGCATCGGAGCATGGTCACGTTCCTGAGGATCATCCCTGTCAGAACGATCCGGAGTAGATCCGGCGCCGGCGGGAAATCTCCTTCCGGATCGAAAACACGAACACGCTTACGAGACTATACGAGTCAATTTGCGCTTCGGTGTCAATCGGAGTACGCCGGACCCGGTTTTGTTTCGGCGAGGCCGGATGCCGAGGCTAATGGCTGGGCGGCACAACGCCGATGGTCAGCAGGATATTGGCATAGATACGCTGCTCGCCCGTTGCAATGACCAGGCAGACGCTCGGCTCCCCAACCGCCGCATAGAAGGCGAAGCGCTCCACAGGTTGGATGGCGACCCCCGGCGGCAGCAGTTGCCGAAACTCCTGAAAAATCGGCGGTTCCGAGCCATCCGCCGTCTGCATGACATGCGCGGCCTCGATAGGGATCGCGGTCACCAATGCGCGCAGAGTATCCGTCGCATTGACCAGGCCGGGCGCGAGGTTCAAGTAGACGAGGTCCGCGTTCGGGCCCGCCGTCGTGGAGCACGGATAGTTGCCATCGGCGATAAGCACCTGTGAACCATGGCCCGCGCCCGCAAGCGCATTCAATATTTCGGGATGAAGCAGTGCATTCTTCAGCAAGGATGTCCTCCAGGGATAACGCTCCGGGCGCTTTCCCCGCCCGGTGGGAAACCTACCGTTTCCTCTCCCGCTCTCACCCTTCGCCATCCGGGGCGCAAATCCCTCCTGCTTCTGTGCGGAGTCACTGCGCTCAGGCAGGAATAAGCCAGGGCATGCATGAATATAGACCCCGTCGGGACGCAGGCACTGCCCGAGGCATGATGGAAAGAGATTGAGGTTATTTATGCCGGATTCCTGGGAATTCAATCAGCGCCCCTCCAGTGGCAGCGCAAATACACAGGTTCCTGTCCTCACCTACCTGCTCTGCAGCGTGTGCGTCCTGCTGACGCTGGCCAACCTCACTTCAGGCGATACCCCTAGCTCATTTTGGTATCAACTGGGACATTTCGCCGACCCGGATACCGACGCCATCTGGAGCGGGCGCTACTATCTGTTGTTCACCTCTATGTTTCTCCACGTCAACTACATCCACTTGATTTTCAATATGCTCTGGATGGCGCAGTTGGGCCGTGCTATGGAGACCACGCTCAATCCGGCGATATATTTTCTGTTCATTGTGGTGGCGGCGATCCTCAGTTCGGGGGCGGAACTTTGCTTCATGGGAGGTACCGGCATCGGGGCCTCCGGCGTAGTGTATGCCATGTTCGGGCTGATGTGGGCGGGCAGGGCACGGTTCCCGGAATGGCGCGCCTATGCCACACGCCAGAATCTCAACTTGTTCCTGGGATGGGGCGTACTCTGTATCATCACTACTATAACCCATATCATGAATGTGGGCAACTTTGCGCATGCCGGCGGCCTGGTGTTCGGTTTGGCCATCGGTTGGCTCTTCTTTGCACCGCGCCGTCAGCCGCTCTGGGCCATTCCTCTAGCGCTGCTCGTCGGCATCACCGTCCTCTCCGTGACCTGGCTGCCCTGGACCTCGGCCTGGAACTTCTGGAAAGGCAGCCGGGAGTTCACCCATGAGCGTTATCAATCGGCCATCACCTACTACCAGCGGTGCGTGAAATTCGATCCGGATAATTCGGCGGCCTGGCACAACATCGGTGCAGCCTGGCATAACATCTACATTCAACTGGATGAGAGCCGCGACCAGGATGCAATTCAGCGGGCGCAGGCGCAAGAGGCCATTGCTGAGGAGCGGGCGAAACAGATCGAACAGCGCGAGAGTAAACAGGAACAGGATGCTGCCAAGTCGGAGGAGGGAACGTCCATCTTGAAGGGCCTCGGGCCGTCGCCGGAAGCGCCCGGCTCCTCCGGCGACACCACTCAGTAGGCGGTCACGAGGTTCAAACGCCGAAGAGTTTCAAGCAGGCAGGATCAGGTGCAGGTCTCCGAACTCATGCCAGAGATACTCCGCCCGGAGCGCCTCCGCATACGCTCCTTCGAGATTGGGGCGCGGTACAAAGGCTTCGAGCATGGCGAGGTGGGTGGCGCGCGGCTCGTGCATGCCGGTCAGCAGGGCGTTGGCGGCGTACACGCCCCGCTCCGGCGTGATGATCAGCCGCGTCCAGCCCTCTCCCGCGTGGGTCACGCCATCCGTGCCGGTGACCGTCTCCAGCGCCCGCACCACCGTCGTGCCCACCGCAACGACGCGCTTGCCCGCCGCTCGCGTCGCATTGACCAGCCTCGCCGTCGTCTCCGGGACCCGGTAGTACTCCTCATAGGGCGGCTCATGATCCTCCAGGCTGGCGACCCCCGTGTGCAATAACAGCGGCGCAAACTGCACTCCCTGCGCCACCAGCCGGGTGATCAGTTCCGGCGTAAAGGCGCGCCCGGCGGAGGGCATCTCTGCGCTGCCCGGCTCCGTGGCGTAGACGGTCTGGTAGTAGGAGAGCGGCCACTGCTCCCGCACATAGCGGTAGCGGATCGGAGCGCCATGCCGCGCCAGGTAGGGCAGCAAAGGCTGAGGCAGGTTCAGCGTCGCTACCCAGAGGCGCACGTTGTTCGGCTCCGCCATGCCGCCATCCGGCAGATAGGGCGCATGCAGATATACCGTACCGCCCTCAGGCAGCCAGTAGGTCTGTCGCGCCTGAGCGCTGCGGAACGGCTCGGTCGCCCCATCGCTCAGGCGGCGCAGCTCTACGATCCAGCGGTCGTCCGGCAGGCGTGTGGAGAGATGCAGCTCCAGCATCTCTCCGTCGGCGCGGCGGGAGGGCAAGGCGGCGTTGAGGGTCCCACTCGTATTCAGGACCACCAGGTCGCCCGGTTCCAGGAAGTCGCCCAGGTCGCGGAACCGACGATGCAGGACGTCCGGGCGCTCCCGATACGAGACCATCAGGCGGACCTCATCGCGGGCCAGGCCGCGCGCTTCCGGCGGCTCTCCCGCCTCCCGCTCCGGCGGCAACGTAAAGTCCAGCCGCTCCCAGGCGGCGATTCCCAAATCCCCCATGGGGAGTGTCGCGGCGGACATGTCAGTCTCCTCCCGCCAGGGCGGGCGCGGAGTAGCGTCCGCTGGGATGGCTGCCCTCCAGCAGGGCGACAAAGCCGGGGGCGCTGGTTTCGGGGAGCGGGCGGTCGCTGATGTCCTCGCCCGGAAACGCCTCCTGGTGCATCTGGGTCCGCATGTCGCCGGGGTCCACCCAGTAGACGCGCCAGTCCGGGCGCTCCGCCGCCAGCACTGCCGACAACTGCTCCAGCGCGGCCTTGCTGGAGCCATAGCCGCCCCAGCCCTCATACGCCTCCACACCCGCGTCACTGGTGACATTGATGATCCGCGCGCCGGGCTTGAACTGCGCCTGCAGCGCCTGGATCAGTCCCAGGGGCGCCAGGGCATTGGTGCGATAGACCTGCTCCAAAACATCGAGCGGGTAGGCGAGCAGGTTCGGCTGCGGGCTGGGGCCGAGGATGCTCGCATTGTTGATGAGCGCGTCCAGGCCGCCCCATTTCGCCGCCGCCTGCGCCAGATGCGCCCGGTGCTGCGGGTCGGCTACATCGCCGGGGATCGCGATCACCTCCGTATGGGCGGAAAGTTCGGCGCGGGCGCCTTCCAGCGCCTCCCTGCCCCGTCCGTTGATAATCAGAAACCAGCCGTGCTGCGCCAGCAGGCGCGCCAACGCCAGCCCCAGCCCCCGCGATGCGCCGGTAATCAGTGCTATGTTTGCCATGGTCTTCTCCGTTTCTCAGAGTGAGTATGGAAACTCTTTTGGACGGCGTTTCAACGCCGTGGATAAGAATTACCGTACTCACTCTCAGGATGTGCGGATAGTCTACCAAACGGGAGGCATTCGGGACTTCGCACGGAAGGTGAGCGGGAGGCTGTCGTTTGGAGAGCCGAGCGCCTATCCGTTCGGATAGGGAATATGCGCGCAGGCCCTGGCCCGATGCTGTTGCCCGGCAACATTACGGGCCGAAAACGCGTAAAACAGAGGGAACCACGTCGGGACGCCATCTACCCCTGGTTGCCACTGCCGGAGCTTGCTGCCATCTTATCGAGGTTCTGAGCCGGCTCTGTCCTGAGCCGCAAGAATGGGAGATATTTATGCAACACCCTATCTCACCACGATCTTACCGCGCACCATCCTATCGCGTATGGCGGAAATATGCCGCTGCAATGCTCACCTTCGCCTTCCTGCTGCTACCCGACTGGGTAGGGAACCCGCTCGCCCAGGGGCAGAATCCCATCCATCCCGGCGATCCCATCAAGTACAATGAGCATATGGATGCGATGAACCTGGTGAAGGAGAGCGACGCCACCGAAACGACGGTCGGCAGCGGAGATTGGTCGGACCCGAAGATCTGGTCCGGGGGCCGGGTCCCCGGCGCGGAGGATCGGGTGGTCATCCTGGCGGCGCATACGGTGATCATAGATCGCCCGGAGCCTGCCCCCGTCTATACGCTCGGGGTCCAGGGAACTCTGCGCTTCCTGCCCACGGCGAACACGGAACTCCGGGTGGACACCCTGGTGGTAACGCCGAGCGGCAGGCTGGAGATGGGCACGCCGGATCAGCCCATCGCCGCCGATAAGATCGCCAGGCTACAATTCGTCTTACAGCGTCCCCTGCCGGAAGTGGACCCGAAGTGGGACCCGGAGCGCCTCTCCGGCGGGCTGATCTCCCATGGCGTGGTGACCCTATTCGGCGCGCAGAAGACCGGTTTCGTCCGCTCCGGAGGGGGCGGCGTGAGCGAGACCACGCTCATCCTGCGGGAGAAGCCCCTGCACTGGCAGGAGGGCGATACGCTCCTCATTCCGGGCGTCAATCCCAACCAGCCGGAAGATGAGATGCGCACGATTCGCTCCCTCTCTACGGATGGCCTGAAGGTCGTCCTCTCCTCGCCGTTGACGTACGCCCATCGTCCGCCCCGGAGCGACCTCTTTGTGGACGTGGCGAACCTGACGCGCAATGTGATCGTCGAGACGGACCCCGCGCATGCGGAGGACATCAATCGGCGCGGACATGTGATGTTCATGCACAATCCGCAGGTCCGGCTGGGCTATGTGCGTTTCGAGAACATCGGGCGCACGGATAAGGGGAAGATCACGGACGACCATATTGCGCGGGGGAGGGAAGTCGTGGTGAACCCGAACCCGCCGCTCAATCCGCGCGGGCGCTATGCCGTCCACTTCCATCGCACGGGCGCGGATTCCAGCTTGCCGCCGATCCTGGTGACCGGATGCGTGGTGCTCCATTCGCCCGGATGGGGCTATGTGAACCACGGCAGCTATGTGCAGTTCACCGATAACGTGGCTTACGACGTCAAGGGAGCCGCATTCGTTACGGAGCGCGGGGACGAACCCGGCTCCTTTGTGCACAATCTCTCCGTCCGAAACGACGGCATCTTTAAGCAGAACGGGCGCCTCCACATCGAGGGGGTGGACGATCCGCTCATCTTCGCCGATCACGATACCAAAATCACCGGCCCACGCAAGCTCATCAGCGATTTCGGCTATGGCGGCAACGGCTTCTGGCTGCAGGGAGGCGCGACGCTGCTGAAGGATAACAGCGTGTATGGCTTTGCGGACGGTGGGTTCATCGCCTACTGCGACGGCATCGCACCGGAATTGGAGCAGGAGGGTGGGCGTGGAGACCTGATCCCGGCGCGCAACCTCCTCTATGGCGATCCTCAGAGCAAGGAGAAGTGCCCCCTCTCGGAGATCTCCCTGCGCTGGTACCATAATACGGCCATCGGAGGCGGCGTTGCGGTCCATGTGTTACGCAGTCATCCCAACGATCCCAACCTGCCCCGCGAGCAGTGGAGCCGGATCTTCGGGTTTATCGGCTGGAATATCTCGCATTGGCTCCCCTTCAACAGCAATTTCTTCGATCTCCGCTACTCCAGCGACTTTATCGTGA
Organism: Chthonomonadaceae bacterium; assembly: GCA_035295825.1. Classification (GTDB taxonomy): domain Bacteria; phylum Armatimonadota; class Chthonomonadetes; order Chthonomonadales; family Chthonomonadaceae; genus DATGIG01. The sequence continues at coordinate 5,689 of DATGIG010000387.1, read as the reverse complement.
GCGGCCTGATCGCCCTGGCCGGAGATTATGGCAAGGCGACCAACCTGAACGGAGGCGATACCGGGGGCCCGGAGAACATTCTCTATCAGCATTTCGACATCGAGGGGTTCGACCGGGTCCGGTTATTGAAGGGGCCCTGGTATCTCCTGGATGGGTATCTGGATAATAAGAGCGTGGAGGCCTCCACGCACTCCCGCTATGGAGTGATCCAGGATGTGCGGTTTGGGAACACGTATGGGCGTCAGAAGGTGTGCGATTTTACCATCGTCAAGGAGTGGGATCTCCTCGAAAATATGACGATTTTATGGAACCAGACGAAGGACGGCGTTCCGGTGCAGCAACAGCTCTATATGCGCGATCAGCAGCGGGATTCCGTATTCCATAGTGGCGGGTATCCGGCGGAGTACCAGGGGCTGACGAACCGGCAACTGCAGGCGCGTTTCGGCAAGGTGACCGGGGGCGCTCTGGCGCCGGAGGACGCCCGCCCGGTACCGGGGCTTCGCTTTATGGATGTGCTGGCAGGCCGTCCCGTCACGCCTGCCCCCTTCCTGACGCCGGTGGAGCGGTGAGGAGCTGTCGCCGCAAACGCTCCCGAAGGGGCGCTGTGTGGCCGTCCATTTCGAGGTCCGCTTTCAGGTCTCCTAAAATTGAGAAAGACAGGCGTCTGCAGATTGACTCTTCCCCCTCCTGCCGCTATAATACTTGTCTCTATACGTATGAGCACTTACCCCGGCCCTCTCCTTATGGAAGCGAGAGAGCGGACATTCGCCACAAAGGGGAGACAGGCGTGGAACGGATTGACCTCGTTGAAGCGGCCACAAGATACCAGATCAGCACGCACACGCTGCGGAACTACATCCGCGCGGGGAAGTTGACCCAATACGGCGTCGGCAAGGCAACTCAGCTCGCCTGCGATGAGCTTTCGGCTCTCTTCGCGCCCCGGCAGGCCACCACGGAGCAACGGATCTTCGCCATCTGCAACCACAAGGGCGGGGTGGGGAAGACCACGAGCGCGGCGGCGCTGGGCTGGTTCCTCTCTCGGCGCGCGCCCACGCTGATGATCGACGCCGACCCCCAGGGCCACCTCACCCAGGTCTATGGCTTCGACAGCGATCGACTGGAGCGCACCCTCTACGAAGTCATGGTCAAATCCCTGCCGATCCAGGACGCCATTCTGCCCGTCGTCCTCTCGGACCCGCCCGAAGAGTACGACCCGCAGTCGCTCTGTATCGTGGGCAGCAATCTGGAACTGGCCGAGACGACGCTGCAGGTGACCGGGCGCCCCTGGTGGGTGAAGCTGCTCCGCAATGCCCTGCGCCCCGTGCTGGAGACCTTCCAGTATGTGGTGATCGATTGTCCGCCCAGCCTGGACGCCCTGACGGTCAACGCCATCGCGGCGGCTACCGATATCATCGTCCCGGTGGACATGGGGGCTTTCAGCTTGCGGGGGACGGTGAAACTGCTGGAGAGCCTGCGCCATGTGAGCGAGGAGTTGCCCAACCCTCCCACGGTGCGGTTCCTGGCGACCCGCATCGAACCCAATCAGTTTACGGAGGATATTCTCGAGCAGTTGTGGCGCAACTACGAGGGCAGGGTCCTCAATACGGTGATCCGCAAGGCGGTGGATGTGGGACGGGCGCAGATGTATCGCAGCCCGCTGCCGCTCTTGTTTCCAAATAATATGAGCACGCACGACTATGCGGCGCTCACCAGGGAGCTTTTGAATGAATAGGAGAAAACTCGGTCCCCCCCCGGATTGGATCCGGTCGGAAGGCCCCGGTGAAGCGGGGTCGGGGGAGCCGGCAGATCCGCTGAAGGGCATCTTTTCGGCGTCCCGTTCGGCACGCCTGGGCGAGCAGGAGGAGGACAGCCTTCTCACTGCGTTTCGCGAGCGGCGCGAGGGCATTCCGGAGGCGCAGGTCCTCGCGGAGGTCAAGGCGCTGCTGACGGCGGAGCGCAAACGGGCGGAGCCGTTCTCCGAGGTCCATATCTCCCCGGCAGGCACGACCGATGTGGGAGACGTGCGCAATACACGCCTGGTGATCCTCGCGCCGAACCATGTCCACACGGGGGAAGTGCATACGAGCCTGGCGCTCAAAAAGGCGCAGGCGCTCCTGTCCAATTACGGCGTCGGCCGCCGCCGCTACCGGAACACACTGCTCTTTCTGGCGCCGGACGCCCTCAAAATGCAGGAATTGCTGGACGATATGTGCTCCCTGCTGGCCTGGCAGAGCCTCATCGAGACGCCGGGCATGCGGCTGGAGCCCCGCGCGGCGGAGCGCGCGCGGAACCACCTGCAGCGCTGCCTGGAACTCCGCGAGCGCAACCTGCGCGAGGCCTTCTCCTGGCTGCTCGTGCCCACCCAGAGCCAGCCGGACGCGCCGATGGAGTGGCGCGAGATCCGGCTCTCCTTCGGGGAGGGCGCCCTTGCGGAGGGCGCGTCCCGCGCGCTCATCGAGCAGGGCCTGCTCCGCACGGACGAGGGGCTTGCGGACGAACTGGGGCGGGTGCGGGCCTGGCTGCCCGACCCGATCAGCAACCCCGTCCATCTGGCGGAGGAGTTCGCCCGGCATCTCTATCTGCCCCGTATCCTGGATGAGCGCATTCTCTACAATGTCCTGAAGACGGTCCTGACGGCGGGGATGCCCGCCCGCACGAACACGCGTCGCCCCTTCACGGCGACGCTGCGCCTGGACCCGAGCGACCTGGCAGCCTCCGGCATTCTCGCGCCGGAACTGCTGGCCCCGTTGCTGGCCGTCGCCAATCCCGGCGACCTGAAGCTGACGCTCCACATCGAGGCGCTGGTCTCGGAAGCGCACCGGCGGCAATTGGAGAGCGCGCTGGCCGAGATGCAGAGCGGCGATAAAGCCGCTGTCCGATCCACGCCTCCCAAGCCCTGACGCGCTCCCGATAGGGTAGAAGGGAGAGAACGGCATGGTGACGGGGGATCGGATCGCGGCGTGGTTGCGCCGGCTGGTCCGGATACCGAGCGTGACGCCGGTGCAGGCCGGGCCACGCGCGGGCATTGTGGGCGAGGCGGAGATCGCCGCGCAGGTTGCCGGTTGGTTTACCGCATTCGGCGGCGTGGTGGTTACGGAGGAGGTCTTTCCAAACCGCCCGAACGTCTACGCGATCTGGCGGGGAACCTCCGAGGCGTGGGCCGCCGTGGATGTGCACATGGACACGGTCGGGGTCGAGCAGATGCTCGGCGACCCCTTCTGCGGCGAGATCGCGGAGGGCCGTGTGCATGGCCGGGGCGCGGCGGACACCAAGGCCACGCTCGGCGTGGCGCTGGCGCTGCTGGAAGAGATGCATCGGGCGGGGCGTGCCCCGAAGCTGAACCTGCTCATCGCCGCTACCGTGGATGAGGAGGGGACCTCCGGCGGCGCGCCCGCTTTTGCCGATTGGGTCCGCCGGCAGCCCTTCACGCTGGACCAACTCGCGGTCGCCGAGCCGACGGAGTGCGCGCCCGCCTATGCCCATAAGGGCGTGGTGCGCATCACCTTCGAGATCCAGGGCGTCGCGACCCACTCCTCGCAACCCCAATTGGGCAAGAACGCCATCTCTGCAGCGGCTCCCCTCATCGCCGCCCTCGATGTGGAGGCCCTGCGCCAGCAGGAGATGCCCCGGCGGAACGCGCTCGGCGCTCCCGCACTCTCGGTGACGGAGATCCAGGGCGGGCGGGGCATCAACGTCATTCCCGACCGCTGCTATCTTTCGCTGGACCGCCGGGTGGTGGACGGCGAAGATGCGACGGAAGTTCGCAGGGCGCTGCTGGAATTGGCGCAGGCCCACTGTCCCCTCCCCCTTCGCGCCGATGATCGGCGTCCCCGCAATGCCTTCCTGCAGCCGCCCGATGCGCCCTGGATCCGCCGGCTGGCCGAATGGTCCGGGCACCCGCCTGCCGTGGTTCCCTACTGCACCAATGCCTGGGCCTATGGGGGGCTGGCGCGAGAGTGCGTGGTGATCGGTCCCGGTTCCATCGATCAGGCGCACGGCAACGAGGAGTGGGTTGCGGTCTCCGAACTGGAACGGCTGGCGGAGGTCTTTGCGCGCTGGTGGGGCCTCGCGGAGTGAAAGCGTTGTGGGGATGCCGAGGAGAGGGCAAAGCGGGTTTCTTTCAGCGCCGTGTAACCCATTTTGTTATCCTACGTAGGATATAGAGAGCCATGACCGCCGCAACGCGACGGATTATGCGCTATACTAATCCATGTAGAACACCGATCTACGTAGAATGACATAGCCCCTGTCGGGCCGAGGGAGATAAAAGAATATGAGTTTAGTTCCCGGCGAGCTGAAAAACCAGGTAGTCCAATCTCAATGGTACCGAGCGCTCGCAAAGTATGAGAAGCCTGATGTCCGCAAAGCCATCGGCCAGCTCTTCAATACCTTCATTCCCTACATCGCCCTGTGGGTTGTGATGGTATGGATCATTCGACAGCATCTCTCCCTGTGGTTTCTCTGTCCCCTTGTGGCGCTGGCAGCCGGGCTGCTGGTGCGCGTCTTTATCTTTCAGCACGACTGCGGGCACGGCTCGTTTCTGGCCTCGCATAAGGCGAACCGCCTATTGGGTTATCTCTGTGGGGTGCTGACCTTCACCCCTTATGACGATTGGAAACATGAGCATGCCGCGCATCATGCCGCGGCGCAGGATCTCGACCGCCGTGGCATGGGCGACATCCCGACGATGACGGTGGAGGAGTATCGGAATGCGTCCCTGCTCAAACGTTGGTACTATCGCCTGTTTCGTCATCCCTTCTTTCTCTTTCTCGTAGGGCCTGCCATTCAGTTTGTGATCGTCCATCGCTTTCCGCATAGGCGGGCGGGCAAGCGGGAGCGGATGAGCGTCCTGATCACCAACCTGGCGCTCGTCTCTCAGGTCCTCATCGCCAGTTGGACCATCGGCCTGCGCACCTACCTGCTCATTCAGATGCCGATCATCGTGATCGCGGCGGCGATGGGAGTGTGGCTCTTCTATGTGCAGCATCAGTATGAGGACACCTACTGGGCGCCGCATGAGGATTGGGATCCCATCCGGGCGGCGCTGGAGGGCAGTTCGCACTACCGGCTGCCGAAGATATTGCAGTGGTTCTCCGGCAATATCGGCCTCCATCACATCCATCACCTTCGCCCCCGCATCCCTAACTACCACCTGCAGCAGTGCTACGATGAGATACCGGAGTTGCAGAAGGCCCGCTCTCTCACGCTCTGGGAGAGCCTCCGGTGTATGGGGCTGAACCTCTGGGATGAGCAGAACCGGCGGCTGGTGAGCTTTCGTGCGCTGCGAGCGCAACGCAAATAGGAAACATTCACCACAAAGAGTAATCCACAGATTAACGCAGATTACAAACATAAGACAAAAGATAGAAGATAGAACGAGTGATCCTTGAACGGGAAAGAGGAGTGGTTCTCTTCTGTTGCTTGTAATCTGTGTTCATCTGCGTTAATCTGTGGATTATTCATAGGGACAGGTGAGCCGGCGTGGTGTGATTAACGCATTCGGTGGGCCAATCTGCCGCGCCAAAATGGCGGTCGCGTGGTACGCGGCGTGGGGCGAGATTGGTGCTCCACCGAGACCGGCTCGGTTTCCTGCGGAAGCGAATGGGAACAGCTCTCTGGACGCGCCCACCAGGCGTGTGGATTGGTGGCGCACCGCTGGCAGGGCTGCGCGAAGAGGGCCGCCAACTGG
>DATGIG010000386.1:0-5641 GCA_035295825.1 Chthonomonadaceae bacterium | reverse complement strand
GCTCGACCGAACCTACTGCGATGCCGACCTCAAGCTGACCGTCGGCCTGATCGAACCGCACTTTATGGCGGGCTATTCCGGCGGGCGCAAGCTCATCATGCCCGGCATCGCCGACTTCGAGACCGTGCAGCACTGGCACTGCCCCCGCTTCCTGGAGTCGCCCCTCGCGACCAACGGTGTGGTGGAGGGCAACCCGGTCCATGCCGAATCGCTCGCCATCGCCCGCATGATGCCTCCGGATCTTATTCTGGATGTGACGCTGGACGAGGCGAACCGGATCACCGGGGTCTTTGCCGGGCAGTTGGAGCAGGCCTGGCTGGCAGGGGTGGCGTTCGCCGCGCGGCATGTCCGCGCCGAGGCCAAGCAAGTCGCCGATATTGTGGTAACGACCTGCGCGGGCTATCCGCTCGACGCCACCTTCTATCAGGCGGTCAAGGGCATGGTGGGGGCCCTGCCCGTCGTGAAACCGGGCGGGACCATCATCATCGCCTCGGAGTGTGCGGAGGGCGTCGGCAGCCCGGACTTTGCCCGCATCCTGCAGGAGACCGACGACCTGGAGGCATTTGTCCGCCACATCTCCCAGCCGGGGGTCTTTGTGCCGGAGGAGTGGGAGGTGGAGGAGCTAGCCAGGGCGACGCGGCAGGCGGATATTCTCTGTATTGCCGGCGGCATCCCTGACGAGATCCTGGCGCACTGTTTCGTTACCCCCGCGCCGGATGTAGAGACCGCTGTTGGGCGTGCGCTGGAGCGGCATGGCCCGGAGGCGACCCTGCTGGCGATCCCGCGTGGCCCGTATGTCATCCCCTATGTCGCGTAGGATTAAAAGGATTTTAAGAAAGTTCGGATATCTGCTTGCCTCTCTGCTTGATTTTCCGGAGAGAACATGATATACTTCGCACATACCGCCCGAACCCGTCTCCATAGGCTCTCCGCCGGACGCGGGCGTCCGTATCTACTCTGTCATCGCAGCAGACCCCTGGGTGGGAGAAACCAAGCCGATGGTCAGTCAAATGAACCCCTTGTTAGAGCGCGGTATCTCGTATAAGATGGAAGGCCGCTACGAAGAAGCGATCGCTGAATTTCGCCAACTGTTGCTTGAAGACCCGAATTCGAGCGACGGTCACCACCAACTCGGTCTGGTGTATGGCTTTACAGGCATGTTCGACGAATCCATCGAGGAGTTGCTGCATGCCGTGCGCCTCGCACCCACGCGAAACGAGATTCGCAATGATCTTGCCCTCACTTATTCTATGTTGAGCATGATCGACGAGGCCAAATCGGAGTTTGAAGAGGTCTTACGTCGCGACCCGAACAACAAGCGGGCGCTCGAAAACATGGAATTCCTGTCCAAGCCATCGTGAGTTCTGAAGATCTGCCCTCCTCATCGCCGCTCTCCGAGCCGGCTCCGGCTCCGGAACCAGACGCCCCGCTGCGTCCTATGGCTCTTTCCACTGCCGCTCTCATCCTTCCGCCCTGGTTTCCTCCGCTGTTCTATCTGCTGCTGGCCGCCGTCTTTCTCTGGCGCTCCACCTTTACCGGCGAGGTCTTCCTGCCTGCCCGCATGCTGGAACATGTCGCGCCCTGGGCCGCCTCCGCCCATTCCGATCCGCTGCCGCCCTGGAACCCCCTTCGCTGGGACGGTATCGCCCAGTTCTATCCCTGGCGTCACTTTGCCGCGGAGACCGTCCATACCGGGACTCTGCCGCTCTGGAACCCGTATCAGTTCTGCGGCACGCCCTTTGTCGCCAACAGCCAATCCGCGCCGCTCTATCCCGGCAACCTGCTCTTCTACCTGCTGCCTACCGCACGGGCGTTCGGCGTCGAAACCCTCCTGCACCTCACCCTCTGCGGCTGGTTCACCTATCTGTTGCTCCGTCAACTCCGCTGCTCTTCCGGTGCGGCGCTGCTGGGCGGCGTTGTCTATGCCTTCTCCGCATGGCAGGTCGCCTGGCTGCAATTGCCGACCTTCCTGGCAACCTCCTGCTGGTTCCCGCTGGTCCTGCGGCAGATCCACCGAATTGGAACCACAGAGACACAGAGCGGGGGAGCGCAGCGAGGGGCCGGACCCAGGGGAGAAAAACAAGAGAACGATCCACAGATGAACGCAGATTACCACAGATTACAAGCCCAAGGAGAGAGAGACTCACGCCAAGGCGCAGAGACGCAAAGAGAGAAGGCGCAGGGGTTAGCTTCTACTCTTTTATTGGGCGTTGCGGTGGGGATGATGATGCTGGCGGGGCATCTGCAGATCGCGTTCTATGGCCTGCTGACGGGGACGCTCTGGGCCATCGGGCTGATGATCGTACGCGGGAGAGAGCAGGGGTGGGCGGCGGCGGGACGTATTCTGGCGGCCTCTGTGATCGGGTTGGGGCTGGGCATGATGCTGGTCGCGCCGCAACTGCTGCCGACGCTGGAGCTATCGCGCATCTCGCATCGCGCCGGGCAGAAGGTGGATACGGAGAGTTTTCGTGCTTACACGGAGTATGCGCTGCCGGTGGCGGGCCTGACGCAACTGACACTTCCGGATTTTTTCGGCGGGGATACCGATCCGAATAATTCTTATTGGGGGTTTTATATCAAGAGTGCGCCGGATGGTTCTCCTCTTATCGCAATCAGGCACAATGCGGCGGAGACGGCGCTCTATGTGGGTATTCTGCCGTTGCTATTGGGCAGCCTGGCGCTGTTGCGCGGTCTGAAGCGGGGTACGGTAGATAGGCGGACGCTGTTCTTCGGAGGATTGGCGCTGCTGGCGCTGTTGTTGGCGCTCGGCACGCCAGTCAATGCGCTCTTCTACTTCGGCATCCCCGGCTTCGGACAGTCCGGCTCTCCGGCGCGGTCGCTGGTATTGTGGGCGTTTGCGCTCTCCGGGCTGTCGGCGTTCGGGCTGGACGCGCTCCGGCAGGCCGTTCCGACCCGGCGGGAGGCGGGTATTGTCGCGGGCATTCTGGCGTTTGTGTTTGCGATTAGCTTGAGCCAGGTATCGCGGGCTATCAGCACGGCACAGGCTATCAGCCCGAAGCTGTCCGGGTTCGAGGATCCTCTCAAAGTGCCTACGCTGGGCGACGCCTTCGGACGGATCGGCGAAGACTGGGTGCGCCTGTCGCTCTTTGCGCTGACAGGGATTGTGCTCTTCCTTCCTTTTGCGCAGAAACGGTTGCGGAAGAGCCGGGGTGGCCTGCCGCAGCAGGGAGCGGATGGGAAGAAGCTGGGGCCGTTTGCCTTTTTGAGGCGGCCGGAGGGATGGGATCTCCGGACGGTGGGAGCGATCCTGCTCATCGTTCTGGATCTCTTTGTGGCGGGGATACGCACCAATCCCACGGCAACGCCGGAGGAGGTCTATCCGGAGACGGCTGGCATCCAATATCTGCGCGACCATACCGGACATGAGCGGATCTTCCCGGTCAACAAACGCTGGAACCTGTACAAGGCTCCTCCTGCCGTCCTGCCGCCCAATGCAGCCACGGTCTATGACCTGCGCGACGTGCAGGGCTACGACTCGCTGCTCACCGGGCAGATTAAAGGCTTCGCCAACCAGTTCGCCCGCAACAGCCAGGACGCCAGTCCCCCGGAAGTGGGAAATATGGTCTTTTTTCAGAACCCCAACTCTCCGCTCGTGCCGCAGACGTCCGCACTGTTTGCACTGACGCCGCCGGAAGTTCGGGATCCGGCGGCGATCCCGGCGGGCAGCCCTCTCACGGTGGAGGATGCAGGTATGCAGATCTATCCGCTGACGACGGCGAATGCGGCGCCGATACCGCGCGCTACGCTGATTACGACGGATGGCGGCAAGGGGACAGTGGCCTGGAAGGAGGATGGCCCGACGCGCGTCACGCTGGAGACGGAGGAGGCGTCTGCCGGAACGCTCAATCTCAACGACCAGTTCTATCCCGGCTGGCGCGTGACGATAGACGGGAAGGCGGGTGAGATTACCCGGCAGGTAGACGCGCCCTTCCGGGCCGTCGCCGTGCCGGCGGGGCAGCATGAGATCCATTTCCGGTACGAACCGCACGCTTTTCGCGTGGGTCTCTATCTGGCCCTGTTGGCCTGGGGTGCTTTGGTGGGCTGCGGAGTGGTTTTGGTGCGGCAGGCGGGACAGCAGCCTGCCGTTGAGGCAGAGGCGGACTGAGCGGCGGGGCGCAGGTCGCCCTCCAATTTGAATTCGCCCAGGTTGGCGTTCACACCATCGTATTTGAGATCGTTGCCGAGCGAGTCTTTGTAGTCGAAGGCGCTGGTCTTGCCCTTGATAAAGCGGGTCACGGGCCAGGTGGTGTTATTCTCCACGATGATCGGGTTCTTGCGGTCCCTGCCCATAAGAATGTCGGCAGTAAAGCCGCCCACTCCGGCGAAATCCAGGCGGAACGTGCGCGCGTCGTCCTCCACGACGATCTTGACGGTCGTAAACGCACGCGGGCCGGAGGAGGCGCCGCCCTTGCCGAACACGGCGAGGGCCAGCTTCTCCAGAATGGGCTTCTGTGCGGCGGTCACGCGGGCATCCAGGAAGCCGACAGATCCCTTCTCCCCCTCCCCACCTCCGAATACCAGGCCATCCAGTTTCACCCCATCGTAGGTCGCCGTTTTGAGTCGATAGGCGTAGATGGTGTGGCAGTAACTGTTGGAAGGCCCCTGCCCGAAATTACAGGGGCAGGGCACACTGCAGGAGCAGGCCTCGAAGAGCGTTCCGGCAGCCTGCCAGCCCTTCGGGTTGGCGGGGCTTTTGGCGGCCTGGCGCGGAGAGGCGGGCACGCCGATTAAGAGGCCCGCCACGGCCAGGACGCACACGTTCGCGGAGGTTCTCATGATGTTGCTCCTTTTGAAGGCAGCAGGTAGTAGGCAGTAGGCAGTAGAAAAAACCCTTCGTTCCGGGCCTATGCCTTCGACCACTACTGCCTACTGCCTACTCCCTACTGCCTACTTCCTACTTCCTACTCCCTTATGCGCCTCGATCACGTCATCCGTGGCGGTCCGGGCGATGCGAGTAGCAATGACGCCATCGCGCCCGGTGGGCAGATGCCCTGGATTGCCGGTCTCCAGCGCGTTGCGAAACTCCTGGTACATCCCATGGAAGTTCTTCTCTGAAGCGCCGGGATAGTAGTCGGTGCCGCGTGGAGTACGCACCTCGAAGTGCCAGCCATCGCGGTCGTAGCGGATCAGGCCGTCTGTGCCGATAAGGTGGTACGAGAAGTGGGAGATCGGCTCCCTGGCGGTATGGCAGTAGGTAAAACTCATCTCCACCATGGTGTGCGCCCCACTGGCATGATCCAGATGCAGGTACATATGGTCGGGGGCGTCGTATTCCTCCACCCAGGCGCCCACGCCCTGCTGGCGGACGACCTCGGAGTTCAGCCACCAGCGGGACAGATCCACCTGGTGTACGCCGCAGTCCACCATCGGCCCGCCCTCCAGCATGCGCCCGACGCGACGCGGGCTCTCGATCCGCTGCCCATCCGGCGTCCACTCATACCGGCCATGCAGGTCCCAAAGGTAGATCAGGCGCAGAGAGCGCACATGCCCGATGGCGCCCTGATCCACCAGTTCCTTGATTCTGAGCGATACGGGGCTGAAGCGATAGCAGAAGCCGGTGAAGAGCATCAGGCCCGCCTTCTCCATCATCGCGATCATCTCCCAGGCGTCCTCTTCCGTC
>DATGIG010000385.1:0-9729 GCA_035295825.1 Chthonomonadaceae bacterium | reverse complement strand
GAGTCGGCCTGAGAGGGGCGCAGCATCAGACCGCACAGTACCAGAGCGGGAAGTACGCCTGTGAGCAGATACAGTCGCGTTTTGTTCATATACGATGTCCTTTCTCGCTTCATACACTTCCTATGGCGACCACCATGGGGAACCGAAGTGTACGGACACAGTATACAAAACCGATCCTTTCACTATCCTTTCAAATTGATAGATAGGGAACTCCTCCTACCCATTATATGTTAAGTGGGTATGGAAGGGGCGCAGCACAGGCTCTCCTCCCTTTCCAGAAAGGAAAAGTCATCTTATGAATTCTCGCATCGTCTGGATCATGCTTATCTTCGGCGTGATGGTCGTGGGGATAGTCGGATTGGCGAGCCGCTGGGGAATGCCGAGGGCAAACGGCGCGGAGACGGAGAAAACAGTACGGAACGGGGAGCCGAAAGCCGCGAAGACGCCGGTTGTCGTGGAACTCTTCACCTCGGAAGGCTGCTCCAGTTGCCCTCCCGCCGATGCCCTTCTGAAGCAACTCACGACGGAGCAACCGATAAAGGATGCGGAAGTGATCGCCCTGGCGGAGCATGTGGACTACTGGAACCACCTGGGCTGGCGAGACCCGTTTTCGGCAAAGCAGTTCAGTGATCGCCAATACACCTATGCCCGCACCCTGGGCCTGGACAATGTCTATACCCCGCAGATGGTCGTGGACGGCCATACCGAATTCCTGGGCAGCGATGAGGGACGTGCGCAGGCCGTCATTTCTCAGGCTGCCAAGACACCCAAGGTCCTGGTTCGGATCACACGAACCCATCCCGCTGGAGCCGCGCCGAATAGTGCGATTTTGGACATTCGGTTGGATTCACTGTCCTCCGTCTCCCAGGGCGACAAGGCGCAGGTCTCTCTCCTTATTACGGAGGATAAACTCCGCTCCGACGTGGCGCGTGGGGAGAACGCCGGGCGCAACCTTGTGCACTATGGAGTCGTTCGCCGCTGGACCGATCTGGGCACGGCAGCGCCACAACAGCCCTTCCATGCAACCCCGACAGTGACCCTGGATCCCACCTGGAAACCCGCTAACCTGAGCGCCGTTGTCCTGGTGCAGGAGCAGGGAAGTCTGCACATCCTGGGAGCGGGAAAAATCTCGCTCAAGTGAAACAGAGACCTGTATTTTTGCGGTTGACTGCTGCTTTATCCAGGTATGGGGCAATCACACAGCCTCCCATCTCCTGACGGATGGATGCTGTGTGATTGCCTCTCCCGTTTTTGGGTCACTCCTCCTATCCCATGTGAGGAAGGAAACGTGCCGTTTTCCTCTCCGGTGTGGAAAAATCCGCCTCCGTGAGCGTATAATAGCATACGGATCAGAAAACATCGTCGCCGTGCAAGGGAGCACGGCGCGTTCAGAAGGAGGCTTTCATGTCCGGAGAGGTTCTTCCGCTGAGGCGAATAGACCATGTGCGCTTTTTTGTGGGCAATGCACGCCAATCCGCCTATTTTTATCGCAATGCCTTCGGGTTCGAGGTCGTCGCCTATGCGGGCCTGGAGACAGGCTCCCGCCAGGAAGCGGGCTATGTACTGAAACAGGGCGATATCACCTTCGTTCTGGCATCTCCGCTCGGCCCGGACCACCCCGAAAATCGCCGCCTGATCGTTCATGGGGACGGCGTCATGGACATCGCGCTGGAAGTGGACGATGTTGCTGCAGCGTATAACGAGGCGACATCGCGCGGTGCGATAGGGATCACCCCCCCCACCGCCAAAGAAGACTCCAACGGCGTGTATGAGTACGCCGTCATCCATGCTTACGGCGACACCACGCACACCTTTGTCAATCACGACCGCTACCATGGGATCTTCGCCCCCGGCTACGAACCCCTCGCCCCCGAGCGCTACGGTCCGCGCGTCACCCGCCCCGGCGGACTGAAGGCCATCGACCACATCGTCGGCAACGTGGAGCTGGGTAAGATGAACGAGTGGGTCGCCTTCTATCAGAAGGTGATGGGCTTCTCGCAACTGGTCTCCTTCGACGACAAAGACATCAGCACCGAGTACACCGCCCTCATGTCGAAGGTCGTGTCCGGAGGCAGGGGGCGCATCAAGTTCCCCATCAACGAGCCGGCGGAGGGCCGGAAGAAGTCCCAGATCGACGAGTACCTGGACTTTTACGGCGGGCCGGGAGTGCAGCACATCGCCCTCGCGACCGATAACATCATTGAGACCGTTACCAACCTGCACCAGAACGACGTCTCGTTCCTGCGCGTGCCAAAGACCTACTACGACATGCTTCCCGACCGGGTGGGCAAAATAGACGAAGACCTCGCCACCATCGCGGAACTGGGCATTCTGGTGGATCGCGACGACGAGGGCTATCTGCTGCAGATCTTCACCAAGCCGGTGGAGGATCGCCCCACGGTCTTCTTCGAGATCATCGAGCGGCATGGGTCGCAGTCGTTCGGCAAGGGGAATTTCAAGGCGCTCTTCGAGGCCATCGAACGCGAACAGGAACTCCGGGGAACGCTCTAAGCGCACGATCCAACTATGTCATCGGAAGAAACTACAACAACCGAAACAGAAGAGACGGCGAAGGGCGCTCGTACGCCCTCTCGCCGCCAACTCCTCAAGCAATCCCTGCTAGGTCTCGCTGCACTGGTAGCGATGGACAGCGTCTTTGTGGAACCGCGCACGCTGCGTGTGGAGACGGTCACGATCCCCATGCCGGGCCTGTCCGCTGCCTTCGACGGCTATCGGATCGCCCTGCTCACCGATTTTCACTATCCCCGCTGGATCCGGCCCGACCTGATCCGTCGGGCCATTGCCCTCGGCAACTACTTCCAGCCGGACCTGATGGCATTCACGGGCGACTTCTTCGACCTTCCGCACGCACCGCAAGTGCCGGACATCACCGGCTTTTACGATCAGGCCAAAGCCAAGGACGGCGTGGTCGGCGTGCTGGGCAACCACGACCATGTGCTGAACGCCGATCTGGTCCGAAGCGCCCTCGCCGCAAAAACCCCCATCCGACTGATTGAAAATCAGTCCCTGCTGGTGGAGCGCGGGGGACAGGCGCTGGCGGTGGGCGGCGTCGGTGACCTCTGGCACGGCGTGGTGGACCCGGAGCGCGCCTTCGCCAACGTGGCTCCGGAGGTACCCCGCATCCTGCTCTCACATAATCCGGACCTCGCGGAGGAGATGCAGCCGAACGTGCGGGTGGATCTGCAGCTATCCGGCCACACCCACGGCGGCCAGATACGCATTCCGTTCGGCCCTGCCCTGCTCGTCCCCAGCCGTTACGGCAACAAATTCAGCCAGGGACTGGTTCAGGGGAAGCGTCATCGCGTCTATACCAGCAGAGGGCTCTGTACGGTGCGATGGGTCCGTTTCTGGTGTCCACCTGAGGTGACCCATATCACGCTCCGAGCGGCTCCTGCGGCCCATGCGTAAGGAGAGTACCAATGCATTGTCCACGATGCGGTTACCATCTGGGGCCTTTTGAAACCTCCTGTCCGAAGTGCGCGCATCTGGCTCAAACGCACCCATCCCAGGCCCAGCCGCCCGCGCCCTCTGGCCACGTAGGGAACGCGGCCCTGCCCCCTGCCTACAAGGTCTGTCCCGCCTGCCAGCAGCCCGCCGTGCTCACCATGGAGCGCTGCCGGCGCTGCGGCAATCCGTTTCCGCCGCAGCCCTACGCGACCCCTCCTCTCCCACCGGTCGGCTATGGAGCGCCTTCCGCGTCAATTGCTCCGCAAAGCGAGTATGCTTCGCAGGAGTATTCCAACGCCCTGCGTTCGCGCCGTGCCAACGCCGCCCTCTATGGGGTCTGCGCGCTCTTCTTGCTCCTCTTTGCCATTGGCGTCCTTGCGCTCTCCTCGCAGCGCCGACAGGGCGGCGGTTCCGGCATCTTTCTGGTCGGTTCCGGGCCATCCAACGATAATTCCTCCCCATTTCCGGCCATTGACGAACAGCAGTTGGCGAGCCGGCTGACGCATGCGGGAGCCACGACGGGCGGCGAGGTCGAAGTCAGTTTAGCCTGGAACACCCTGACCGATCTGGATATACAGGTGCGCGACCCCTCCGGTGAATTGATCTCCGCCAGCCATCCCCGCTCGCAATCCGGCGGCATCCAGGACGTGGACGCCAACCCGACCCCGACCACCCTGGAGGGAAGCATGCTCGCTGCCGAGGGCAAAAATCCCGGCCCGGAGAACGTTCTGCCCGTCTCGGAGGAGTTGGTGGATCTGGAAGACAAGATCGGCATGCCGAGCGACTTCGGCGGCTCGGGACTGCCGGGATTCGAGGACAAGGCCCCGCCGCGCTATACCCGCAAGCCGGTGGAACATATCTACTTTGCGCATGCGTCCAAGGGGATCTACACGGTGTACGCCCACTGCTATATGTGGCGCGAACCCAACTCCACGCCCCTGCCCTACACCGTGCAGATCCGATCCCACGGGAAAGCCATGATTACCACGACGGGGACCATCGGCCCCGAAAGCTATATCACCTATAATGCCGCGCCGATCCAGGTATGCCAATTCGAGATGCGCTGAAACCACATAGAGGGAAGAGACGAATCGATCATGAAATTGCCATTGCCGGACGTCATCCCGTCCTTTCGGGATTTCTACTCGTTTGAGGCGCATGTGCGCAACGCCCGCAAGAAGCGCGGGCTGGATATGGTTCCCGAGTGGTACGATGCCCCCGTCTTCTACTTCTCCAACGTGGCCGGTATCGTCGGGCCGAACGCCCCGATTCGCAAGCCGCCGGATACCAAGGAACTCGACTACGAGTTGGAACTGGCTGTCATCATCGGGCGCGAGGGGCGCGACATTCCGGTCGCAGATGCAGACGACTACATTGCCGGCTTCACCATCCTCAACGACTGGAGCGCCCGCGACCTCCAGCGCCAGGAGATGAAGGTCGGGCTGGGACCGGCCAAGGGCAAGGACTTCGCCACCAGCATCGGCCCGTACCTGGTCACGCCCGATGAGTTGGAAGACCATGTACTGCCCGACCGGCGATGGGGTAAAATCTATGACCTGACCATGACGGCGCAGGTGAATGGCAAAGAGTACTCCCGTGGCAATGCCAAAGATATGCGCTGGACCTTTGCCGAGATGATCGCCCACGCCTCCCGGAACACGGTTCTAAAGCCGGGCGACCTGATCGGTTCCGGAACCGTCGGGACGGGCTGCATCACCGAATTCCCGGACGGCGCCTTCCCCTGGCTCTACCCCGGCGATGTGGTGCGGCTGGAGATCGAAGGCATCGGCGTACTGGAAAACCCGATTATCGAATAAGGAAGGCACATTCGATGCCTGCAAAACGCGCACGGACAACGGATGCCCCCGAGGGGGACATCTTTTCTAGCGGTTTTATCAAGGCTGTGATCCTGGAGCGTGAGCGCGTTGCCTCGTTCAAGAAGTATCCTTTCTCCATCCCTGCCGTGCAGAAGATGGAGACGCTAGAGTTTCACCCGAAGGTTACCTTTCTGGTCGGAGAGAATGGCGTCGGCAAGTCCACTTTAATCGAAGCGATTGCCGTCGCGGCCGGCTTCAATGCGGAGGGCGGCAGCAAGAACTTCAACTTCGCTACCCGTAAAACTCACTCCAAGCTCTCCGAAGCGCTGACCATAAAGCGCGGCATATACCGCGAAGAGGACGGCTTCTTCCTCCGCGCCGAAAGCCTGTACAATGTCGCATCCAATATCGAGGATCTGGACAAAGACGACCCTGGCTTGTTCAACTCCTATGGCGGAAAATCGCTCCATGAGCAATCCCATGGAGAGGCGTTTCTGGCGCTGGCTACGCATCGGTTTCGAGGCAAGGGTTTCTATATTCTGGATGAGCCGGAGTCGGCCCTATCGCCCTCCCGGCAGTTGGCACTGTTACAGATCATTCACCAACACGTGCAGCAGAAGCGCTCTCAGTTTCTGATCGCGACGCACTCGCCGATCCTGATGGCCTATCCGGATGCCACCATCTATCATCTCAGCGAAAAAGGCATCAACCCGATCCCGTATGAGGAGACGGAGCACTTCCAGATCACACGGGATTTCCTGACGAACCGCAAGACCTTTCTGCACCATCTTCTTAATGCTGTTTGAACATAACTTCTATGGAATACGTAGAGGTTCATAGAAGTCGAACCCGCGACAGCGGGTTTTGTGTATCAGAACGGCGTTTCAACGCCGCCCTCTTGCAAGGGAGCGAAATTCCATGCCACGTTATCTGAAATTGGGGCAGGTGCCCCCGAAACGACATACGCAGTTTCGTAAGCCGGACGGCTCGCTCTACTCCGAGCAGCTCTTCGGGACGAAGGGGTTCTCCGGCGTCGCCTCGCTGCTGTATCATGCGCACTTGCCCACTCAGGCGGCGGAGTACAAGGCGCTGAACGACCTCCGCCCCGAACTGGCGCCGGAGGAGCCGCTACGTCACCACCATCTAAAAACGTGGAATTTTACGCCGACCGGCGACCCCATCTCAGGGCGCACCCCTCTGCTGGTGAACGACGACATCTCCATCGGGTTGTGCCGTCCGGTCGAACCGATGCCCTACTTTTACAAGAATGCGGATGGCGACGACCTGCTCTTCATCCATGAGGGCCAGGGCCGCCTGGAGACGATGTTCGGTCCCCTCCCCTACCACGAAGGCGACTATCTGGTCATTCCCCGTGGCACCATCTATCGGATCGTGGCGGACACCTCCGAGACCCGCATGCTGGTCATGGAATCGGCCAGCGCCGTCGAGACGCCGCATCGCTATCGCAACGAGTACGGACAGTTGCTGGAGCACGCGCCCTACTGTGAACGCGACATGCGCGCCCCCGAAACCGTCGAATACCACGACGAAACAGGCCCGTACGAAGTTCGGATCAAGGCGCGCGGTCGCCTGACCGCCTACTTCTACAACTTCCATCCGCTGGATGTGGTCGGCTGGGACGGCTTCGTCTATCCCTGGGCATTCAACATCGCCGATTTCGAGCCCATCACTGGCAGCATCCACTAGCCGCCGCCCATTCACCAGACCTTCGAGGGGCACAACTATGTCGTCTGCTCGTTCGTCCCCCGAATGCTGGACTACCACCCCAACGCCATCCCGGTTCCCTACAACCACAGCAACCTGGAGAGCGACGAGCTACTTTACTACGTAAACGACAAGTTCGGCAGCCGTCGCGGCATCGAGAAAGGCTCCATGACCCTGCACCCGTCGGGCATTCCGCATGGCCCCCAGCCCGGCGCCGTCGAAGCCAGTCTGGGGCACACCCGCACGGAAGAACTGGCCGTCATGGTGGACACCTTCCGTCCCCTGCGCTATACCCGCGCCGGGCTCGCCTTCGAGGACACGCAGTACCCATTCAGTTGGAAACCCAGATGAGTTAGGAGGAATGCGCTTGGCTGAGTTTGTAGGGATTGACCCGGCGGAATTGTCCTGCCCGGATGCCTATAAGATCCTGTTGCACTGTGTCGCGCCCCGACCGATAGCGTTCACCTCGACGCTTTCGGAGGAGGGCGCTCCGAACCTCGCACCGTTCTCTTACTTCATGGCCGGAGGGGCGAACCCACCCTCTGTCATCATCTCTCCCACGACGGATCGCACGGGACAACCCAAAGATACGTTGCGCAATATCCGGGCGACCGGGGAGTATGTCATCAATGTGGTGACCTATGCGATGCGTGAACGCATGAACCTTGCCAGCGCCGAGTTTCCCTACGGCGTGAACGAGTGGGAAGAAGCGGGGTTCACCCCGGTGCCCTCCGCAAAAGTGCGCCCCTCGCGGGTACTGGAGAGCCCTCTCGCCATCGAATGTAAGCTCTTTCAAATCGTAAGTCATGGGGAAGGACCACTATCGGCGAACTACATCGTGGGAGAAGTCGTCTATTTTCATATCGATGCCAAGCTGCTCGATGGAGAAACAGTAGATGCCCGTCGTGTGGACTATATCGCCCGCATGGGCTCCGACTGGTATACCCGCGTAAACTCGGATGCGATGTTCGAATTACCTCGCCCGCCTCGGGTAGAGAAGTATCCCTCCCAATAGAGGGGACACATGCTTCTGTTGGAGAGGAAGGGGTTCGATACAGCGTAAAAGTGCATTTCTGTAGGCCATTTTACGTCTACAGAACGAGGAGGATATTCCTTATTCTTGCCCTATAACACAGAAAAGTGCCTCAGGGTACTTGACAATCTGTGCAATGATCTCTATACTACATATGTCCAAATGTGTCGTTCGCTCAATTCTCCACAGGCACATTTATGAACAAACTAGTATTCAGGGAGGTGATACGCGAACAGATTCGGTTGCTCCCACGGCGTAACAAACGCCACCATCCGTTCCGTCGTAGTTTAGACGATTTTTTTATTTTTTTTGGAGGGTCATACCATGATTACTCGAACGCACTCGCGACCTCGGGTCGCTGCGTTTACGCTCATCGAGCTCCTCGTCGTCATCGCTATCATCGCGATCCTGGCGGCTATCCTCTTCCCTGTCTTCGCACAAGCCCGCGAAAAAGCCCGCGCCACCTCGTGCCTGTCCAACATCAAGCAGATGAACCTCTCCTGGCAGATGTACATTCAGGACTATGACGAGATCATGACGCCCATGCGCACCAACACCGCCGATCCGCTCACCACCTACTCCTACTGGCCCAAGCTGCTGGATCCCTACACCAAGTCCTGGGCTATCTACAAGTGCCCCAGCGCCCCCGATCCGCAGAGCATCTTCAGCGGCGGTCCCTTCTCCTGGTATGGCAACCAGCAGCGCCTGGGCTTTGTGGGTTACAACTACCTGGGTCTGAGCATCTGGTGCGACTGCGCCTCCTGCGTGCAGGGTGTGAGCCTGGCGGAGGTTGCCTATCCTTCCACCACCATCACCTTCGCCGATTCGCAGTCGGTTCCCAACGGAGGCTATCCTGCTCTGGCCAACAGCGGTTGGTCGATGATCAACGCTCCCGCGCAGTATGCCGCCATCGTTCCCGCTCCCAACACCTGCACCTGGTACAATGGTACCAACGGTGGCTGGGACTGGGCGCGCACTCCCACCTCGCCGAAGCCGGACTTCGTTGGGTTCACGATCTGGCGTCACAGCGAGGGCGAGAACGTGGGTTGGGTGGATGGTCATGCCAAGTTCCTGCATTTGTCGCAGATGTGGGCAGGTACCAACGTTGCGCCGGGAGTGTCGGAACTGGCCGTCCAGGTCAGCGACTACAAGCAGTATCTCTGGAACGACATCAACTCCGTGATCGGACAGGTGCCGTAACATGAGACGCTTAGTTCCTGCATCTCTGCTCATGCTGCTGTTGGGCGGCGTTATATTGCTGGCCGGATGCTCCTCCGATACTCCCGCGCCGGATGCCTCCTCTAGCACCGCTGCTGCTCCCAGCGCCGGTGGGATGAGCCCCGAGAAGAAGGGGAACGTGATGGACACCACCGCCGCTCCAGCCCCTGCCGGTGTCAAAACTGGTCTTGAGGGCGGCCTGAAGAAGTAGCCGCTCTACGGAACCAACAACAAGAGTGCAGCCATCGGACTGCACTCTTGTTGATTAGTAAGGAGGTGATACGGCAATTCGATTGGCTTCAAATCCGGCGTAATGGAGCGCCCTTCTCCGTACTACCGTAGGCATCAAACTTTTTTATTTTTTTTGGAGGGTCATACCATGATTACTCGAACGCACTCGCGACCTCGGGTCGCTGCGTTTACGCTCATCGAGCTCCTCGTCGTCATCGCTATCATCGCGATCCTGGC
>DATGIG010000384.1:0-17801 GCA_035295825.1 Chthonomonadaceae bacterium | reverse complement strand
GGCGCGGAACAGGAACCCGATGCCGGGGATGGCTCCCACCAGTTCGCGGGCAATGGCACGCCAGCCGAAGGCGTTGAGCAGGATGGGCGCCAGCTCCTTCATCCGGCTCTTATAGTCGAGGCTGAGCCCATTGGCAGCGGCGAGCTGCATGGTCATCATGATCTGATTCTTGGTGAGCACCAGAATATCGCTGAGGTCGAAAGCGGCCCAACCGATCAAGGAGAGGAGGGGAAACGCGGCGGCGATGCCGGTGAGCAGAGAGAACTGCGCGTTGGTCGTCGCCGTCTGAGTGATAATGTGCTGGGACACCCGGCGGCGTAATACAGGGAAGTTTCTTGCCAGGGCAATCGCCAGCTTGGGCTGATCGTTCACGATCCGATCCAGGGTCTGCTCCCAGCCGCCCAGTTCGGCCACAGAGTAGATCAGCGTACCCTCCGGCGCGCCTTCGCGATTGCCGCTTAAATCCAGGACGAAATCGAAGGCCTTCGGCTGGCGCGGGAAGTTCGCCTCCTCGGACATCGCATCGTACTCCTGCACGAATGCCGGTTCTGGCAGGAGGGTCGCCTGCTGCGGCAGGCCCTCTGCCGGCGTATACAGCGCTCTTCGCGCCTCGGCGCGCGCTTCCGCCTCCCCGACAATCGCTATGCTGATCGGGCGGTTCGCCTCGCGAATGATCTCGCTCAGTTTGACGCCGCGTACACGATCCAGAAACGATTTCGGCCCGCCATGTCGTACCGGTTTCCCCACAACTCCCTCCTCACTTCCGTAGCTTGCAAACGGAGTATTCACCCCCGCAAGCGCCGTTTCCTTCTGAATACCAGGACGCATAAAGAGGGCGAGCGAGTTCCCTCCGTTTCGGTTATCATGTGCGTATGCCCGTTCTCCGCAGAAAATGCTGTCCATCCTGAAAAATCCTGTCCCTCCTGTCCCCTATCCTCTTGAAATCTTTACGCAGAAGCGGGTAAACTTACCCCGAATTAGCGCTCAAGCCTGCCGAGTGCTAAAAAAGACTTCAAACTACTCTTTTGCCCGCCTTATCGGGCACACTGTTTTTCACATCACAACGAGGAGGTTCTGACATGGCAACGTTGAAGCCGCTCAATGATCGGATTATCGTCAAGTCGGTAACGCCGCAGGAGAAGACCGCCGGTGGGATCATCCTGCCCGATTCGGCGCAGGAGAAGCCGCAGGAGGCCGAAGTCGTGGCGGTCGGCCCCGGCAAGGTAATGGAGAACGGCAAAACGGTCCCGCTGGAGATCAAGCCCGGCGACCGCATCATCTACGCGAAGTACGGAGGCACCGAGATCAAACTCGGCACAGAAGAGTTTGTCATTTTGCGCCAGGACGACGTGCTGGCGGTCAAGGAGTAGGCGAGAATGGCAGCGAAGCTTTTGCTTTTTGATGAGGAGGCGCGCCGCGCCCTGGAGCGCGGCGTCAATCAGTTGGCGGATGCCGTGAAGGTGACGCTCGGCCCCCGTGGCCGCAATGTGGTGCTGGAGAAGAAGTATGGCAGCCCCAGCATCATCAACGATGGGGTGACCATCGCCAAGGAGATCGAGGTCGAGAACCCCTTCGAGAACATGGGCGCGCAGTTGGTGCGTGAAGTCGCCAGCAAGACCAATGATATCGCCGGGGACGGCACCACGACGGCCACAGTGCTGGCGCAGGCTATGGTGAAAGAGGGCCTCAAGTCGGTGGCGGCGGGCGCCAAGCCCCTGCAGGTGAAGAAGGGGATCGATAAGGCGGTCGAAGCCATTGTCGAGCACATTCAGGCCAGCGCGACCAAGATCGAGGGCAAGGAGGCCATCACCCAGGTCGCCAGCATCTCGGCCAACGACACCCAGATCGGAGAGCTGGTCTCCGCAGCCATGGAGCAGGTGACCGCCGACGGCGTCATCACGGTGGAAGAGAGCAAGGGCACCAGCACCCAGTTGGAAGTGGTGGACGGAATGCAGTTCGATAAGGGCTACATCTCCCCTTACTTCGTCACCGACACGGAGCGCATGGAGTGCGTGCTGGATGACCCCTATATCCTGCTCTATGAGAAGAAACTGAGCGCGGTGGCCGACCTGGCCCCGGTAATGGAGAAAGTACTTAAGACGGGCCGCCCCATCGTCTTTATTACCGAAGACGTGGACGGCGAGGCACTGGCGACCCTGGTGGTGAACAAGATCCGAGGCAACATCAGCAGCGTTGCGGTGAAAGCGCCCGGCTTCGGCGACCGCCGCAAGGCCATGCTCGAAGACATCGCCATCCTCACCGGCGGACGCTTCATCACCGAAGACCTGGGGGTCAAGCTGGACAACATCACGCTCAGCGATCTGGGCCGCTGCAAGCGGATCGTCGTCACCAAGGACGCGACCACCATCGTGGACGGCGCGGGCGATACCGTTCTGATCCAGGCGCGCGTCCAGCAGCTCAAGAAGCAGATCGCCGACACCGAGAGCGACTACGACCGCGAGAAGCTGCAGGAGCGCCTCGCCAAGCTGGCAGGCGGCGTGGCGGTCATCCAGGTGGGAGCAGCCACCGAGACGGAACTCAAAGAGAAGAAAGCCCGCATCGAGGATGCCATGCACGCGACCCGCGCCGCCGTGGAAGAGGGCATCGTCCCCGGTGGCGGCACGGCGCTGCTGAACGCGCTCTCCGCTCTGGATGCGCTCAAGCTGGATGGGGATGGTATGATCGGCGTCAATATCGTGCGCCGCGCCCTCGAAGAGCCGGCCCGCCAGATCGCCGAGAACGCGGGCCAGGAGGGCAGCGTCGTCGTCAACCAGATCAAGAGCCTGGGCAAGGGCCACGGCTACAATGCTGCCACCAACAAGTTCGAGGACCTGGTAGTGGCGGGTGTGGTGGACCCGGCTAAGGTCGTGCGCTCGGCGCTGCAGAATGCGGCCTCCATTGCGGGCCTCATCCTCACCACCGAGTGCCTGATCTCCGAAAAGAAAGAGCCGGCTCCCCCGGCTCCCGCCGGCGGCCCCGGAGGCATGGGCGGCGGTATGGGCGGCATGTACTGATCCCGCCGGCGCAACTCTCAGCCCCTCTCTTCAAAAGTGTCTTTTGGAGAGAGGGGCTGTTTTTTTGGAACGAATGCCCCCTCTCCTTGTGAGGGGGAGAGGTTCGCCAGGCTCCTAATTGGTTGCCGAAGTCAGGGCAGGGAAGCGCTTGTAGAGGGTAAGCGCCGCCTGCCCTCGCGTACCATGGAATTGGGCCGGAGCCGTATTGCCGGACACGGCTCCACGCCAGGCTGCCCACTCCTTCGCAGCGATCGGATCCCCTTTATGGAAGGCGATGTCGTCCTCATGGCACACCGGAACGCCCTCCAGCGCCAGCCGCTGTACCGCCTCAAACATAGGATGGCCTACCGGCACGTCGGCACACCAGTAGAGCGGGATCCCCTGCCGCAGCAGGCCCGCCTGGAACTTCCGCTGCGCGACCCGGTCGGCAACCACCTGCCGTGGGGTCTGATGCGTTCGGAGGCAGAACGCCGCCAGCGCTCCTGCCGACTCGCCCACATTCCACTCGATAGGATGCATGCGAAACGCGCCGTTCGTAAGATGGGTCACGCCCAGGTCCTTGGAGGCGGGGAGCAGGTTATCCAGGCGCTTCGGCACCAGCGCGCCCAGCGGGATCTGAAAGGGCAGGGTCTTGACGCCGAGAAAGTCCTCCCCCTGTCCGTTCCGATGGATGTCGATGGGATAGAGGCCAATCCCCACGGAATCCAAAATGAGGCCGGCGCGCGCCCCATGCTGCCACTCCCTCCCAGTAGACTTATCCCGGATGGCGAGATCCTGCTCTCGAACGGTGCGAACTGCCCGAATGCGCCGCGATTCGCGGATATAGGGCATAGGAGCCAGGCCGTCCGGAGTGTCGAACGCATCCATCCGCAGACGGATCTCCGGATAGCCATGGCGCAGGCCGGTCGGATCGTCCTCGCGCGGACACTCCGTCTGCAGCCAGTAAATGTAGCCGAGCGCATTCTCCCGTGCACGCTCCAGCCGCTGCGCCTTCTCCTTTTCGGTCGCAAACAGCAGGTTCCCGCCATAGTAGTCGTTGCCCGGCGTATTGACCATGGTCACATCGGAGACGATCCGCGCGTCGTCGAAGTTCGCCCGGTTCAGCAAGCGGCGATAATTCCACCAGGAGATCGGGCCACGAAACATGCCGCTGATCCCGCTATACAGGATCTTGTACTCCTGCTGCCTCCGAACCTCGTCATAGTTGAGCGGCTTGGGAATGATATTCGTCTGCATCGTCTCGGGCGACCAATCGATGGCGCAGGTAAACGTAAAGGGCTGCACCCACTTCGGTTTCTCCTCCGGGGGCGCATCCGGCTCTCCGGTATCGCTGCGGCTCTGGGAACCGGCCACCCAATCGCGGCCCTTCTCACCGCAAAGCGGGAGCAGATCCCCCTGATCGGTCGCATCCAGCACATAGCGCGCCCGATAGCGCGTCTGCTGCCCATTCTCAGCCTGGGCTACCACGGCCCCGATACGATGGGAATCCTCACGGTCCATCTCCACACCGACGGCGTGCGTGCGATACACGATCTGCAGCCGTCCCGCCTCCTGCTGGAGCTGCACCATATCGCGCAGGACAAACTCCCCCACCTTCGGCTCGTAACTGAAGACTCCCTGCCCGGAGTCACCCGGATTGAAGCAGGGGTTGGAGGCCGCCCTCGCGCTTAAGTGATAGTGGAACCGGTAGTAGTCGCGTACGCGCTGCCGGAACTCCATATAGCGGCGTGTGCCGCCAAAAGTCTCGATCATGCTATGCTCATCGAGGGTAGACACCCCCTGTGAGGTCATCTGCCCGCCGAGCCAATCCCCCTCCACCAGCAGCACGACCTTTGCGCCTCCGTCGGCAGCCGACAGCGCAGCAGCGGTCCCGCCCGTGCTGCCGCCAACGACCAGCACGTCGCAGGACTCCTCCGGAACACTCAGCGACCACGCCGCCGTATGCCGGAAAAAGGGCAGCAGGCACCCCAACGCCGCCAGGCACAGCGCCAGCAGGCAGACCAGCGTCACACGCGCGCGCCTGGCCTTACGGGCCACCCGGGATCGAACAGACATCACGCACATCCTCCACCCTCACGTCTAAAGTATTTCTAAAGGTTTATCCTGTATCATCTCACTACGTACAGCGCCCTTGGCGAGGGTTCACGCCCTTCAGCCTGCACGCTTACCCAAGATGGCGTGAAGGCCAGGCCAGATGTGGAAGGCGTCTCATAGGGTCGAAGTTACCTTTTCGCTTGTCAGCTTGACGTATGTCCGTTATAATAGAAGCGGATAGTAACGGAAAAAAGGAGATTTTAATATGCACTATGCGAATCGCCATCGCAACATCGTCGTCTCCCTCATGGCAGTAACTCTCTGCGGTCTTTCCGTGGCGCTCCCTGCCTACGGCCAGGCAAGCTACGTGGGGCATGCCGATGGATCGCTTACCATCGTCACGCCCGCTGGAGGCGGTTTCACCTTCACTCCCTTTACCGGACTGAGCAATCAGGCTACCAAACTATCCGGTACACAGACCACCACCACCAATGCGTCTTCGACCACCACGAGCACGACGGTGACAGGCACGACAGACATTACGGGCAATACAAACGCGCCGCAGGGTTTCTCCCACTCCTCCGCAACGGTCACGGACGCCGGGTTCGATCTCACCAACAACACCGGAAGCCTCTTTACGGTCACCTATGATTGGACGGGCAATATCTCCGGGACGATCCAATCCAATCCCAATGGGTACGCCAAGGTCTCCAGCAGCTTTGAACTCTGCTATATACCGCTGGGAGGCTCCCTGAACATCCTGGATTCGATCTCCATCAATGGACTGACGCCGCCGAACGCCAATTTCTCCCAGACCACGTCAGGAGAAGCCAGCGTCACAATCCCCAACGGCGGCACATCCACCCTCTTCTTCAACCTGGACCCCGAGGGGGAAGCGTTCACCGCCCCCGAAGGGCAATCCCTGATGCTGTTCGGTTTCAGCGCCCTCGGCCCTCTGGGTTATGCGCTCTGGCGACGGAGAAAGTGCGCCTGACACCCCCTTACGTGATTACGACCGGAAGGAGATCCCTTCCGGTCGTCGTCATTTCCGGAGCGCGACATCGATCACCTGGTCCAGCGTCATCTGTCGTCCCTCCTCCCAAGACATAGCAAAGGCGGAGGTGTCCAGGGACTGTTGCAGCATCGCGATCACGCGGTCGTACTGCTCCCGCTCCCCCGGCGTCGCGGGTGCGCCGAGATCTTCCCGTAGCCGCTCCACCGCCCCCAGCAGCCATACCGACCGCTCCGCCTGTTCCTGCGCCGTCGCCAGATCCGCAAACCCCTCCAGCGCATCCGACATTCCCTTCTTATCCCCGATCTCCTGGCTGATAGACAGGCTCTCCGCAAAACAGGTGCGGGCCGCACCATAGTCGCCCTGGGCGCGCGCCACACTCCCCATTCCGTGCAAAGCATGGGCGATCCCACGCCGGTCTCCGATCTCACGCCGGATGGACAGGCTCCCCGCAAAGAAGTCGTAGGCGGCAGCGTAGTCTCCCTGGTCGTGGGCAATGTGGCCCAGATTTAATAGTGCAGTCGCGATGCCCCGCTTATCTCCGACCTCCCTCTTGAGGGAGAGGCTCTCATCATAGTAGGCGCGTGCGGCGACATAATCGCCTTCCCCCTCCGCAATCGCGCCCAGATTGTTGAGAGAGACTGCCATGCCTACCCGATCCCCGATCTCGCGCCGGAGCGCAAGGCTCTCCATAAAGTAGATCCTCTTGTCGTTCGGGGAGGGCGCAATCCTGCCCAGGCTGTTGAGGGCGTCGGCGATACCGCTCTGATCGCCGATCTCCCGAAAGAGCGCCTGCGCCTGCGCATGGTAATCCTGGGCGGCGGCATAGTCGCCTCGGTACGCTGCCACGTTCCCCAGGTTCTGGAGCGCCGTGGCGATACCGCTCTGATCGCCGATCTCCCGAAAGAGCGCCTGCGCCTGTGCATGGTAATCCTGGGCGGCGGCATAGTCGCTCTGGCGTAAAGCCAGCGCACCTGCTCCGTTCAGGGCCTTGGCCCTCCAGCGCACGTCGGCTGGGCTTCCCTCCCTGGAAAGCGCCGCGAGACACCATGCCCGGCCCTCCTTCCAGTGTCCTCGAACCTGCCAGAACCGCGCTAACGCCCCGCACAGACGCAAACCGACCGCTCCCCCCTGATCGGCCTTCATGCTCCAGTCCAGCGCCGCCAGCAGATTATCGTGCTCCGCCTCCAGCCTCCTCAGCCAGAGGACTTGGTCCACGCCCGCCAGCCTCGGCTCCGCCTCCTCCGCCAGCCCCAGAAAGAATTCGGCATGGCGTTGCTGCGCTTCCGTGCGCTCTCCGTTCTCCGCCAGTTTCTCGCTCCCATATTCGCGCAGGCTCTCCAGAACCCGGTAGCGGCCCCCCTCTTCCGTCTCCTCCTCCAGCACCAGAGAGCGCTCCTGAAGCTCCGACAGGTACTCCAAAGCTTCTCCGCCGCATAACGCCTCCGCGGCCTCCAGGCTGAAACCACCCCGAAATACCGCCAGGCGTGCAAAGCAACTCTGCAGTTCCGGCTCCAGCAGGTCGTAACTCCACTCGAACGTCGCCCGTAAACTCTGCTGGCGCTCCGGCAGATCCCGACGCCGGCTAAACAGCATATCCAGTCGCGACCCCAGCTTTTCCAGCATTTGCGACGGAGGAAGCAGCCGCGCCCATGCCGCCGCCATCTCAATCGCCAGCGGCATCCCCTCCAACCGCCTGCACAGAGCCGCCACGACCTTGGCATTGTTCTGGGTCAACGCAAACTCTGCGCGCACCGCCTTTGCCCGATCTACATATAGCGCCACTCCCGCATAATCCGAGAGGCGCTCCAGAGGCTCCGTGTCGGGAGGCACCGCCAGCGGAGGAACGCTCAACTCCTGCTCTCCCTCCAGGTGCAGCGGCTGCCGAGATGTCACCAGGCATTTCAAGTCGGGGACCCTCTCCAACAGAGTGCGCACTAACAAAACGCTCTCCCCATTCATGGCCCGTTCGCTCTTCGCACTGATCGTCCCCAGCTTCAGCAGATGCTCGAAGTTGTCCAACACCAGCAGGCTCGGCCCCTGCCGCAGGAGTTCTACTACCTCCTCCAGAGGGTCCGACTGCGGGGCCGGCGTCGCCTTCAGCGCATTGGCCAGGGCAAACGGCAGCAAGCGCCCATCCTGCAATGCCGCCAGGTCCACAAACCATACACGGCCTCCAAGAGACGGCGCAATGCTACGCCCCACTTCGAGCGCGAGGCGGGTCTTCCCCGCGCCTCCCGGTCCCGTCAGGGTGATCAGCCGTTTCTCCGGCCCGACAAGCCACTGCTTCAACCGCTCGGTCTGCTCTTCCCGCCCGAAGAAGCGCGTCAGGCTCAGCGGCAAGTTCATGGGAGGGGAGTTAACGCCTGCAGGGACGACGTCCGGTTCTGCCGTCCGCCCCGTATTCGCCGTAACCGGCTCCCCCTCCCCGGCACGTGGGGGGGAGACGACCCGCACCACCGCGCGCGGATCCTGGCGGATCTGCTCCGCCAATTCACGCAGATTGCGGCGAATGTCCTCCGCCAGCTTCTGCGTCGCTGCCGAAGGCTCCGCACTCAACTCCTCCCGGTAGCGCTTCTCCAACTCCTGATAGCTCTTCAGAGCAGCAGCGGGATTGCGCAGCGCGATATACAGCCACATCTGCAGCCGACAGGAGAACTCATGATAGGGGTCCCGCGCCAGAGCCTGGCTGACAGTTCCCAGCGCCGCCTCCAACTCCCCTGCCTGCCTCTGATACTTGGCTATCTTGTACAAGGCATCCACGGACAACTCATTCAGGCGTACCCGCTCCTGAACGATCCAGCCGTCATAAAAACCGGGCAACAACTCGCCCCGATAGAGGGCCAGCGCCTGCTGCTGCAAGGCGAGGCGCTCCTCCCCCTCCGGTACCCGGCGGGACGCTTCCAGCAGGCTTTCAAACTCGGCGACATCCGAAGTGAGCATGCCGGCCTGGAGGCGCACATGGGAATGGTCGCTATAGAGAACATCTCCACGGGATACTCCCGCAGGCTCCAGCAGCGTGCGCACCAGCGAGAGCTGCGTGTTGAGCCGATTGCGCCCGTCGGCGGGGTCGCACCCTTCGGGCCAGAGCAGTTCGATGAGGGTTTCTCGGGGATGGGTCTGGTCACGATAGTAGGCGAGGTAGGCGAGGAGCCTCGCCGTCTTTTGGGTCTTAAAATGCGTGAAACGCTCTTCCCCACGGCAGGCACACAGTCCACCAAAGAGTTGGATCGTCCAGAGGCTGTTCATGATCTCCGTTCCTTGTCTGCTCGCATGGACATCTGCTCGCATGGATTCATTCCCGTTTCTTCCACAGATTTCCTGCCTTTCTTTCTGTCTTTATAATTTCCGGATGGCTTTCGAGCGAAAGGATTTCTAATGGATTTGTAATGGATTTGTAATGCCCTCCTCTTTATACTACCCCCGACACCCATCGGAGAACGGAGGCGATCCTGCCTTCCCCAACCGAATGCCCACCGATAGGAGATTAGGAATGAACGTTCGTGTAGAGATCCATACCGACAGGCGATCCACGTATCACCGACGAAACGCAGGAAGGCTGTCGTGTCGGTCTTAGGCTATCATTTGGAAACGCTAAGCGCTCTCGACAAAACCGGCCCCAACCCCTCCCCTTGTTTTGGGGAGGGAAACTCTCGATGGGGCGCTATCAGAGGGTGAAGCAGACCCATCCCGTTTTGGCTACACACATTGTGTCCATCAAAGGAGAGAATTCTCAAAAATATCGGTGAAGACTGGCAACGCTCTGTTTCTGACTGGCTCTTCAATGTCCAGGAGGCACGACAAATCACAGAATGAGAAGAAAGGAGATTTATTTGAAATCAGGAAGCAATGTCTTCCTATCCCACTCGGACCCCATGAACGGTTCCGTCAATCTGAAAAACGGAAAGAAGAAACACCATCAATATTTGATGTGTACTAATACATGACTCAACGAGGTACAGCGGTAGTTAGAACGCCCTCCAGCTATCTCAAACCGGGTTTGAGATCTACCGCCGTATATGGGATTGTCATGTACTAGACACTCTGAAGGGAGACAATGACATGTACAAAGTAAGGATCCGAAAGATCCGCTTCGTCGCCTGGATCTGCATTTTCAGTATGCTCAATCTCATGGCGGCAAACTGTATCTACGCGATAACCAACCCTGCCTACATAGGAACCACGATACTCGGACCATCTACTGTAGCGATAGTCTCCGGTGGCGCCAGCGGTATTAAAGTCAATACTTTGCTTGGCAACCTGTGTCTGCCCATATCGGATCTGACGATTCCGGCGCGGGGAATCCCGATAAAGGTCGAGCGAACCTATAATAGCAGCCAACATGGTCAGACCGGACCTTTCGGTTATGGGTGGCAGTTCAGCTATAGCATGAACTATATTCGTTCGGCAGACGGGAAGGTGATTGTGTTCTGGGGCGACGGTCGCATAGATGTTTTCGAACCCTCCGGAGGAACATACGTTCCCCTGAACGAGGGAGTTTTTGCGACCCTGGATCAATATCAACCCAACCAGTTCCGTGTGACTACCCAGGAAGGCATCCAGTACTACTTTGACAATCCCAGCCATGGACATGTGACTCGGATTGCCGATCCCAACAGCAATAGCCTCCTGTTCGCTTATAACGCCTCGCAGCAACTCACTACCATCACCGACGAGTCGGGGCGACAACTCTCCCTTAGCTACACACTCGGCAAGGTGACTACTTTCACTGATCCGAATACCTCGCCAGCACGTACCCTACAATATGCTTATGATGCCAATGGCAATCAGGTTGGTTTTATCGATTCCCTCGGAAACGTGACTCACTACGACTACGACGCAACGCATCGTCTGACGAAGATTACAGATGCCCTCGGTATCACGAATATCGATTATTCGGCGGCTGCGCCCGCCTCCACTGTCGGAACGATCAAGCGATCCACTCCAACAAACACACTCCTGAGTCAGAGATCATTCCTGTTTAACAGTGCGACGAATACCATGTCCGTCAGAGACATGATTGACAGCACGCATACAGCTCTGACCTCCTATCACTATGATTCGAACGATCGGTTAACGAGCATTACCGATCCTATCGGACATACTGCAACCCGAACTTATGATGCCGACGGCAATCTCGTGAGCGCAACTGACGCCAATGGGAACACGACACACTATACCTACGATACACGTGGAAATATGCTGTCCCAGACCGATGCGCTCGGGAATACAACCACATTCACTTACGAGAATACCTTCAATCGCATCACCAGTGTCACTGATCCTGACAGTCATACAACCACATTCGGCTACGATGGCAATGGGAATCGGACCTTCATGCAGGATGCGTTAGGCAATACGACCCAATACACATACGATGGCTTTGGCCAGCTTGTATCCCGACGAAATCCGCTTGGTTTCACCACCAATTTCACCTACGATGCCCAGGGAGATCGTACCAGCATAACCGATCCGCTTAACCACACGACCCATTTCGATTATGACCAGGTTGGCAACCTGATTCACCGCACCGATGGCCTGAATAGAACTATCGTCAATTCCTATGACGCGCGCAATCGTCTGCGGCAAGTCAGCTTTCCAGATGCGACTCAATCCACCTTCACGTACGACCCCGCTGGTAATGTGTTGAGCGCAGTGGATCCGAATACAAATCTGACCTACGCTTATGATGCGGAAAACCGCCTCCTTCAAGCCAGCGACAACCTGCTCTCCAAGACCATCTCCTACCAGTATAACGGCGTCGGAAATCGCGTAAGTATGACTGACCCTGAGGGCGTGAAGGCCCTCTACGGCTACGATCTTGCCAGCCGCCTGATCCAAGTGGATCGTGCAGGCCAGCAGTTCCTGTTTGAATATGACAACGGCAACCGCCGTACCAGACTGACCCTTCCGAACGGCTCCTTTACCATCTACACCTACGATAATGCCGACCGATTGTTGTCCCAGGCAAACATGAGGTCGGATAACACTATCCTCTCCAGTTTCACCTATCAATACGATGTCGTAGGGAATCGCGTTGGGCTATCTCTGGCAGGAGGAGAGCA
This sequence comes from Chthonomonadaceae bacterium, assembly GCA_035295825.1. Classification (GTDB taxonomy): domain Bacteria; phylum Armatimonadota; class Chthonomonadetes; order Chthonomonadales; family Chthonomonadaceae; genus DATGIG01. Next base: position 5,676 of record DATGIG010000384.1, on the reverse strand, counting down.
TATCTCTTACGGCTACGACGGCCATAACCAACTCATTCAGGAAGTCCGCACAGGAGGCGCTTCCAACTACGATCATCGCTTTGCTTACGATGCAGATGGCAACCGCACACAGGCCAATGCAGATGGAGTGATCACCTCCTACAATTACGACAATGGCGATCGCCTCACCCAGGAGACTACGGGAGCAACGACGACTACCTATGCTTATGACCCTGATGGAAATCAGATCCAGAAAGCCGTAGGAGCGAGCCTATACACTTCGACGTATGATGTCCGCGATCGCCTCATCCAGTTCAGTTCCCCTACGACGACAGCGATGTACACTTACGACGCCTTGGACAAGCGCATCATAAAGTCAGTGGGGGCCGCAACGATCCGGACGGTCTACGATGGGCTGAATGCGGTTGCCGAATACGATGGAAGCGGCACGCTCCAAGCACAGAATCTCTTCGGACCGGGTGTGGATGAGAATCTGGCGCGTTTCACGTCCTCCGAAAGTCTATACTATCTCTACGATGGCCAGCGCTCGGTCCAGTGTTTGGTGGATGCCGCACAGACCGTCCGAAACAGTTACGACTACGATGCATGGGGCAAGATCGTCTCCCAGGTGGAAACAGCAGGCAATGATTACACATTCACAGGACGCCAGACGGATCGGGAAAGCGGCCTCTACTACTATCGAGCCAGAATGTACGATCCCTCTATCGGAAGATTCACCCAGATCGATCCTCGCGACGACAACTCTGCGAAGAGTCTCTACATATACACGGACAATCATTCCGTGGGCGCGGGGGATCCTTTAGGAGAAGACTTCTGGAGTACCCTCGGCGATTTATTCAACAGATTCCTCAACTGGCTCGACCGTCACATTCCCAGCCATTTGAATTGGAGGACCCACACTACAGTAAAGGCCAGCGGGACCATCGGGATTATTTCGTTCAGCGCCGAAGTAGATTCCCAAATATATATTGGAACTGACCCAGAGACGAATAACTCACCTGGTAACGGCAAGCAACCTGGCGGACCTACCCCACCGCCTCCAGTACCCCAGGGGGATGGCGCAAACAAACCCAGGACCCATTCCAAGTAGCCAGTTCGTCTCTTCCTGAGCTGGAGACATGACAAAGAAGGGTGCGCTACTCAGGGTGAAGATCGCTCAGGATAGCAGGACTCTCACCGCTCACGGAATGCATCTACCTCATAATCCTACCTGTATGGTCGCATGTTGCGACCATACAGGTAGGATTAGAAAGCAATAGGATCATCGGGAAAGTGCAATGGCGGCGGCGACAACTTGGAGAATGTTAAATGTCCGATAATGTTTTCTGCATGTCTCACCAGCGCTTTGTCGAAGGAAGCACATTCCAGGCTGTTTTCAAGAAGGAAATCGCGTATAGACGGCGTATCATAGGCGTACCATGACACCACAAACTACTGAATACATTCAACTTACCACCCTGCCCAACGGCGTCCGCGTCGTCTCCGAGACCGTGCCTTACGTGCAGTCGGCCTCGGTCGGTATCTTTGTCGGGACCGGCTCCCGTGACGAAGAGGATGCCCTTCGGGGTATCTCCCACTTCATCGAACACATGATGTTCAAGGGGACGCCGAGCCGCACCGCCCGCCAGATCGCCGATGAGATCGAATCCAAGGGAGGTTATCTCAATGCCTTTACCGACAAAGAGATGACCTGCTACCAGATCCGCGTCCTGGCCGAACACACCCCACTGGCGCTCGATATCCTGACCGATATGCTCCGCAATTCGCTGCACGATGAGGAGGAGATCAAGCGCGAGAAGGGCGTCGTTCTGGAAGAGATCAAAATGTACGAGGACTCGCCGGAGGACATCGTGCATGAGATCTTCGAGCAGACTATGTGGCCCTCCCACCCGTTGGGCAAATCCGTCATCGGCACGGCAGAGACGGTCTCGGGCCTCTCCCGCTCCAACCTTACCGGCTATATCGGCTCCCGCTACGCCCCGGATCGCCTCGTGGTCGCCGCCGCCGGAAACCTGCAGCACGAGGCACTGGTGGAGATGACGGCAAAGGCGCTCGGCGATATGAACGGAACCGGCCCTGCTCGGACCATGTCGCGCCCCTCCCCCTCCGGGCAGAGCAAGCAGACGACCAAGCGTGATGTGGAGCAGATGCACTTCTGCCTGGGTTCCACCGCCTACAGCAAAATGGAGAAGGAGCGCTATTCTCTCTCCATCCTGAACAACGTCCTGGGCGGCAACATGAGTTCACGGCTCTTTCAGGAAGTTCGGGAGAAGCGCGGCCTGGCCTATGCCATCGGCTCGTATAGCCGCTCCTATCAGGACGGCGGGCTGTTCTGTGTGTATGGGGGCACCAGCCCGACCACCTTCGAGCAAGTCCTCGAATTGACCCACTCCGAATTCGAGAAGGTCAAGCGCGAGGGCCTCACCGATGATGAGTTGACCAAGGCGAAGACCCAGGTGCGCGGGGCGCTGGTGCTGGGGCTGGAGAGCATGATGTCCCGCATGAACCGGTACGGTGAATCCCTCCTCTCCTATGGGCGTGTCATCCCCATGGAGGAGGTGCTCCGCGAATACGAGGCGGTCTCCCATGAGAGCATCGCCGCCATTGCCGCCAAGGTGCTGGATGAATCGGCGCTGACACTCGCCTCTATCGGCCCGGCGGAAGACGCGGAGGAGGACGAGAGCAAATAATTTTTTTTACCGTCCGAGCGTTCTAAAGGATTTCTTAAGAATTTCGTAAGGCCCCCTTTCTATACTGTGCCTGTTCGTTCCGCATAGCCGCCGCTGCATCCGCTTCCGCCCAAGCGAGCGCAGCGGTCGCTGTGAGGAAGGCATATATCAGAAAGGGAGGTAGTTCGTATCATGTCACGCCGTTCCCGGTTTGTTCGTTTCATGGCGTCTTTCGCCACACTCCTGATCATCCACCTTGTGGCGCTGCAACCCGTCGCACACGCCCTGTCTTCCCCCGGAACCTCGATAGCGGGCCGGGTCTCCTGGATCACTCTCGATTGCCCTGGAGGCGTCAAAGTCAATACCTTCCTGGGCAATCTCGCCTATCCTCGCCTCGATCTGTATCTGGCCGGACGGGGACTGCCTATCGCGATCTCCCTCACCTACAACGCCGACAGCGCCAACATGGACACCGGTTTCGGGAATGGCTGGCGCTTCAGCTACCAGATCTCCGTGCGGCGCAAATCCGATGACACCATCATCGTCCAGTGGGGAGACGGGCGCCGCGATCCCTTCCAGCCCAACGGAGGGAGCTACACTCCTCTCAACGAAGGGGTATTTGCGACCCTACAGCAGGTGGGAGGCAATCAACTCCTCCTGACAACAAAGGAGCATACGCAGTATCTGTTTGCCCTCCCGGCGCAAAACGCATCGGCCAATATCCAGCAGATGCAAGATCCGGACGGGAATGCTCTGACCTTCGCCTACGACGCGTCGGGCAATCTGACCACTATCACCAATGCCCTGGGGCGCAGCGTCACCCTCCAGTACACGGGGAGCCACGTCACCAGCATCACGGATCCCAATACCAGCCCCGCACGCATGGTGCAGTACGCCTACGACGGCACTGGCAACCAGATCGGCTATACCGACGCCGTGGGAGCAGCCACCACGTACGCCTATGACGCATCCAATCGGATCACCAGTATGACGGATGCGCTTGGGATCACCACCATCCAATACTCCGGTCCGCATGGCTCCGTAAGCAATGTCAGCCGCTCCTCGCTGGCTCATGTGCTGGTGAGCAGTCATTCGTTTGCTTACGACACCATTGCGCACGCTACGACCGTCACGGACCGGATAGACGCTTCGACCTCCTCGGTGACCAGGTATCTCTACGACAACAATCGGCGGATCCAGCAGATCACCGATCCGAACGGAAACAACGAATCCATAGCCTATGATGGCAACGGGAACCTCACCAACCTTACCGATGCCAACGCCAACCAGACGCGCTACGCTTACGATGGCAACGGCAATCTGCTGTCGCGCACGGATCCCATGGGACATACGACCACATATACCTATGAGCCGACGTTCAACCATGTGCTCACGGCGACCGACCCGCGCAACAATACCACCACCTTTCAATATGATGCCACCGGCCACCTGACTACCAGCACGGACCCACTCGGGAATACGATTAGCTACGCTTACAACGGGTTCGGAGAACAGACTTCGCGAGAAGACGCCAACCACTTCTCCACGCTCTACACCTATAATGAGTTCTCGGACGGCTCTTCCATACAAAGAACCGATCCTCTGGGCAACACTTCGACCACCTTCTACGACGGGATCGGCAGGACCACAGAATCCATAGATGGCGTGGGGAATACTGCAAACACCTCCTACACTTCTATCTCTTCAGGATCTCCCGGTTATCCCGGCGCCATCGTGCAGACGACTTACAGCGATGGAACCACTATGACACGCACCTACGATGCCAACCACAACCTCACCCACATCACCGATCCCAACACAGATCGCAGCTACTCCTACGATGCCAACAACCGGCTGCTTCAAGATACGGACAACCTACTGAATAAAACCACGACCTACGCATACGACGGCCTGGGCCGGCGGATCCAGATGACCGATTCGACGGGGGCCGGCACCTCCTATGCCTATGATCGCGCCGGCCACCTGTTGAGCATCACCCGCAACGCGGATGTATATCGCTTCGCCTACGATAAAGGAGGGCGACGCTTGGGCGTCATTCGCCCCAACTTCAATACCACCCTCTACGCCTACGATACCGCCAATCGGCTGACGTCGGTCACCAACCGCCGCTCCGATAATACCATCCTCAGCAGCTTCGCTTACCAGTACGACGGATCGAACAATCGCATCGGCACGACGCTGGTTACCGGCGAACAGATCAACACCTTCTACGACGCCGACAACCGCCTGATCGAAGAGCAGCGCACCGGAGGCAGCAACAATTACGACAATCAATTCGGCTACGATGGCGTGGGCAATCGGACTACGGAAAATGCCAATGGCGTGATCACGCAATCGCTGTACGATCGCGACAACAACCTGACCCAACAGACGACCGGAGCCTCAACGACCACTTATGGCTACAATGCCAACGGCAGTCGGGTCACCATGGTCTCCGAACCGCATGGCAGGTCTGCCCAGTATGCCTACGATGCCCGGAACCGAACGACCATGATCACTTACAACGATGGGACGATGGACACCTCCGTCTATGGTACGGGTATCGCTGGGTCTCTTCTGATACAGTCCACAGATCGTCTAGGCATCGTCACCAACTATACCTACGATGACCGGCAGGTCGAGACGCAATCCAATAGCAACGGCACACCGAGTACATCGTATCTGAACGATCCGATGGACGGGGGTCGCCATCTTGCGGAGTATGTGGGCAACACCCGGTACGACTACCTCTACGATTCCGACTCTGTGCGCCAGGTGGTAGACGCCTCTCAAACCGTGCGCAACTCCTACGATTACGACTCCTGGGGAACGATCCGCTCCCTATCGGAGACCGTCTCGAACGACATCACTTTCAACGGGCGACGTCTGGATCGCGATAGCGGCTTCTACGACTATCAGCCGCGCTTGTACGACCCCTCCATCGGCAACTTCACCCAGACATCCACGACAGATGAGAGCACGCTTCTCACCCCGGCTCTCGTATCGG
>DATGIG010000383.1:0-16913 GCA_035295825.1 Chthonomonadaceae bacterium | reverse complement strand
GACCTCGTACTGGACTGCTTCTGCGGTTCCGGCACGACGGCGGCGGTCGCGGAGAAACTCGGCAGGCGCTGGATCGCCTGCGACCTCGGGCGCTTCGCCATTCATACCGCCCGTAAGCGCCTCCTCGCCATCGAAAATGGGAAGCCGTTTGTCGTGCAGAACCTGGGCCGATACGAGCGGCAGGCGTGGGCGCAGGCCGCGTTCGGTGCCCACGCCGAACCTACGCAGCGCTATCGGGACTTCCTCCTCCAGCTCTATCGCGCCCGCCCCCTCCCCGGCTCTGCCTGGCTGCATGGGGTGAAGCAGGGAAGATACGTTCATGTCGGCGGCGTGGACGCGGCGGTCTCGATGGGCGACGTCATGCAGATCCTCCGGGAGTGCCGGCGGGCAATCGGCAGCGGTGAAGAGGTTTCCCCCGCGCCCGGCGTGGATGTGCTGGGCTGGGATTTCGCCCTGGAACGGGAGGAGACAACCCGGCAGCAGGCTGAACGCGCCGGAATAGACCTGCGGCTGGTCCGTATTCCCCGCGAGGTGCTGGAGCAGAGGGCGGTCGCGCAGGGCGACATCCACTTCTATGCCCTGCCCGCCCTCCGCATCGAGACGAGGGTCAGCGGCAGGAGCGTGACGGTCTGCCTGAGCGACTTCGTTCCCCACCCCGACGACGCCCCCTCCGACATCCGAAAGGCCATTACGCACTGGGAGCAGTGGGTGGACTACTGGGCGATAGACTGGGACAATCGGAGCGACACCCTCCACCCTCAGTGGCAAGCGTATCGCCCCCGCAAGCAGCGCGCCCTGCAGAAACAGAGCGCCCATACCTATCCCGAGCCGGGGACCTATTGTATCCTCGTCCAGGTCATCGACATTCTGGGCAACGACACCACAAAAGCGCTCACGGTCACAGTCGGCTAAACCGACGACGCGTTTGCCCTGAAAATAGGTAAACCGAGCGCTCGAAATGCCCGTATTCTGGATGGCAACACCTATCTTTTCGTTCGCGACCCACGTCTGCCCCTCGCCCCCGGATGGGCGATAAGGAGAGAAATGATGGATACTCCCAGGCCGCATCCCGCCTCCTACTGGCTCCTGGGCGGAACGCTGCTGCTGTTTCTGGCGCTGCTGATCTTGCCGATGACGCACTGGATCGCCGCAAATCAATCCGTGCGGCTGTTTGTGATGCCCAACGACTATGTGGTCCTGCTGAAGGACCTGGGCGTCAAGGAATTTCCCTACACTGCGGACCTGAGGGGAGTGGAGCGCGCCCGCCAGGAGACGATCCAACGCAACCCCGGCGATTATGACATCCAGCTTGCCGCCGCCCTCGCGTACTATCCTCCTCCCGACACACCCGCCGAGAACTTTTACACTGCCCGCCTTGCTCCGCTCCGCGCCCTGAAGGCGCGTTTTCCGGAGCATCGCTCCACGCTCTCAGCACATATCCTGCGCTACGCCTGCTCCCACCTGCACCGCCATCATGACCACGCGTCCCGGCGGCGTCCTGACCTCCTACGATAAGGTTCCCTCGGAACAGCGACCGGCCATGCGCCGCGATGCCTATGTTGCCTACCTGCGTAAGATCGGCCATGCTCCGGAGTCGGATTGGGCGCAGCAGGAGCTGGATGCCGGCCCGAAGACCAGGGCGGTGTTGGAAGCGGGCATGACGCAGTCTATTCTGGGGGGTAAGCAGTTGGAGGGGCTGTTCCAGCAGTGGACGCTGAACATGCTCCTTCTGATCAACGCGCTGGAGTTGCTGATCCTGGGAGGCGCCATGCTGCTCCTGACGGCATTGCGTCGAGATACGGGGAATACCCCTCTGATGGTCGCACTCATGCTCTTCAGCGTCTTTGTCATCCTGGCGCTGGCCGGACCGTTCACCCATTGGGTGGAGGCATTCATGGCCTTCCATAGCGTCGTCCAGAACCTATCCGGAACGGATACGTCCCCCACTTCCTTCCAGGATATGCTGCGCTCTTCCGTTCCTATCATGAAGGCGAGCGTCCTCGGCCTGTCCCTGATGGGGCCGCTGCTGGCACTGTTGATCCTCGGCTTCCTGCGCCTGGTGCGCTCGAAGGAGCCGGGTTCGGTGGTGGCTTCCGGCTTGCGTACCGGCGGCCTGGCGGCGGCGCTGATCCTGATGGCGGTCTATGGAGCGACGCTCTTCGTCACACTGCAGAAGGAGGCCCAGGCCAATTCCGCCCTGGACCGGATCCTGCAGAGCGAACCCCGCTATCTGGCGGAACTGCAGGGACGCTCCTGGCCACCCTAAGTGAGACCAGACTTTCTCACAAATCTACCCTGTCAGCAATTCGTCCAGCCACAACTGTCGCAGTTCGCCTGCCTGATTGGCTTGCCAGAGCAACCCTCGGCTCACCTCCAGGCAGGTAAGCCATCCCTCCCCATAAACCCAGGTATCAATGCAGATCGCATGGCCGATATCAAAGGGTAAGCCGCTCTTCTGGCTGGTATGTCCGCACACCATCACCTTCCCCAATACATGCGGAGGGGGATTGCGAAACTTCTCCCAATGCAGCACATACTCCGGCTGGTCGCTCAAGGGGTAATCAGCATACACCCCGGCATGGACAAAGAAAGCGGAATGGCGGAGAGCAGCGTATTCAGCGCCGTCAAGCAACCGTGTATGTCTCCAATAGCCAGTACACCCATGATGCGCCGCTCCCCTCTAAAGTCAGGCTGCATCCTGTTCTGTTTCGACGAGCCGAATGAGGATCCGTTTGCCACCCACGCGTAACTCATTGGCATGGGCATAGAGGGGAGCCGGTTCCTCGAAGACGAGTTGTCCGTCCTTCACGGTTGCCGCCAATTCCAGCGTTTCCAGCGCCTCGTCCTCACGCAGACTTCCGAGCGCCGTAAAGAACTGGTCCGTGGTTAGGTCGCCAAACTCTTCTTCCTGGGTCTTGTCGAGCAGCGCCTCGAACTCTGCGCTGCTCATAGTCTCACAGGTTTTCTCTTTCACTGTGCCTCTCGTTCTGCTGAAAAAGGAGGATATGCTGTTTCCGTAGAGGATAGTCTACCACACCTACCGCCTCGCTCGTGCCAGGCCGCAAACCCTGTCGAAAATGAGCAATCCCGGTCAAGCGGATTCGTCGGAGATGGGTTAGAATGAGGCTGTGAAGAACGCAGACAGAAACAACTTCCAGGATGCGATCACGCGACTGATGGACGTTATCGCGTTGACGCTGGACGAGCGCATGGACGGGGAGCACCTCGCCTCTGGGGCCTGTTTGAGCCGGTTCCATTTTCAGAGGGAGTTTCGACGGCGGTTGGGAGAGACGCCCGGCGCGTTCCGGCGTCGGCTGCTCCTGGAGCGCGCCGCGCATGCCCTCAGCAACACGCGTACCGACATCACATCCCTGGCGTTCGACGCGGGGTTCGAGAGCCTGGAAGGGTTCTCCCGCGCCTTTCGCCGTGCCTATACCGTGTCGCCAAGCCACTTTCGGCGCATCGCGCCCTCGGAGTATCGCCTGCCTGCGGTCAACGGCATCCATTTCGACCCGACACGCCGGGGGATCACCTCGTTGCGTGAGAAAGGAACCATCCCCATGGACCTGACCACCCGCCTTATGGAACACGACGCCTGGCTCACCCGCCGCCTGTTGGAGCGCGCCAGGGAACTGACCGACGCACAGCTCGATGCGCCGCTGCAGATGCCCTCACAACCGCTCCCCTTCGAATCGCCGCAGGGCACGCTCCGCTCCATCCTCGATAAACTCGTCGGGACCAAGGAGGTCTGGGTGGCGGCGCTGCGGGGCGATGAAATGCCCGGCAACCAGGACACCACTCTCGCCGGTATGCTGACGCGCATGGAGACCTCTTTCGCGGCCTTCAAAGAGATGGTCAATGAAGTTCGCACCGAGAGCAAGTGGGATGAGACCTTTGTGGACGCGCTCTGCGTTCCCGCAGAGACCTTCACCTACGGCGGCATGATCGCCCACGTGGTCACCTACTCGGCCTACCGCCGCCTGACCGCGCTCAAAGTAATGGAAGGCATGGGCATTTCAGGCCTGGGCTTTGGAGATCCCATCGAATGGGAGCGCACCGTGTAGCCGCTTCCATAGATCCCACGCCCTTTTAGAAACTCTTGCGGGGCCTGAGACGTAAGGAAAGCGATCCTATCGTCCAGAAGGAGACGTCCATGTCCGAACAGGCTCCCGCATCCACCCTCAATCGTCGCATAGTCCTCCATAGTCGCCCGATAGGCGAACCGAAGACCTCGGACTTTGAACTTCAGGCCGCGCCCATTCCAGCGCTCTCGGACGACGAGGTGCTGCGCCGTACGATCTACCTGTCGCTCGATCCCTATATGCGAGGCCGCATGAGCGCCGGCCCATCCTATGCCGCCTCCACCGAACTGGGTGCGGTGATGGTCGGCAGCACGGTCAGCCAGGTGATCGCCTCGCGCAACCCACACTATGAGGAAGGGGATTTTGTGCTGGGTTACGACGGCTGGCAGGAGTATGGCCTTTCCGACGGGAAGGAGTTGCGCAAGCTCGATCCCGCGCAGGCTCCCCTCTCCTATGCCCTGGGAGTGCTGGGGATGCCCGGCCTCACCGCCTATGCGGCGCTGCTGGAGATCGGGCGTCCGCAGCCCGGCGAGACTGTGGTGGTCTCGGCGGCGGCAGGCGCGGTCGGCTCGGTCGTCGGCCAGATCGCAAAGATCAAGGGCTGCCGCGCCGTGGGCCTGGCGGGTACGGAGGAGAAGTGCCGCCTCGTCACGGAGACGCTCGGCTTCGACGCCTGTATCAACTACAAAGAGGGCGACCTGGCAGCGGCACTCAAGGCTACCTGCCCGAATGGCATCGACATCTATTACGATAACACCGCCGGGCCGATCCTGGAGGCGGTGCTGGGGCAGATCAACCTGCACGCCCGCATCCCTCTGGTCGGCCTGATTTCGCAGTACAATGCGACCACGCGTCCTCATGGCCCGAACCTCCTGCCCCTCCTGATAAAACGCGCCTTGATCCAGGGCTTTCTGGTCAGCGACTGGTGGCACCTGCACGAAGCTTTCCTGAGCGAGATGGGCCAGTGGCTACGAGAGGGAAAAGTGCGCTATAAAGAGGACATCGTGGAGGGGTTTGAGAGTGCTCCCGAGGCATTCCTGGGCCTCTTTTCGGGACGGAACGTAGGCAAACTGCTGGTCCGTGTCAGCGCGGACCCAACTCTACACTGAGCACAGAAGAGAGACAAAACAACATTGATGGTTGAGAGATCTATTTTTGAGGTTGTCGGAGGGATGGAGACATTCCATCTGCTGGCAGCCGCGTTTTATCGCCGGGTGGAGGCCGATCCGCTGCTGCGCCCCCTCTACCCCGAAAGCCTGGAAGAGGCCGCCGAGAAACTGGCGCTGTTTCTGGCGCAGTATTTCGGCGGTCCTGCGGAGTACAACGCCCGGAGGGGCCATCCCCGCCTGCGTATGCGCCATATCCCCTTCCGCATCGGGCAGGCGGAGCGCGATGCCTGGCTCACCCACATGCTCGCGGCCCTCGATGAGGTCGGGATCGAAGAGCCGATACGCTCTCCCATGCGTCAGTATTTTGAAGCGACGTCCACCTTCCTGATCAATGCGCGCCAGGAGGATGCATGAAAGAGGAGCCTTCCGACTTTTCCCTTCTGGTTGGCCTTTTGGAAAGATCTATCCCCTATCGCAATGCCGACGCCTGGCCCAGAGCGTGACGCGCCATCGCGCGACTGACGCTCCAGGTGCACCAGTCCGAAGATTGGTTAGCGTCGCTCTTCTCCAGGGTCTCCACGACATGAGCGCGCTCGTCCGGGCTGAGGTGAGGCAGGGCTTTGAGCAGGTCCGGGACGGCGTCCGCGCTGAGTTGTGCGGCGTATCCGGCGTCGAAGACGCGCCCGCTACGGATACGCGCGACGTTGGCCCGGACAATGAAGCCGTCGGGGTTCATCACATGGAGCAGGGCCAGCGTCGCAAACCCGGATACCATCGCGCCGAAGATAAAGCGTTGGCGCTGCCCTCGCAGGACCGTCAGGGCAAACCAGACAAAGACGATAGCCAGCCAACCCATAAACGCTGTGGTGTAGAAGCGCAGCTCCGTAAAGCCGTAGCCGATGGAGTAGAGCCACATCCGCTGGAGCGCGGAGGCCATAATCACAAACAGTAGCAGGATCAGCGTCCCGGCGAGGGCGCGGAAGAGCTGCACATCCCTTTTTGCATCCTTCTTGAGCAGCCAGTCGGCAAAGAGCAGCATCGGCAAGACGAGCACCGCGACCGTGACGAGTTCAAAGAAACCGCGCCGGGCATAGTCGGCGGACGTCAGGCCTCGGATCGCCATCACGTGGGCCTGCCCGCCGAAGAAGTAAGGCAACTGACTGCAGACGAAGGCCAGGAACAGCGCATTGAGCAGGCCCAGCACCAGCCCGGCCTCCACCATGCCGAGCGCGGGCTTGTTCAGCGTAGTCGGAACGCTCGTTTTGATCATCTCTTCCGGCTGGAGCAGACGACGGAGGATGCCCCCGACGATCCAGGTCCAAAAACCGATCACAAACGCGTTCTGGATGATCGCGTCGGTATCCAGGCGGAAAATGCGATGTACGGTCTGTTCAAAGCCGGCATCCGCCGCCATGAACAGGCCGCCGAAAATAAAGAGGAGGGGCACGGCGATCAACAGACCGCGCAGGATCGCCCTGGTATGCGTCATCCACCTGGCGCAGGGCATCTCTCGCCAATGAATGTCCTTGAACACCAGCAGGATCGTACCGAACGCCGCATTCAACCCGGCAAAGAAGAGCCCAAGCAGATAGTCGGCGATCCCGGCCAGGCGTATCTGACCGGTGCGGGAGCGCACGGCGGCCAACCCGAGCGCGATGAGTAGGGCAAAGACATCGAAGACTTTCAGCGTCGTCGAATCGCGCCAGGCGACGCCGATGGCGCAGAACAGCACCAGCGGAAGGAGCCAGCGACCTTCCCCCTCCAGGGCGATACGCTGCCAGCGGGCAAGAGCGAAGAGGCCCACTACGAGCGCACCGACCCAGAGCAGCAGGTTCAATCCCCAGGGAATGACTTTGAGCAGGCAGTCGGCCAGGATCCCCAGCACGAGCGCCACACCCAGAATGCTGAAACCGCGTTTTGTGCTTTCGTTCATCGTTGCTGCTCCTCATCCCCCGGTGGATACGCAGGGACGTTGGTAGATTCGGGAACCGTCTTATTCAAAGGGACGCGCTTTCCCTTGCTCGGGGTTCGCAATAGCCGGAGCGCCAGGAAGATCGTCGCGGGCATAAAGCAACAGACCGGGAACCAGACCGGACCATACCATGCGACGGGGATCAGGTAGTAGATGTCGGTCGCGGCAAGGCTGCGCGGAAAGCCCGTAAGCAGCGCCAGCCAGACATAGTAGGTCAGATCCCAGACCGCGAAGGTAAGGGCGAAGATCCCCCACTTCTCGCGCAGGGTTCGCCCCGCGCCCCACGCCGCCCCGAACAGCAACAGCAGGGTAGCGACTTCCCGTCCCAATTCCGCCGCCAGAACGCCCTCGCGCCGCAGGAGTTCCAGGATGTGCGCGGAATCGAAGGGCAGCCCCCGAAGCGCCCAGATCGCCGGGTAGTCCAGACCTGGCAGCATTCCCGACATCCGGCGCAGATACATGACCACCGCCGCCTCCACATAGCCGAAGGCCGTCGCGAAGGCGGTCCACCAGAGCAAACGCGTCCAGGAGAGCGCTTCCGGCGGAGCTTTGGGAGCTTCTTGATACTCTTGTTGATGTTGTGTGGGTGTGAGGGATACGCTCATGTTTACTTTGCTGCACAAAGTTCTTTGGAAGTATTATAGCCCACTTGCCAAAAAAAGTCAAGGTACGGAGACCTTGACTTGAAAATTCCCGTTATCCGATTGTGGCTATGTGTCCGATTCCCAGACCGCCAGGCACTTCTTCACTTGCCAGAACTGCTCCAGCGTCATTTTCGGATCTCCTTTTGCCAGCTTGAACACTGAGAAGTGATGTCCCTATTTCTCACCTCGGATCGTGAATGTTGTCGGGAGAGAGGGCGCCTCCTCCTGGATCAATGTCGGCGTGTTGAGCACGCGGTTGTCCGCGCTCTCATAGCTCAGCGCTTTTCCCTCGGCATTGCGCGGGATGCCGGTATAATCATAAGCGATCCGCACCTTCCAGTGTGGGTCCAGCCAATAGGCGACCACCTGACTGCCCCCCTGAATAAACGTCTCATAGACCATGGACCGGCTGCGCGGCAGCAGCTTCTCCACCTCGCTGCGACGCATCCCCGGCTTCACCTGCGCGATCTTCTCTCCCCACTGCTTGCCCGCCTGCTCCACCAATTTCGGCTGCTTTTGCGCGGCGTCCTGTTTGGGCTGTTTCTGAGCGGTATCCTGAAGCAGTTTCTCAAAGAAGTCATCCTCGTACCTGGCGCGCTCTTCACGGTACTTGCGATAGTCTGCGATCAGAAGTTGGAGGCTCTCTTTCAGCGACTTGCCCTCCAGGGTCTTGGGGTCGCACTTGGGTGAGACCTCGATGCTGCTCCCCTGATAGTGCAGCCCCAAATACTGGATGTTGCCCTGCGCGTTCAGCAGTACCTTGCCGTTATCATGCAGTCCGTTGCTCACGAAAACCACATAACAGGAATCGCGGCGAAAACGATCCGGGCGAAACATCCCCGGCGTCACTATATCCCCATCGAAGAGGCGGATCGCGATGGCGCTATTCTCCGGGACATCGCCCTTGAAGGTTTTGAGGACTTCACAGAGTTCCGTACTCTGCGCAAAACTGGTGTTGACGCCATAGGACTTCTGCGGGTCCACGTGCTCCTTGATCCGGATCAGCAGCACAAGATCCGACCTCTTGGTCATGGCATCCAGGTTATCGAAGTATCCCACCAGGTCCGCTCCACTCCTCACTGACAATAGGCAGAATAACCCTGCAATCAGCCCCAGGCAAAGCATCTTCATGGCTTTCCTCCCTTCCCCAATTGGACGTTCCCATATTCGGAAAGGTTACCTCTATCGCGCCACGGGAACTCCAAAACGCCTCTCTTCCGCTAAGACACACGGCCCGGGGCGAGGCTTCCTCGCCATACTGAATGCGATCTATGCCATCTTTTCCGACATAGCTTCAAATACATCCAGGGCTTGCTGCTCGCCGGGCGGGTTCCGCACAAACTCTTGAGCAAAATCGGAAGGCCAGCCGCTCTGTCGAATACGCTCGGCGGCACGCACGCGATCATACTCCGTGCGCTTCATCTCCACTTCTTCGCTTCAGGTCCAAACTCCACCGGAATGCTATTAAGCGTTACGTATACGCTCAAAGTGAGCCACCACGGTCTTGCCCCGCTCCGCTATCAATGCTTGGGCGCTCTGTTCCCCGCTCAGATCGCCGCGCCACTCCAAAAAGCGCCAGCCCTGAAATGCCTTCGCCTCCACCTGCACCGTCGTCCCTACTGTGTAGCGCCCGACACCCAGGATCTGGCCCCCTTCCGCCGGACTGGCATACCCCATGACGTTGACCTCCTGGACGGGAAAGACAGGGACAAGATGATTGTCGTAATCCGGAGGGGCGGATACGGGGGCAACGGGCGGCGGAGGCACGACAGGAGAGCGAAGTTGCTTCAGCGCCGTCTCAAATCCATCGTATAGCGCCCGTGCGTCGGGAAAACGCTTGCCTGGATCGGTATGCCCTCCCTGCCGATACCAATCCGTTCCCCGCAGTTCCGGCTTCCACTCTGCGATGCGCTGCGTAAGGCCGTAGAGATCTCCGGCGGGCGTTACCTCGTGGCGCGTGATCGCTTCGGGAGCCAGATACGGGCGGCAGACGTCGATGGCGGCGGCGTTCCCTGCTGCGATGAGAGGCGCGAAGCCGAAATCCGCCAGGCACACGTTGCCCTCCACCAGCACGAAGCTGTCCGGGGTAAAGCCGCCGTAGCAGAGGGAGCGATTGTGGAGGATAAAGAGGGCCTCGCTCGCCTGTTTCCAGAACACCGGGGCGCGTTCGGGAGCCAGGGCCAGCGCCGCCTCCAGAGGCTCGATGGTCAGCGCAGGATAGAGGAGCAGAAGCGGGTAGTCGCGATCCGAGAACGCCTGCTCCGGAACGATCAGCCCCTTCCGCCGGATCCCCTGGACGGCATCGAAATAGTCCAGCAAGGCGGCGATGGGAAGCGAGGGCGCATCCGCGCGGAGCAGTTGGATCACGACCGTACGCCCGGTCCTCCGCTCCAGGGCACGCACCCACTGATAGACCGGGTTCTCTCGCACAAGTTCGGTCACTACGTAGTCGCCGTAGATCAGGTCTCCCTTCTCGATGTTCTTCCTCATTGTGGTAACGCCTTATGCTGATCTTAACAGGGCCGTGAACGGCCGGAGCCGAGTCGTGAACGACCCGTCTTGCCATGCAAAGCCTTCGTTTCCGGGCAGGCATTCATGGATAAAATGAGACGAAACGCCTTTGACTTGATTCATCAGGCGAGCAATATCGAGACGAGAGGGAATTTTGACACAAATATGCACATGATCGGGCATTCCATTGACCGCCAGGACGCGACAACGTAACCGTTGCGCTTCGTTCTCGATACATCGGTAGACGGCACGCTCGATTTCCGGCGTCATCAACGGAAGGCGTTGGTATGTTGCCTATACGCAATGGATGTAGACTTCCACTTTACTCTGCGTCATCATATCACACCTCCTGATTTGTCTTCCCGGTCGCAGACCGGTTGGCCGAAGGCCCTATAGACGGGTCGTTTACGACTCGGCCACGGTCGTTCACGGCCTGATTTCAAAATTCCGCACGCAATACACACCTGAACCCGATAATGTCGCTCCCGTTCTCGGGCCGATACGCGTCACTGTACACCACGCGTAAGGCGTGTGGGGCACCGCAGTTCCACGCACCGCCCCGCCGGACGCGGTACTCTCCTTGTTCCGGCCTGGTCGGATACCAGTCGGAACACCACTCCCACACATTCCCCGCCATATCCAGCACGCCGTAAGGACTGGCTCCCTGCAGGTAACTTCCCACGGGAGCCGTTCCCTTCGCATCAGCAACCTGCTTGTTGGAACACTGGCACTTGTTGGCGTCCCAATCGTTGCCCCAGGGATATTGTCTTCCATCGGTTCCCCGTGCCGCCTTCTCCCATTGTGCTTCGGAAGGCAACTTCACGCCTGCCCACTCACAATAGGCGGTGGCATCATTCCAACGCACGTTGACGACAGGATGGTCATCCTTCCAATCCCACGAAGGCGCTTCAGGCATTTTGCGGTTCGTTTGAGTGCATAACTGATGATACTGCGTCACCGTTACCGGAGTTTTGTAGATCCAGAAGCCATCAAGAGTGATGGTGCGGCGCGGATTGTTTTTTCTGTCGTCGTCACCCATCAGGAAGTCACCGGCAGGAATGTAGAGGAGGGTTGCGCCATCTTTCGGATTGATTTTTGTTGCGCCCGGTACTGGAGTAGAGGATACGGACGGAATAACAGTGTCTTGTGTTTGAGTGGGCAGACGGGTTTCGGTTTGCGATTGCGGTGGCATGGAACGCGTTAGAGAGGCTCCGAGCAGCACAGCAGCAGGAGCAGCGGCTACCACAGTCTCGAACTCAGGCGTTTGCACAGGGGGTCCCATACAAGCCATCGTCAGGGCGAAGGTGAGTGCAGGTAAGCCAGGGTCGAGACTGAGTTGCAAACGAGTGAAAGCAGCGGAAGTTGCGGGTGCCTTCAAATCGGGGGCGGAGAGGATGAGGTTTTCACCGGAATGGAAGGACTGCCAGAGGGCAGGTTCTGCCGCTAAAGCCCGCAGGCTCAGATAGATGATAAGGGCGGAGAAGTTATCCAGAGGGTCGTCATAATCCGTGGCAGTACGGCGTGGGTGCTGGTAGTTGGCATGGCCGAGTTCTGGGCTAGGTTTGCCGCGCAGAGAGGGAACGAACATAGCGTCGTAGTCCACGAGTTTGATATGGCCCTGTGACGTGACCAGGATGTTGCTATGCTGCAGGTCGCCGTGCGCCATACGGCAGCCGCGGAGACTGTTGACCACACCGCGCCACTGCGCCGCCAGAGCTAACAAAGCCTTCGCATCGGAGAGATTACGGGCGATATAAGCAGATAACGTTTCTCCCTCGACCCACTCCATCTTGACAACCGGATAGGTCTGCCCCTGAACGCGAATGCCCTGTTCTTGATACTCGAACCCGACCAAAGGTGGCAACCACAATCCGGCCAGATGCCGACTAACGAGGTTGTAACGCTCTTGTTGATCGGTGATGGGGTGGAGAAAGCAACGCACGGCCCAACGCCTGCCGCCTGCCTGTACTTCATAGACACTGGCAAACTGTCCAGACACGACACGGGGCAGGCCCATAGCGTTTGTGGCGACGCTTCCTGCCTTCAACTCCGGGTCGAAAAAGCAGGAATGAGGATTTTGAACGGCTTCGTGATAGGCATCCGGCGTTGGCCAGGGCATCGAGGGTCTTCTCCCTATTCCTATGGGTCAGTTGAATTTTAAGACGGCGGTCTTCCGCATTCCCTCGGCCTCGACCGTCACCGAGAGCATCTGCTCCTCGCTCACCTTGAATAACACGTTGATATCGAGTTTCCCCTTGGGGCGCGGAGGCAGGTTGGGGATCTCCAGCGTGCCGATCCATGTGTTGTCCTTGACCAGTTTCGCCGAGCCCTGATAGACCTTGATCTCAAGCGAGGTCACGTCATCCGCATTGGTCGTGAACGTCTGCGGATGGCTGCAGGGCGTCTTCCGGTTCGCCGGGATCATGATATAGAACTGTCCGCCCGTAATCTCGATCCCCAGCGCGTGCGAGGTGCGCGTCTTGATCTCGATGTCGCGGTCGAAGACTCTGCGGTTGTCCTTATAGGCGGCGAACATCGCCGCTCCCTCCGCCACACAGAGAGAGGGATTGATGTCGGCCCAGACCTTGTCGCCGCCCAATGCACTGAACAGGATCTCCCGCATGCGCGGGATCTTGCTGGACCCGCCGACCAGGATAGCGCGATCCACCTCCGACGGCTTGACATTGGCCGTCGCCCAGAGCGATTCGAGCAGGTACTGGATCTCAGTAGTATAGCGCTCGATGACCGTCTCAAACTCGGCGCGCGTCACTTCGGTCTCGATATGCTGTCCCGGCAACACATCGGCTACCGTCACATAAGTATGCTCCGTGGCCGACAGAGTGATCTTGGCCTCGATGGCCTGGGTGATCAGCTTCTGGCGGGCCCTGCGCTGCTCCTGCTCCGGCAGGCCCTCCAGGGTCAGATTGCCCTTTTCGAGGAGCAGTTTCACCAGGCACTCGTCGAAGTCCATGCCGCCCAGACGGTCGTCGCCGCCGGTGGCCAGCACCTCGAACGTCAGCTTATCGCGTGTGTGGTACAGATCGAAGAGGGTAAGATCGAACGTGCCGCCGCCCAGGTCGAAGACCAGGATCTTCTCTTTGACATCCCGGTTCTCGTTCTCCATCGCCAGTTTCCAGGCATAGGAGAGCGAGGCGGCTATCGGCTCCTGAATAATGCCGATGCAGTCGATGTTCGCCTGCTCCGCCGCCAACCGGGTATTTTCGCACTGGTGCGCTTTGAAGTAGTAGGGCACCGTCACGATGGTGCCGCGTGTCTGGAGCAGCGGGCGGCCCTGCGGGTCCTTGGGGTACTTCTCCTGCACATCTCGATAGAGCCGCTCCAGGATGCGGGCTGAGAGCTCGATAGGCGTAAAGGTCTTTCCGCCGATGACGATCTCCTGGCGTCCATCATCCATCATGCGCTTGACGCCCATCACCATGTTTTCCGGCGCACGCAGCCCCCGGTTATACGCCAGTTGCCCCACCAGCAGCTCATCCCGCTCCGGGTTATAGAAGACCACCGACTGGAGCGTATCCTCCCCGGTCTTCATCTGATAGTGCTCCGGCCCCCTGCCATTCCACCGTGCAATCGCGCTGAAAGTCGTTCCCAGATCGATCCCCAGAACCGGGTTCAGCGTGTTATCCTCCGCCAAGTCCAGCCTCCTCCAAGCCGGGCACAGAACGTACCCGTCTACATAGCCTTCGGCTGAGCGTCCTACCGGACGCAAAAACAGCTATCTGGCCGAAACCGAATGCCCCTGCGCATTCTAATTCTTCACAACGATCACCTGTGCGGGACGTAACAGCAGCGTTTCGTCTGCGTTCCGATACTCATATCCATTCCGAACCAGCGACTTCACGTGTTCGTTCGGCAGGTTCTCGTCCGGTTCGGTATCGAACGGCTCATGCCGCTCATAGTCCACCTCTTCGCCGGTCTGAACGGCCATCGGAATCACGCTCACCTGTGCCAGAGTCTCGTGCAGGAGGGCACGCAGGTCCGGATACGACTGCATCCAGCGGGACAGCGCCTCCTGAATGGTCACGTCCTCCTCCAGAAACTGCGTTTGTAGTTCCGCGGAGTGGCGTTCGCCATCGTCCACACCATCCAACACCGGAAACGCCTGCCGTGTCAGGAAGTCCTTGAAGCGTCGCCGCGTCCCCTCCGTCAGCGCGCGGTACTCGGCCACCGCGCGGAACCGCTCCGTGCCCACACGGCGTAGTTGCGCTTCGATCCGCTTCCGCGCCGTAGCCTCCTCCGTCTCCGAGGCCAGCAGAGCCATCCACTCTTCCTGAGAGACAACGGGAAGTTCCGGCGGCGCGCTCTCCGGAACGTCCAGGGTTGGCTTTTCGAGCAGCCGCGCCAGCATCTTACCGATCAGCTCCAGGCCCCGCTGGCGCCCCTCCAGCCGCTCCTGAATTGGCGCGGGCAAGGCCTCCTTAGCCTCTGCGGAGGCCGCCAGGATTGCCCCGGCGCGCTCTTGTGCTGCGGCTATTCCCTCCTGAAGGCGCCGGCACATCTCGCCCCAATGCTCCAATTCGGCGCGGCTGGCCTCCAGAGCATGGACATCCTCAACCCGCTCCGCTTCCTCCCGCGCCAACGCCTCCTCCGTCAGGACAGAGACGTCCAGCATGGAGGGCGGCGCTTCCACCGGAAGCAGCGATCCGCCTCCTGGCTCCAAGGCCGCGTGATCTGCAGCCTCCGCCTCCTCTTCCATGGGAGAGAACGGCTCCGTTCTTTCGGCGCCTTCCGATACGGTATCGACTGCTTCTGCCGTACTCTCTTCCAGAAGCGGTTCTGCAGAGAGTTCGACTGGGATCAGCGCGGATTCCGACGGCGAGGGCGCAGCCGGCGGCTCCTCGATGGGCTCCCGGGCCGTCTCTCCTCCGATCCGTCGCTCCAGCGCCTCCAGCCGTTCCAGCAGTTCCTCACGCAGTGCTGCCAGTCCCGCTGCCTCTCCTTCCGACACTCCCTCCGTGGGCGCTTCGGCTTCGATGCCCTCTCCCGTTAGCGAAGCCACCTCGCTTGGCAGTGGAGACGCTCCATTTTGGCTGTGCGTGGAGGCTTCCAGCCCCTGCATCTGGCTCTCCAATGCCGCGACCCGGTTCAGGCAGACATCGATGGAATTCACCGCCCAGAGCTTGATCTCTTCCACCCAGGCGACCAGTTGATCCAGATGCTGCTGGTAGCCGTTCACCCGCGTATTGATATCGCCGCCATACTTTTCAAAACGGCTCTCCAGCCCTTCAAAGCGTCTCTCCACCTCGTCGAGACGTTCGAGTAGGGATACCATCTGGTCGGTCATGTCGCGGTGTCACTCCCTTTCCAAGTTAAGAGCGTCAAGAGCGCTGTATATCCAATTCGCCTGTCGAGCTGGAGCTGGTCGCACGAACTTTCAGCAGGTTCTGCCGGTCGATCTCGAAGGTGATGGTCACATGCTCCTCACGGGCCGGCTTCGGCGGGATGCCCGTGATGAAGAACTCCCCGATGCAGGTCACCCCCTCCGTCGCGACATACTCCGGCACGGTATCGGTAGCCGCCTGGTAGACGCGGATAGCGATCTCGGTCTGGTTGTCGCGCTGCGTGCCGTACTCTTTGCTGGCGGTCAGCGGCCCATCCTCCGGGATCTCGACGCCCTTCTCGATCAGGCGGCTGAACTTGCCGCCCGCCACCTCGATGCCCAGATGGTGGGTCACGATGTCGTAGATGGTAATGACCGGCGGGGCGTCCTCCATACTGCTGGGCATGGTGAGGGTCGCGCCGAAGATGGCTGCCCCACGCGCCACGACCGTATCCGGGTCCACATCCCCATACGGCTCTTTGCCGAACATCTGCGTCAGCATCTCCTTGACCAGGGGCACTTTCGTGGATCCGCCCACCAGGATGATGCGGGATATATCGTCAATGGTCAGTTGCGCCTCGGAGAGCGCCTGCTCGATGGCCGTCTTCGATTCCAGAATGAGATCCCGCACGGCGTCGTTGAACTGCTCACGGGTGATCTCCATCTCCAGGCTGTGCAGGTTTCCGGCCTCATCTTTAATCAGGTTGGGCAGCTCTATCGGCGCGGTCTCCGCCTCGGTCAGTCCCCGCTTGGCTGCTTCCGCAGCCTCTTTGAGCTTCTGCTGCGCCTCACGGAGGGCTTTCCGGGAGATGCCCCAGTCCTTGGTATCCTGGAGGATATGGATGCCGGAGATGGTCTCGAACTGCGCCGCCGCGATCTCCATGATCTTGCGGTCGAAATCGTCGCCGCCCAGGATGGGGACGCCCGCCTTCGCCAGCACCCGGAACTCCGCCGGGGCATCCATGCCCCGCGAGATGGCCTGCAGGATGGAGACGTCGAAGGTCCCGCCGCCCAGGTCGTAGACCAGGATGGTCTGATCCACGCCCCCGGTCTTGTCCAGGGCGTAGGCGATGGCGGCGGCGACCGGCTCCTCCAGCAGGCGCAGCACCTCCAGGTTCGCC
The DNA here is from genome assembly GCA_035295825.1 of Chthonomonadaceae bacterium. GTDB lineage: Bacteria > Armatimonadota > Chthonomonadetes > Chthonomonadales > Chthonomonadaceae > DATGIG01. The sequence continues at coordinate 136 of DATGIG010000383.1, read as the reverse complement.
AGACGGCCCGCCTCGATGGTCGCGTTCTTCTTGGCGTCGTCGAAGTTGGCGGGGCAGCAGATCACCACCAGGCGCGGCGTGCCCTTGAGATCCATGGTTCCCGCCTGCTGCGCGCCCGTCACCAACTTCGACAGGA
>DATGIG010000382.1:0-2727 GCA_035295825.1 Chthonomonadaceae bacterium | reverse complement strand
CATGAGCCCGGTCAACAAGGTCCTCGATGGCAATCCCGACTACTTCCTCTCCGGGCTGCCCGTGGTCTCCTCGCCGGAAGCTCCCACCATCAAGATCACCCAGCCCGACATCTATTATGGGCAACTGGAACACGATTACGTGTTTGTGGACACGGCGCAGCAGGAGTTCGATTTTCCCTCGACGGAGGGGAGCGGGGTGGGCGGCGCACAGGACCACTACATTAACTATCAGGGGAAGGGCGGCATCCGCATCGGGGATGCTCCCTTGGCGAAGTGGGCGTTCAGCCTGCGGCTCGGCGACGCTCTGATGCTGCTGCAGAACGGCTTCAAACCCGAAACGCGCATCCTCTTCCGGCGCGACATAAGGGAGCGGGTCCAGACCATTGCCCCCTTCCTGCAGCAGGACGCGGACCCCTACCTGGTCATCAACCCGGACGATGGCAGGCTGGTCTGGGTCGTCGACTGCTATACCCTCTCGGATCGTTATCCCTATTCGACGCCGCAAGAGATGCCGGTGAACGCCGTTACCTTCGTCGCGCCGAACTATATCCGCAATAGCGTGAAGGCGACCGTGGACGCCTACGATGGCACGGTAAATCTCTATCTGGCGGACGATAAGGAGCCTATCGCCCGCACCTATGCCTCGATCTTCCCCGGCCTGCTCAAGCCGCTTAACGAGATGCCTGCCGGACTGCGTGCCCACCTGCGCTATCCGGAAGACCTCTTCCGCCTCCAGCGCGCCGTCTATGCCATCTACCATGTGGACGACCCACGGGTCTTCTACCTCAAGGAGGACGCCTGGGCGATCCCCAACGAGCCGAACAGTCAGCAGGACGCCGCCGGCACGGTCGGTAAGATGGAGCCTTACTACGTCATTATGCGGCTGCCGGGGCTGGAACAGGGTCAGAACTACAGCCCTCCCACAGAACAGGATACCCGCGTATCAAGAACCAGGCTCCAGGGCACAGGGCTCACATCCACCAGGGAGGAGTTCCTCCTGATGAGCCCGCTGTCGCCGATCAACCGGGAGTCGCAGAATATTCTTGGCTGGATGTGCGCCCGCTGCGATCCGGGGCACTACGGCGATCTGGTCCTGTACCGCTTCCCGCAGAACGTCTCCGTGGCGGGGCCGTCGCAGATCGTGCAGCTCATCAACAGCGACCGCCTCATCTCGCCGCAACTCTCCCTGCTCCGCTCCGGCGGATCGACGGCGACGCTGGGAAACCTGCTGGTGATCCCCGTGGAGCATTCGCTGCTGTACATTGCGCCGCTCTACGTGGAGGCTACCAACTCCGCGAACAAGCTGCCGCAACTCCAGAAAGTGGTCGTGGCATTCGGACAGCGCGTGGTGATGGAGGACACACTGGATAAGGCGCTGGCCGACCTCTTCCCCGGCAATGCCGAAACCACGCCGCCGGAGGGCAGCGCGCCATCGACGCCGTCGCCACCCATGAAACCCGGCGAAACCGTACCGCCCGATATACGTAACCTGATTGAGAAGGCTGCCGCGCAGTACAATGCGGCCCAACAGAGACTGAAAGCCGGGGATTTCGCCGGATATGGCGCTGCGACCAAGGAGTTGGAGCGGACGCTGGAAGACTTGCGTCGCGCTGCCGGTTCCTCGCCGCATTCCAGCGCGCAGCAACCTTAGAGCTGGCCCAAATCACGATGCCGCTTCTTTCGCCACAACATAGCGCCGCGCTTACCGACCTGAAGACCTGGACGGATAATCCATTCTTTGATCGGGACGCGCGGCGCGACAACAAGCGCCGCCAACTGACCAAGACGCTGGCCTGGGTGGCGGCCACGATAGGCATATTCGGCGGCCTGGCAGCCTGGGGCCTCGCCGCGCTCCATCAATCCCGCTTTAAGGCTTACTGGCTGGTGGGCGGGGATATATTTACCTCTCTCAGCATTGTGATCTGCGGCATCCATATCTGGTTTATCGCCAGTGTGTCCCAAAAACACACCGCCCAGATGATGACCCAGGAGGCGTTTCGTAACACCCTCCCTCACCTTCTGATGCTGCCGGTCTCCCCGTTCCGTATCCTGTTGCAGGCGACGATCTATCCCTGGTGGGCCGGAATGCGTGTGGCGCTGCTGTTGCTGCCGATCTATCTGTTTTTCGTCGGCATCGGCAGCATGACATGGGTGGAACTGACCATGCTCTATCTGGTGTTTGCGGCTTCCGCCTACACGCTGCCTGCCTGGCGCCTCCCGGCCCTCGCCGATAACCTCGTTGTCACCACGCCGACGGCCCAGCGCGCTTCACCTGTCCTGGCGACGACGAATACGCTTTCCGGCCAGACGACTACGCCTCAGCCTGCCGCCTCTTCCGGCATGAACGGCGGTATGGGGATGCTCATTCTCCTGCCATTCTTTATGTTTTTTACGATGGCGTTTAGCCGGCGCGGATTCGGAGGATTGTACGGGGTTCTGCATCCCTACTTTCCTGATTCGATCCTGTCTCTGATGCCGACGTCGATGATCTCCTGGCCGCTGCTGCTGGCGCGTGGGATCATTACCCCCTTCGATTGGTATGGCATCGCCCTGCCGCCCTTGCCCTTCCTATTGCTCTTCTTCTTCGTCAGCCGGTATCTCCAACTCGTCCGCACCAGCGAATATCTACAGGTAGGAACCTACCGTGACCTTGCGCTGCTACCCACGTACTACCCGCGTCGTCTCTGGGAGGGAGCGCTGCGCATCGTACAGGCGTTCGTAATCCTG
>DATGIG010000381.1:0-16058 GCA_035295825.1 Chthonomonadaceae bacterium | reverse complement strand
ACGGTCGGAGGCAACGCCGGTTTCTGTTGCGCCTTGCCGCCCCGCGCGCCGCTCAGGCACGCCGCCACGAGGACAATGAGAGAGATGTATCGCCGCACGCGCACCGTGGCGCGCTCCTTTCCCAGGCAAATGGAGGCCCGCTCCGATTTGCCGAACACCCGGAAATCTTGTGGCTATTGTCGGCTCAAACCCGGTAAATGTTTCGGGCCACCGCAAAATTCTCTCCCACTCTTCCGCATCTTCCATGGCACACAGGAGTGGGTTATAATAGAAGCATGCGCATGGCATGGCTTTCGTGGCGTCGTGTCGGAAAGAGAGGTATCGCATGGCAATCGTATCGGGCGCTCCCACACAGCCCACTCCAGGACCACAAAAGAGTAAGGAGATCTTTTACCCCATCGAGGATGGAGAACCCATGGCAGAATCCGATCTGCATCTCTTGCAGATGTTCTATTGCCTCTTTGCTCTGCGCACCTACTATGCCGGGCAGCCGGATGTCTATGTCGCCAGCGGCAATTTTCTCTACTATGTGAGGGCAACCCCAGAGCGGTGGTCTCGCCGGACTGTTACGTGGTATTCGGTGTGGGTAATGAACTGCGCGACTTGTACAAAGTATGGGAAGAGGGATGGCAAACCCCTGCCGTGGTCATTGAGATTACCTCCAAGTCCACGCAGAAAGAGGACATGAACAAGAAGTTCCGCCGCTATGAGCAGGATCTTCATGTGCCGGAGTACTTCCTCTTCGACCCGACTGGCGACTATTTGAACCCCATCTTGCAGGGCTTTCGCCTTCAGAATGGGCAGTATGTCCGCATTCCCTTCCAGAATGACCGCCTCTACAGCGAGCAGTTAAAGTTGGAACTGGTGATTCAGGGAAACACCATGCGGTTCTATAACCCGGAGACAGAAGCATGGTTGCCCTCGCCGGAGGAAGTCCAGGAGCAGGCGGAGACCGAGAGACAAAACGCAGATATTGCACGACAAAACGCGGAGAGGGAACGGCAGGCGCGCATGGAGGCGGAGGCCGAGATAGCGAAGCTGAGGGCGGAATTGGAAGCGCTCCGTAAACAATCCTAACCTCTCGATGCAGCTCGCAGAAAAGTGCCTGTGTCAGGGATCGGAGGCCCTGGCAGCGTTCGATTCGCTTTTACCCGCCTCTCCCATGCGTTTCAACCGGGCAATGAGTTCGAGGAACGGCTTCTGGGACTTCCCATCCTCCGGAAGATGTTTCAGCAGGATCCGGACATGTTCCTTCTGCCGGGGATGGAAAATCCCTGCTTCCACCAGGGTCAGGCAGCAATCCGCCATCTCCAGCGTCTCTTCGACGCTGCGCGTGGAAAGATGGAACAACTGTTCGTATCTCCGGCGGGTGCGGTCTAACTGTTGAAGTCGCTTGCGACAGAGCGGACACCGGACAGCCTGCGCCTCCAATGGGAATCCAAGCTCCTCATACCAGTGCTTCTGTTCCTCCGCAAAGAAGAGAAACCGTCGCCCGCAATCCGGGCAGCGGCGATCGAGATCATAATAATGTGTGACCGGTACCGTCCTCCAGTTCTGCCGCGACGTATCCGCGACGATGGCCGTACCCGGCACCAGATAGGGCTTGCGGTCAAAAATCCCAGCATAATACCAGGGGAAAGAGCCGGGATCGTGTTCATAACGACGGCGCTCCCACTCCCGTATGTACCCGGTATTCCAGTGCAAATGTACCTCCGGGGAATTGGGATTCGGATCGAACCCGGTAAATCGCGGCGACTTGCCGAATCGCGGGTGCTCCACATAATCAGCATAGGCTTCCGCAGAAGGACGGGGAATACCGACGAACTCCGGGTTCATCGAGCCGCCATTAGCCGCATCGCGCTCCAGCCGCTCTCTCGTCTCTTCCGCTTGTTGGGCAGCGGCCTTGATACGTCGGGCGCTCTGCTTTGCGCTGAGTTCCTCCCGACGCTGTTTTCCGCTCTTCATCCTTTCCCCTCCTGATAAACGGCAGAGTTTGGGGTAAATCCCATAGCAATTAGGAACGGTGTGTTCCAACAGGTTGGGAGGTGGTCTGTGCTGGGGTGGACGCGTTGCCGTTTCCAGCCTTGTCCCCGCCTTTGCCGTGCGCCAACGCCTTTTCGAGCGTGGAGATCATCTCCTCGACCTGTGGCATGACCTTGGGGCCGGTGAGCGGCACGACGACCCCATCGGGGGTGAAGCGGTGGCCTCGGAAGGCGAAGGTGAGCAGTTTGACGGCATCCGGGGTGAGGCGGACATGGGCAGCAAAGGCGATGCGGATGTTCGTGCCCTCGCTCTTGACGCCCGCGATGCCCACGTCCTTGCAGCGGAGGCGGAGGCGCAGAATAGCCAGGGCGTCCCAGACCGGGCGGGGCGGGTCGCCGAAGCGATCCTCCAGTTCGGCCTGGAGGTTCTCGATGTCCCGGACGGAGCGGATGCCGCTCATGCGCTTGTAGAAGTAGATGCGCTCGGCCTCGCCGGGTATGTAGTCGTTGGGAATGTGGGCAGTGACGGGCAGGTCCACGGCGGGCAGCACATCCTCGGTCACCTCTTCGCCCTTCAGCTCCTGCACGGCCTGCGCCAGCAACTGGCAGTAGAGGTCGAAGCCGACGCTGATCATCGCGCCGTGCTGCTCCGACCCCAGCAGGTTGCCCGCGCCCCGGATCTCCAGGTCCCGCATGGCGACCTTGTAGCCGCTGCCCAGGGCGGAAAACTCCTTCATGGCGGCCAGACGGCGCTCGGCGATCTCCGTCAGCACCTTGCTGCGGCGATAGAAGAGATAGGCGTAAGCCTGACGGTTGGAGCGGCCCACCCGCCCGCGCAACTGATAGAGCTGGGAGAGGCCCATGTGGTCGGCGTTGTCCACCAGGATGGTGTTGACGTTGGGCACGTCCAGGCCGTTCTCGATAATCGTAGTGCAGAGCAGAATGTCGGCCTCATGATGATAGAAGTCGAACATTACCCGCTCCAGTTCGTCTTCCGACATCTGGCCGTGTCCAACCAAGATACGGGCGTCCGGGACCAGCTTCTTGATGTGGGTGGCGACGTGGTAGATGCTCTCGATCTTGTTGTGGACGAAGTAGATCTGCCCGTCGCGCTCCAGTTCGCGGAGGATGGCGTCGCGGATCAGGTCGTCGTCGTATTCGCGGACGTAGGTGAGGACGGGCGTGCGCCCCTCCGGGGGATCATCGATGAGGCTCATGTCGCGCAGGCCGGAGAGCGCCATGCTCATGGTGCGGGGAATGGGCGTCGCAGAGAGCGTCAGCACGTCCACCTGGGTGCGTAACTGCTTCAGGCGCTCTTTATGGGCCACGCCGAATCGCTGCTCCTCGTCTACAATGACCAGGCCCAGGTTCCGAATCTCCACATCCTTGCTGAGCAGGCGATGTGTGGCGACCACGATGTCCACGGTCCCGTGCTTCAGCCCCTCCACGGTCTTCGCCTGCTCCTGCTTCGAGCGGAAGCGGGAGAGGAGTTCGATCTGGATCGGGTAAGCGGCCAGACGCTCGCTGAAGGTGGAGAGGTGCTGCGCCGCAAGCACGGTGGTCGGGCAGAGGATGGCGACCTGTTTGCCGGCGGTAACGACCTTGAATGCGGCCCGCAGCGCGACTTCCGTCTTGCCGAAGCCCACGTCGCCGCAGATGAGGCGATCCATCGGCTTCTCCAGCTCCAGGTCGGCCTTCACGTCGTTGATGGCTCTTAGCTGGCCGGGCGTCTCCTCATAGGGGAACGCCTCCTCCATCTCGACCTGCCAGTTGGTGTCCGGGCCGAAGGAGACGCGGGTCGCCGCCTGCCGCGCTGCATAGAGCTGGATCAGCTCACCGGCCATCTCGCGGGCCTGTTCGCGGACCTTGCGGGTGGCGCGCTGCCACTCGTTGCCGCCGATCTTGTTGACCTGCGGGGTCGTGCCGTCTGCGCCCAGGTAGCGCTGGACGCGGTCGATCTGATCCGCCGGGACGAAGAGCCGGTCGCCGCCCTGGTACTCCACCAGCAGGTAGTCGCGCAGGTTGCCCTCGACCTGCCGCTTGACCAGACCCCGGTAGAGGCCGATGCCGTGGTGGATATGGACGACGTAGTCGTTCTCTTTCAGGTCGAGCACGGAGGAGATGGCGACGCCGCCCGCCACGCGACGCCGCCCGACCACAGGCCGCGCCGCACCGAACAGCTCCGCATCCGTGAGCAGATAGAGGCGGGTGTCGGCGATCTTGAACCCGGCCCGCAGCCGGCCCTCCATCACATAGAGGCCCGCATCGCTGCCGACCTTCGCCTCCCGCTGCTTGACCGGTAGCTTCAGCTCCGCGCAGATCTCCCGCACGCGCGAGGGCTGATCGGAGATCAGCAATACGCGGCACTCGTTCGCCAGCCAGGTCCCCACCTCGTCGGCCAGGGTACTCAGCCGTCCCCGGTAGGATTCGCTGGGCGCGGTATTGAGGGAGATCCGCTGCCGCACATCGAACGCCTCGATTTTGCGCCCCAGCAGCGAGAGCAGCAGCGCCGGGTGCGCCGCCATCTGCCGCATACTCGGCTCATAGGCGCAGGTGTTGGGCTCCACGTCCAGCGCCTCGCCCCGCTCCCACTGCCGCTCCCGTGAGGAGTACACGTCGTGGGTGATGCGGTCCCAGTGGTCTTTGATCTGGTTCGGCTCGTCCAGAATGACGACGCCCTGCGGCGCCAGGTAGTCCAATGCGGAGATGGGTTCCGGCACAAGGTAGGGCAGGTACTGCTCCAATCCATCGAAGTAGGCGCCCTGCTGGAGGTGGGCCAGGGCGGTCTCCACGCGCTCCGTCAGGCGCTCGATGGCCTCGCGCCCCTCCCGGTTTCCCAGCCCGGCAAAGTGCTGCTTGCGTGCGACGAACGTCGCCTGGATGGCGTTCAAAGCATGTCCGACCCGGTCGGGGTCCAGGCGGATCTCGCGGGCTGGGGCCAACTCCACATGGGCATGGCGGCCCGTGCTGCGCTGGGTCGCCACGTCGAAGGGGCGAATGCTCTCGATCTCGTCGCCGAAGAGCTCGATGCGGACCGGGACGCTCTCGGTGCTGGAGAAGACGTCGAGGATGCCGCCGCGCCGGGAGAACTCGCCGGGCCGGGTGACCGTGTTCGCCGCCTCATAACCCATCTGCACCAGGCGCTTCACCACCGCGTCGAATTCGATCTCCTCTCCGGCTTCCAGGACAAACCGGTAGGGAACCAGGTCGTCGGGCGGCGAGGTGCGCTGTAGCACAGCCTCCAGCGTTCCGATGACAATGCAGGGCTCGTTCTGCGCCAGGGTGGTCAGCGCGGCGATACGTTCGCCGACCACGCGGAAGTCGGTGATGTCGCCTTCGAGGAAGAAGCCTTGCGAGGAGGGCAGCATGCAGACGCGCTCGCCCGGCACGCCGAAGCGCGTCAGGTCGTCCCAGAGGCGCTGCGCCTGCTCCTGCGAGTAGGTGATAAGCAGCAGAGGACGGGCCAGGCGTGCAAAGAGCCGCGCCAGGGCGAATCCCTTCGCCGGCCCGGTAAGCCCTTCGATTTCGACTGCGCCGTTTGCGCCCTCTTTCGAGAGCGCCTGCACCATCTCCCCAAAGCCGGGAAGCTGATCCGCCAGGCGTGGCAGGTCGGTCAATGCCATGCGATTGCTATCCTTGTTCGGCGCACGCGTTTGCTTTTGCGCCGATCCGTTTTATGCCAGACGTGCCGGAAGGCCAAACCCGGCCTCATGGGGGGTTCGGCAGGTGACACAGCATCGCAACGGTTTTTATTGTACCTCATCATGAAGAGAAACGTTTGCAACTACAGAAAAGTTCAAAGAACCAGAGCATCTAATTGGCTGAAAGAGCGAAACAGAAATGATCCGCTTCTTCAGTCGGCCTCCAGGACAAACCCGCCGTTGGCGACGGCGTGGCGGAAGCGGTCCGCGTCGAGGGTGAGGCCGAAGCCGGGCGCGTTCGGGACGGAGACGCGGCCCTCATGGATCGCATAGGCGGAGGTGTCCAGGCCGGGAGTTGCCGCTTCATCCCATTCGGCGAAGGTGAAGCCCTGGATGGCGGCGGCGAGGTGGCAGGAGGCGTAGTTGCCGAAGTGGGAGCCGTAGTGGTGAGGCGCGGAGCGGACGCCCCAGGCGTCCAGTTGCCGCCCGAGCGATAGCCAGCGGGTGAGGCCGGGATGGAGCACATCGTACTGGATCACATCCACGATGCCGTCTCGCGCCCAATCCATGAGGGTCGGCGACGCCTGTCCCTCTCCCTCGGCAATCAGGACCGAGAGCCCCTGCGCCTGCATCCAGGCTTTCAGGTCGCGGTAGAGCACGGCGTCCTCATGAAATGCCTCCTCCATCCAGAAGATGCCGCAGTCGGCGGTCTCAGCCAGGACCCGCTTCGTCAGGTTCAGGTTGTAGCCGTTGTTCGCGTCGAGCATCAGGGGCAGGCCGGGGCCAACGGCCTCCCGGATGGCCCGCACGATGGCGATGTCGCGCGCACACCCCTCCTCCAGAGGCATGTGTCGTGCTCCCCGCCCCACCTTAATCTTGAACGCCCGGTGCCCTACAGCGTAGCCCTCCCGTGCAAAGGAGGCCAGCAGTTCGGCGGCTTCGACGGTGGAAGTGAGGTGTAAGTCGTCGAAGTAGAGTGAGGTGTTGTAGCAGGGAACGGTGAACGGTTCGGGAGGGGTGTGGCCGTTGATAGCGGCGAGCAGCGCGTAGACCGGCAAGCCGCGCGCCTGCCCGATCAGGTCCCAGAGTGGGAACTCGAAGGGCAGCCAGGCGTCGAGAACGCCCGTTTGCGGCGAGAAGAGTGCGGAGAGTTCCTGGCCGAGCAGCCGTTGCGCCTGCTCGGGAGTGGTAGGACACCTGCCGAACCCGGAGACGCCTGAATCTGTGGTCAGACGGACCAGCGGGACGCGGATCTCGATCCCGTGGTCGCCCAGGCGCGCATTGCTGCCCGCATTGCGCGGACGCCGTGCCGTAATCACCCCGAACTCGATGCGCACAATGCGCGGATTATCTCCCATAACTGTCCCCTCTCGTACGCCTATTTGCCTTCCTGGGAACCTTCGCGTCGCCTGAACGTCTTATTTTACGTCCTTACGCTGCTCTACCCCGCGTTGGAAACCCACCGGGAGGGAGGGAGCTAAGTGACGTTTCGCCCAATTTTCTCCCGTGGAGTGCGGGCGATAAGGAGAACGGAAATGGCCCCTCAACAGATCCAATCCTGCATGGATGCCTGCACGCTGTGCGCGCAGGCTTGCGAATACTGTGCGGACGCCTGCCTGAACGAGCAGGATGTGAAGATGATGACGGAGTGTATCCGCCTGGACAGAGACTGCGCGACTATTTGCCGGGCCGCGGCAGAGACGATGAGCCGGGGCAGCCGCTTTATCGAGGCGCTCTGTCGGCTCTGCGCCGACATCTGCGAAGCCTGCGGTACGGAGTGCTCCCAACACCAACAGGAGCACTGCCGAGAGTGTACGGTCGCCTGCATTCAGTGCATGGAAGAGTGCCGCCGCATGGCAGGCATGCCCCAGGCAATGCCCGCCATGACGAATTGATAGAGAGTGACGGAGCGGCGGGCGTCATGACTTTTTCGATAAGGAGGTGTCACATGCAAATCGAACTTGGACAACATGTTCACTCTCAGGATGGACAGGAGATCGGTAAGATCAAGCATCTTATTCTTGACCCGGCAAACGGCCAGATCAAGACGCTTGTGGTGGAGAAGGGCCTGTTCTTACCCGATGACATAGAGATCCCCCTGAATGCCATAGAGGAGCAGGGCAGCGACGGGCTGCGCGTCCGCTACATCGCGGAAGAGGTCAAGAGCCTGCCGCGCTTCGATGAGAGCCAGTACACGCTCCTCCTGCCGGAACAGGCGACCTCGTTTCTGGGCTTTCCCTATGCCAATGCTCTCTGGCCGCTCGGCTACCCGATGATGCTGAACCACTACCCGTACGCGACGCCGATAGAGGGCGAGGAGAGGACGCACGCCCCCACTCCCGAAGAGCAGGAGCACAGGCAGCGGATGGCGGAGGAGAATGCCGTCCTCTCTGCGGGCGACGATGTGTTCAGCAAGGATGGCGAGAAAGTGGGCGAGGTGCATCGCGTTGCCTTCGACAGCGCCACCGGGCGGCCCACCCACCTGGTAATCCGCAGAGGCTGGCTCTTCCACGAGGATAAGGAGATCCCTGCCGACTCCATCGCCTCTATCTCCGACGGCACGGTAACCCTCAAGCTGGATAAAGCCGCTCTGGAGAGCAAGAACCACGAAGAGCACTACGCCGTGGATTGGGGTCGAGAGCAGAAACCTCCCGTTCGGTGAGCAGAACGATGAAACTCCCCTGCCTTCTCTTTCGGAAGGCAGGGGAGTTTCGCTTTAGCCTCTCTGCGCCTCCAGCCCTTTGCGCGCAAACGGCATCTTGCTGCCGAGCCATGCCCCCGCCACGATGCCCAGTTTCCTGGGCGTGCTGACACGGGCGCGGCGCGAATGCACATCGTAGCCATTCCGTTCGATGCTGTCCAGAATGCCCCGATAGATCTTGACCATGATGGAGAGCGTCGGGCGTCCTGCCGCATGGATCAGGGGAAAGAGGGCCTGCGCCTGGCGATAGAACTCCTTGGCGCGCTCCGCCTCGAAGCGCATCAGGGCGCGGAAGTTCTCGTTGATGACGCCCCGCTTCAGGTCGTCCTCGGTCACGCCAAAACGGCGCAGGTCCTCCTGCGGCAGATAGATGCGGTCCCGCTCGGCATCCTCCTTGACGTCCCGAAGGATATTGGTCAGTTGAAACGCCAAGCCGCACGCCTCGGCATACTCCATCGCCTTGCCGTCCGCCTCCTCGAACCCCCAGACGTGGATACAGACGAAGCCGACCACGCTCGCCACCAGATAGCAGTAGCGTCGCAGATCCTCCCAGGTCTCATAGCGGTTCTGGGTCAGATCCATCTCCGTGCCGTCAATCAGCTCATGGAAGTAGCGGGCCGGGATACAATATTTTTGGACCGTGGCATGAAAGGCGGGCAGGATGAGGCTGTCGCCGTAATCGCCTGCAAAGGCGCGCTCCAGCGCGCCCCGCCACTCCTGCATCTGCTCCGCCTTGGTAAGATCTACAGCGGCCTCGTCCGAGACATCGTCGCTGTAGCGGAAGAAGGCGTAGATCGCGCACATGGCCGTCTTCTTGTCCGGCGGCAGGGTCAGGAACGAGTAGTAGAAGTTGCGGGCCTGCGTTTTGGCGACCTGCTCACAGTAAGCAAAGGAGCGTTCCAGCGTTGCGTTGGTAAGGGTTGCATTCATAGTTATGTTTAGCGTTGCGTCAGTCCGGCAAAGAGGCGACCGAGCAGGATCGTGATTTGGCGGCGCTTGGGCACGGAGGGGCGGCGGGAGAGCGTGTCGTAGTTCTGCGCTTCAATGAGGCGCAGAACCTCCAGCCCGCCCCGGTTGAACATCTCGATGTCCAGCCGGACCCGCTGCTCCACCAGATCGCAGAGTTTCAGCCCCTCGGCGAAGAGCCCATGGGTCCGTTCGACCTCGAAGCGCATCAGGTCCCGGAAGGCGGGCGTCACCTCATGGGCGAAGAGCGCCGCCTCGCTGTATCCGAACCGGGCCATGTCTTCGAGGGGGATATAGATACGGTCTTTCTCCAGATCGCGGGTTACATCCTGCCAGAAATTGGCGAGTTGGAGGGCGGTGCAGGTCTTGTCGGAGAGGGCGAGGCGTTCGGCGTCGCTGTAGCTGCAGAGGTAGAGGACCAGCCTGCCGACCGGATTGGCGGAGTAGACGCAGTAGTGAATCACATCGGCATAGGTGGGGTAGCGCGTCGTCACCTGGTCCTGCCGGAACGCGGTGAGCAAATCACGGAACGGATCGGGGGGGATACCGAACTGCTTCACCGTCTCGGCTAGCGCGACAAAGACCGGATGGCGCGGTTCGCCCCGGTACATCGCGTTCAGCTCGTCCTCCCACCAGTCCAGCAGGATCAGCGCCTTCTGCGTATCGCCGATCTCGTCACCCAGGTCATCGCTGATGCGGCAGTAGGCGTAGACGTTGTAGAAGTGCTGACGCAGCGGGCGCGGGCAGAAGATCCCGGCCACCAGAAAGTTCTCGTAGTGGGACTTCGCCAACCGCTCACAGTAGCGGCGGGCAGCCTCCGGCGTCGCCTGCCCGTCGTAGCGGTAGGGGTGTTCGATCTGGTCGGCGGTCAAGGTTGTGGTTGTCATGTTCTTGTTTCCGGCCTTCCATGCGCCCGGAGCCTTTCGTCCGGCGTTTCGGCTCTCAGATTGTACCTCACGCCGCCCCAAAGGGGTTCTATTTCACGCCGCAGGCGCGGTTCCAGTGGAACAGCGCACAGGCGTCGTCCCGCAGCAGCAAGGCGTTCATCTCCCGGTATCCTGCCTCGATCTCCTCTCGCGTCGCCAGCCCATACTCCTGCAGATGGTCCGCGATGCCCTCCAGGAGGCGCACGGCGTTTTCGATCCACAGGGGGAAGTGCGGGGAGGAGGCCGGATAGATCTCCGGCGCGAAACTGAGTTCGATGTCGCGGAACCCGGCGCGACGGAACAGCCCGAACAGCCGTTTGCCCATACGGGCGTCGCCGCCCATCCGCGTCTGCATCGCGATGATCTTCTCGATGATCCCTTCCGTCGCCGGGCAGTCGGGATCGAAGATCACCACGCGCATGTCGTTCTCCTGGGCATACGCCCTGCCCCCCGGTTTGAGCACGCGCCGCATCTCCCCCAACACCTGCTGTGGGTTGCGCACATGCTCCAGCACATAGCGGCAGTAGACCACATCAAAGTGGTTGTCGGGGAAAGGCAGGGTGTGGGCGTCGCCGCGGATAAAGTGCAAATGGGGCACGGTGCGCGGCGTCTGGGCCAACTGGTCCGGCGAGAACTCCAGCCCCACCACCTCACCCTGCGGAACCCGCTGCGCCACCTCCGCCGCCAACAGGCCCAATCCGCTGCCTACCTCCAGCACGGAGTCGGTCTCTTTCAAACTCAAGAAACGGAGAAAGGGGGGATTCGTGAGCGCATTGAGCCCTGCCAATCGCTCCTGCTCCTCAGGATCCGTGCCATGAATATACGTCGTCTCTTCCATACGCGCTCTATATCGCTCCTGTCGGATCAATGGCTACCTTGACGGCGCTGTTGGTCCCGTTCGCCAGCGAAGCCAGCACCTGCGGGAGGGCGGAAAGCGGAGCGCGCTGCTGGATGAATTCGCGAGCCGGAACCTTGCCCTCCGCAATGAGTTGCAGGGCCGCGCGCACGGTGCGGGGGGTGTGGTGGAACGTCCCTTTCAGGGTCAACTCCTCATAGTGAATGCGATGGGTATCCAATGAAATGGACGTACCCGACGGGCAGCCCCCGAACAGGCTCACGGTCGCCGCCTTGCGGGCGATGGCGATGGCCTGCTCCCACGCCTCGGGCCTTCCCACCGCCTCGATCACCTTATCCGCGCCGCGCCCCCCCTCCGTCCGCGCCCGCAGCGTCGCCACGATGTCCGGGGTCACCGCCTGGTCGAACACCTCCGCCGCGCCCAGGCGTTTCGCCAGCGCCAGACGCTCAGATCGCCGACCGACCGCCAATACCCGCGCCCCGGCCAGCACGCAAAGCCGGATAAAGCAGAGGCCGATGGGGCCGGTTCCCAGGAGCGCCACCGTCTCCCCAGACTGCACAGGGACCTCGTCCATGCCCCGCACCACGCAGGCTAGCGGCTCCGTCAGCGCCGCCTCTTCAAAACTGAGAGGATCGGGAAGCGGATAGAGGTTCTTTGCAACAATACGCGCGGGAACGTGGATTGTCTCCGCATAGGCCCCGTTCAGAAACAGCAGGTCCTCGCACAACTCCTCCAGCCCCCGCACGCAGTAGAAGCATTCGCCGCAGGGCGCGGAGTTCGCCGCTACCACCCGCTGCCCTACCCTCCACCCGGTCACCTCCGGCCCCACCGCCTCGATTACGCCCGCAAACTCATGCCCGAACCTGGCCGGGAGGGAGATCATGGTGGCATGGTATCCACGCCGAAAGACCTTCACATCCGTGCCGCACGTCAGCGCCGCCCCGATGCGTACCCGCACCTCGCCCGGTCCCAACTCCGCCTCGGGGAGCGTCTCGACCCGCACATCCTCTTTGCCATACAAAATAGCCGCCCGCATGCGCGCTCCTTTGCCCTCACGAGGAAGATGGGGGTCCATTCGCCCCGCAACGCGCTAATCCCTGCTGACTTTTCTCAGTGATCCCGTTTTCCCTATGCTTGACATCCCATCCGCTATCTACTACAATGCAGGCGTTCCCTTCCCGAAGGCACACGGCACTTTCGTGCCGTGAGATAAACGGTTGGAATTGCATTGTGATCACAATCGCCAGGGCTTTGTGAAAGGATGTTACCATGCAGATTTCTCATGTCGGAATGCTTGCGCTCCAACGAAAAGGCAAGTCGCTTTTCGGCGTTGGGCTGCTCGGCCTCTTCACACTGTTGAGCGGATGCGCCCGTGAAGTCGCCACGACGACCGTCAAACCGGATGGCTCCTGGACACGCCAGGTCGTGATCCACACGCCGAAAATGGATATGAACGCCCCTCCCGGCCCTGCAGGTCCTTTCGCGCTCAAACCGGAGGATGTGTTCGATCTGCCCGCCGGGCCGAACTGGAAGATCACCAAGTCGGAGAAGGATAGCGATGCCATCTATACGGCGGAGCGTACCGTGCCTCTGGGCGCCGCCGTGGACGGGGATATCGCCATCAAACGGAGCAATGCCAAGAGCGTTGCGGTCGTCAATCAAGTCACGGTGAAGCAGGTCGCGCCCGGAAAATTCGTCTACACCGAAACCTTTACCTGGAAGGGCGAGAAACCCAAGGAGCTTCTCACCCCCGAACCCGACGAAATCGCTGCCATCAAAGAGGCCCTCCCGGACAAACTCGCAACCGATGCCAATGTCAAGGCCCTTGCCGAACAGTTCAACCACGTCTATTGGCGCATTCTATTCGGCCCCGGCTCTCCCTTGATCTCTAATTTCTCTCAGATAATGGCGGAGCCGGAAGTGGTCGAACACCGCATCATGAAGCAGACCGGCCCGAACCTGGAGCGTATCCTTACCGATAAATTTGCCGATCAGCTCACGGCGGAACAGCGCCATAGCGTGGCGCATAAGATCATGCACGGCATCCTGGATATGAGCAGCAAAAAACAGCACAACCCCAACCCCGGCGGCAACGATATACCTGGCGATGTACCGCCCGTGGCGCTCAGTATCTTCCTCAAGATGCCGGGTAAGATCACCCAATCCAACGGCGAAGCCGACAGCGACGCCGGGGAAGTGATCTGGTCGCTCTACCCACAGGCTGCCGCCCTCGGTGACGTTACGCTCACCGCTACCTGCGAGACGAAATAGCGTTCGTCTCTCCTCCAAGGAGTACTTATGGCAGATTTTTCCCTTGTTCCCAGTACGCCCGCCCAGGTGGATGACAACATAGTCACGGTGAAATCAGGAGATACCGTAACGTATGCTTTTACCGTAAATGATCTTCGAGCGAAACCTGCTCCTCCTGCCAGTCCGGTCAAATTAACGGTAAAAGACTTACCCAGCGGCGCAAAGGTCTACTTCGATCCCTCCGATACGGTCACGCCGATAGCGGATGGGGCTCCCATCCGTCTCATCATCCAAACGCAGCAGCAGTCGCGATTCCTGGGCATCTTCCCAACGCAGACCCAGAAGCAGCCGAAACCAGGATCTTATGTGATAACCATCCAGGGTCAGGCAGGCCAAGCATTTGTCAACGTACATCTCATTCTCAAAATCGAGCCAAGTTTAGCCGTAGTCCCAAGCACGACTGTAACGTCAAGCCCCGTGGTGACGCCCCTGACACAATTCTATGCGTTCGTGGCGACGCTCTATCTTATTCTGGTCAGCCTCTTTCTCTTGTGCGGTCTCTATGCTATTTGGCCTGCGGGCAAAAACGCCCTGGGCAACAACACCGGAAGCACACAGCCCACCCGGACAGGAGAAGCGGGCGATTTCTCCCTCGCCCTGGATAAGCAGACACTTCAGATCGGCCCAGGGGATCCGGACGAATATTTTGTGACCGTACAATCCTCCCCCTCTTTTACCGGAGATGTTTCTCTAAACGTCGGCCCGACAGCAGATGCGAATTCCAAGCTGCCCGTACCGACAATCGATCCGTCCACCGTCTTCCTGAAGCCGAATTCCAGTGTAAAAGCCCGATTAAAGCTAAACATCGCACAGAACTTAAAGCCCGGCAGCTACCCCCTTACTGTCACCGGCACGTATACCAAAAAGATCCAGCCGCCGAATACGGGAACGGACGAGAAGTCCAGTCACTCCTTGACGGCGACCGTGATGGTGCCGGAACCGGGAGCGGCAGGCACGGATAACCAGGTTGTCCATCCGGCATCCTTTACGTTATTTGGCCGCACAATCTGGGAAAACCAAACGCTTCCCGATGAGACCCGCCTCTGGATAATCATCACGGCGGTAGCGGCCCTGGGGTCCACGCTCCATGGCCTGCGGTCCCTCTTCTGGTATATCGGCAATCGGGAATTTGTATCCAGTTGGTTCTTGATGTATCTGCTGCTACCCCTTACCGGCGCCATCTTGGGGTTAGGCTTCTATTTTATTATCCGAGGCGGGTTCTTTTCGCCCACGACCACAGCGGCGGGTACCAGCCCCTACGGTTTTGCGGCGCTGGCATTTGTCATCGGCCTCTTCTCGGCGCAGGCGAATTTGAAGTTGAAACAGATCTTTGAAACCATGTTTACCACCCCCGCGCCGGGCAATAATGCGAAACCACAGGACCCGGTGCCAGCCGCTTCCTTTGCAATGGATGTAGCGAAGCCTTCCGGTCCTGTTGCCAAGGGTCAAACCGCTTCTTTGAAGGTCACCCTGACCCCTATGGGGGGATTCGAGGGGACGGTAACTCTCAGCGCCACCTCCGCGCCTACCGTTGCAGCAACGGCCTTGACGTTCGCTCCGCTGAGCCTCCCGCTCTCCAATGTGCCTGCGGTGAGCACGCTCAGCTTCCAGGTTCCGGCGGATGCTGCCTCCGGAACGGCATTCAACATCGCGGTCACCGGAACCAGCGGCGTCGTGCAGAAGTCCGCAACGGTCGCGATTCAGGTGACCTGATTTCACCGGCTCGCGCACGCCGCCGTTCGGAGCGGAACTTAAGGGGAGGCGTGCATTTTGACCGGGGATTTTCAATCCCCGGCCCTCTCAAAACTCGGGAGGGCTCATGCTCTCACTTTGCCGGAGAAGTCAGGGCGTCGTTGACGATCTGGCGGGCTTCGTCCAGAATGCGGTCGAGATGCGCCTGATCCTGGAAGCTCTCGGCATAGATCTTATAGACATCCTCGGTGCCGGAGGGGCGCGCCGCAAACCAGCCATTGGCTGCGATGACCTTCAGCCCCCCGATCTCGGTGTTGTTGCCGGGAGCGCGCGTCAGCTTCGCCGTGATGGGCTCGCCCGCGAGCTTGTCGGCGCGGACCGCCTCCGGAGACAGCTTCTTGAGGAGGCTCTTCTGCTCCGGTGTCGCCGCCTGATCCACTCGGGTGTAGAGCGGCGTGCCGAGTTTGGCTGTCAGATCCAGGTAGTGTTGACCGGGATCTTTGCCGGTGCGCGCGGTGATCTCTGCCGCCAGCAGATCCATGATAAGGCCATCCTTGTCGGTGGTCCATACCTTGCCATCCTGCTTCAGAAACGAAGCGCCCGCGCTCTCTTCCCCGCCGAAGCCGTAAGATCCGCTCAGCAACCCCTCCACAAACCACTTGAAGCCGACAGGTACCTCCGATACCTTTCGCCCAATAGACTGCCCCACCCGATCGATAAAACTGCTGCTCACCACCGTCTTGCCGATGGCGCAATCCGCCGGCCAACCTGGCCGGTTGTTGAACAGATACCAGATGGAGATGGCGAGGAAGTGGTTGGGGTTCATCAGCCCGACGCTGGGGGTGACGATCCCATGCCGGTCGGCGTCGGTGTCGTTGCCGAAGGCGATCCCATACGCATCTTTGAGGCGCACCAGGTCCGCCATGGCATAGGGCGAGGAGCAGTCCATGCGGATCTTGCCGTCGTGGTCCACCGGCATAAAGC
>DATGIG010000380.1:0-12180 GCA_035295825.1 Chthonomonadaceae bacterium | reverse complement strand
CACCGTGCCATTCAGCGTCTTTGAAGTCCTCTAGGGTTGTATCTTTGTCGCCTTTGTATTTACCGAATTCGAGATAACGCGGCGCTGGTTTTGGCTCCTCTTCGGTCAGTATGACACGGACACGCCCTTCGCGCAGACCCTTCGGTTTTTCCAGCAGTTCGATCCTGCCTTCACGATATATGCCCATCACTATGGTTGTCATTCAGTTGCCTCCAATACCCTGTTCGTATGCCTATTGTACCATAGGTTCGCGTGTCGCCTGATGAGTGTTTGTTGAAGGAATGGGTTTTCGGAGACTAGGACGCATCTTCAAGCGATTGTCTGATGTCTTTGAATAATAGCATCAGGTGCAGGGGATTGGTCGGAGATTCTTCCATGCCGAATTTGAGATAGAACGCCTGCGCCTCCTCGTCTTTGGCGTGTACCAGGAAAGCGCGTCCACCAATAGTCTCCGCTCCGTTCAAAGCGCGGCGGAGCGCATCACGAAACAAGGCTTTGCCT
Source organism: Chthonomonadaceae bacterium (assembly GCA_035295825.1). Taxonomy (GTDB): domain Bacteria; phylum Armatimonadota; class Chthonomonadetes; order Chthonomonadales; family Chthonomonadaceae; genus DATGIG01. The sequence continues at coordinate 11,679 of DATGIG010000380.1, read as the reverse complement.
AATCCTTTCCCCTGCTCCCTGCTGTCCACGGCAAACCGCGCCATAAGAATGACCGGAACGGGATAACGTCCCTGGCCTTTCATCACGCGCGTAGGAGCGTCTTCCGGTGCAATCGAAGCGGGCGCAAGGCTATAATAGCCTATCACGCGAATACCACGCGCCAGGACGTAGGTTCTGGCCCCGCCGCTCGCTTGATTTTGCAAGGCATACTTGATCAGAAAATCATTGAGCGGTGTCTTGCCACAATCGAAACCGGCGATCTCATGAGCCTTCGTGAGCAGAACCGGCGCCTGAAGCGGTTGCTCCGATTCAGGCATCATAGGGCTCCGCTTCGCTAAACAATTGGCGCAACGCGGGTATGGTTTTGGCCGGTGCATCCAGGCGCTCACAGAAGGCTTCCCACTGTTCAGGCGGCAAACGGAATGCAGTCTGATCCACCAGGATAGCGTGGGCAGCGTTTAAGGACGCCTGTAACACGAATTGACTGGTATTCATGTGCTGAGTCTGCGCCGCCTGACGCAGGATCGTCTTTTCGGGTTCGGATGCACGAATGGATAACCGCGACTCTTTCTGTGTGTTGGCTACTTTTGACATAGGTCTTCCTCCTCTCTCATCGTACATATACTATACCATATTGTATCCCCATTGTACACCCGTATTTCCGAGAACTAGCGAAATCTTCCTCGGCTCCACTTTTTGAATGACGTGTTCGCGTCAGGCGTTGCGCTGGTGATCGGAGAGGACTTCATCGATGGTGCGGCGGGATATTTCGGCGAGAATGGGGTTGGTGTTCTGATAGTAGGGGAGGGCGATCAGCCCGACGGAGAGTGCCCAGCCGCGCCCACGCATCCAGGTCGCGTCATCCACCTGGAGCGCTGCGCGGTAGACGTTTCGAGCTTCGCCGGAGAGGAGGTTCCACGCGACAATCAGGTCGCATGCGGGGTCGCCCACGCCCAGGCACCCAAAGTCTATGACAGCACGGAGCTTCCCGTCAACGGCCAGCAGGTTCCCGGATTGTAGGTCTCCGTGGATCCAGACCGGCGCACCGTGCCATGCAGGGGCCTGGAGGGCGGCTTCCCAGGCTGCCGTCGCCGCGTCGCCATCGAGTGTGTCGTGCAGGGAGGCGATTGCGGTGCGGGTATGAGCGTCTCGCGTTGCCAGTGGCACGCCGCGAAAGGAGTTGTGCGATCCAGGAGGTGGCCCCTCTGTCGGATCGATCCGCTGCAGGGCGGTTACGAATTGAGCCAATGCGGTTGCTGCCTGACGTGGATCGGCGAGGCGTTCGATGGTCGCGTTCTCGCCCTCCAGCCAGCGGTATACCGACCAATGCCAGGGGTAACCCTCGGCAGGTTCCCCCTTTGCAAGTGGGACAGGGATGGCAAGCGGTAGGAACGGAGCCAGTCGGGGCAGCCAATATTGCTCCTTCTCCACCTGCTCGACGGCCCAATGGATGCGCGGCAGCCGCACCGCCATGCTAGCGCCGAGCCGATAGATCGCATTGTCGGTCCCAGCGGAGCGAACCGTCTGGAGGGGAAGGTTTGCCCATTGGGGAAACTGCGCGGCAAGCAACCGAGCCACGAGAGTTATCCCCGTGTCGACTTCGTCGGCGTGCATTTTGTCCATGGGCATACGTGCCTCCTGGTCCCGACGCCATTGTCGAGGTGGGGGTGATTCGGGGCAATTCATCGGAAGCGAGGTTTTCCAGCATTCTATCGTTCGGAAGCCGCCTATTACTCAATGCGCGGCCTGTCTGCGGAACTACGTAGACAGAATTAGGTTTGATCCCTTGGATAGGCCATGAAAAAGCCCCGGCAAGCCGATTATGATCTGGACTGCCGGGGCGACAGGTGTTAAGGCTCACCCGTATGAGGGGTTACTTATTCTTTTCGACGTAGAAGTAGGTCGAAGGTCCGCCGTCCGATCGCTTCAACTCCAGAGTGCCGTTCTGCATCTTATCCGGCGTCGAGGTGAACACGGTGACTCCGGGGAATTTCTCACTGGGGCCAAAGGTTCCCACCTTCTTGCCATTCTGAATCATATCGCCCTGCATCTGATGGTAGACCACGGCGCCGATCGCTCCCGCCCCCAGTAACGCCGATGCGATGATGGCGGCGAGTAGGGTTGCATGTTTCATAAATCTATAGCAAGTAGACCCCCGACTTTAGGCGGGGGAGGAATTGCCATCCTTTTCAGGCTTCGGCTCTCAGTCTGGATGCCCTCTTCTTCTTACCTCCTCTCGTAAAGTTTTTTCCAACAGACTTTCCGCATTTACCGGTACTGCCGGAGTAAATCCATGAAGGCAGATGGAGCCGTGAAGGCACGAAGCCCCAAAGTGGGTGGATGACAGTTACTCAGACGGACGGGCCTCCTTGACAACCAGAAACGATTTCGAGGTTGCCGGGAATCAATCGCGCCCGGTGTAAAATCGTTTGCGTCGGTATCCCTGCAGTGAGCAGTATCTCAGGATGCTCGTGTAGACCTGCTTTGGATACTGTCTGGCACTTCTTTTTCATAAAGACTTGCCGGGGGTGCGTCAGCCACCCAGAAGCGCAGCGAAGTAGGCAAGAACATCTGCCTGCGGAACTCGCAAGCCCCAGGATTTATCCTGGGGTAGTTGACGCGTTTCTCCTTGGTTTTTGCCAGAGTGTGGCGGTCTTCGTGTTTCCGCCACTGAGCATCAATCTGCTGTCTTACGCCTCGCAATCCCGAATAGCCAGATTTTGACTGCGACGCGCCCATCAAAACGCGCCAACGCGCGGAGGGCGTCTGCAAAGGTCTCCACCGCAACGTCTTCCGCTGTGGTTTGATTGCCGGTTCGGCTCAGCGCAAAACGGAAAACATCGTTACGGCAGAGCGCCGACAACGTCTCGGCGGTCGGCTGCTCCGTAACCTCCGTTCTTACGCGCTGAAATAGTCGCATGGTGTGGAAAGTGTTCATTCGTTTCCGTTCTTCTTGCTCTCACCTATATTATCGCGTTCCCCCAGAAAAACTCTCGGTAGCTTCCAAAAAGGTGTTGAGCGACATGGGCAGCATCACCGGTAGACATGGCGGGTACACCTATCCGGTTAGATATAGAAGGAGATAATCAGACGACCTGAGAAATATAGGGGCATCTCATAACCGTTGAGGAAATAAAGGATGATTCGTTTACTTCTAAAATTGATTGGGCATGGTGGAGCAGGTATCGCAAAATCCAGGGACGGATCAAGCACAGGAACCGTTGCAGGGACACGCGCCAAAACGGTCAGGTGCGAGAAGTGTCAGTTCGATTATGTCTATGAGGTGACATGTAAGGCGACAGGCCCTTTGAGTAGCGCGACAGGAATGGAGCATCATACCGCTAATCATGCACTCGATGTTATGCTAGATAACACGATTGAGCCGGTTCCATGCCCCTCTTGCGGTTGGCTGCAGCCGGATATGGTTCCGGTTGCCAAAGCAAGATATAAGAGGTGGATGATTACCGTCGGCAGTATTGCATTGCTGACAGCCCTCCTCGTTATGCTTCTAGGATTGGTGGCTTTAACAGACCAAAACAGCCCGGTTGGCAAATGGGAACTTATCTGGAGCGCTCTGATACTTATGGTGAGCATTGGGTTCTATGTCGGTCGCGCCTATCAGGTATCCAAATTCGACCCGAATCGGATCGCTCCTGAAGTCCAGAAGGCGATTGGTCAGAAGGTGGCTATCACGCGAGAAGATCATGAGAAACAACTCCAGGAAGCGCAGGCGCAAAAACGCGACAGACGCGAACAAGCGAAACGCAATATGGCGAGCGGATATGGCCTGCCTCAGGCTACCGATGAACTGGTCCGTTGCCCCTTTTGCGGCTATCACCAGGAAGTGAAAAACAAGAGATGTGTCTCCTGCGACAAAGTACTAAAGGGATCCAAATGAAGAAAATGACAGCACTCGCCATCACGATCATACTGGGTGTGACGCTCGTTGTTGCGCTCGCACAGGCCCCGCGCCAGGGCGGCAGAGGGGGGCGACCCCCCATGCCGCCGGGACCCAATCCGGACTCGCAGTACCGCCTCGGTCCCGACTCCCTGGCGCAGGAGGGGGTTCCGAAGGGCGAGATCCGCGGGCCCTATACGCTCCCCTGCCAGGCCTACCCCGGCACGCAGCACACCTACTGGGTGTATGTCCCGGCGCAGTACGACCCGGCGACGCCCGCCAGCCTGATGATCTTTCAGGACGGCCAGGCGTTCAAAGACGAGAAGGGCGACATGCGGGCGCAGAATGTGATGGACAACCTGATCTACCGGCGCGAGATCCCGGTGATGATCGGCGTATTCATCAACCCCGGACGCACGCCGGAACAGCAGGAGCCGTCCCCACAGGTCGGTTGGGGCGATGGCTTTACCAATCGCGGCACGGAGTACAACACCCTGGATGATAAGTACGCGCGGGTCATCACCGACGAACTGTTGCCCGTCCTCTACAAGGAGTACAACATCTCCAAGGACCCCGAACAGCACGGCATCGGGGGATCGAGTTCCGGAGCCATTGCCGCCTTCACTGTCGCCTGGGAGCGCCCCAACGCCTTCCGGAAAGTATTGAGCAACGTGGGCAGCTTCACCGATATCCATGGGGGACACGCCTATCCGGACATTGTCCTCGCCAGCCCGAAGAAGCCGATCCGGGTCTTTCTATGCGATGGGCGCAACGATAACCGGGGCTTCCGTAATGGGGGCTACGATCCGAAGTGGGACTGGTTCTACCAGAATGTGCGCCTGATGAAAGCCCTCACCAAGAAGGGCTACGAAGTGAACTACACCTGGGGCATGAACAACCATGGGCAGAAATTCGGCGGTGAGGCGATGCCGGAGATGATGCGCTGGCTGTGGCGGGATGGGCCGGTCTCGACGGACCCGAACGACATGGTGGAGCGCTCCTTCCGCCAGCCCGCCGCAAAGCAGAACTAAGTTTCGCATGGCGCGAGAGCGCTCACAGTAATTGGTATGAGACAGAGATTGGCATGAGACTGAAACTGGATCTGCATCCGATCTATAACGATTCTCAGCGTATCGAAGAGGCCTTGCAGAGCATCATCGAAGAGGCGATCACGAAACGCGCGACCGAGGTCGAGATCATCCCTGGAAAGGGGTCCGGGGCGCTGAAGAAGTCCGTGATCCGCTTCCTCGACCGCCCGGAGATCAAGTCCCAATACCACCGGTTAGAGAAGGATGGGGACAACTGGGGGCGCCTCTTCGTTCACTTCCGGCACAACCGTCCCGATCCGACCGTGAAGCCGAAGCCGGCAGCGGCTGGCCCGGTCCTCGAAGTCGCCTGCGCGGGTTGCGGCGACCCGATCACGGTCTCTGTTCCGGAAGAGGATGCCGGGGACGCCCTGTCGGTCGCCTGTCCCTGGTGCGGCTCGCCCAATCGTCTTACCTTCCGGCGGGACCGCCGTGGAACCCTCCAGGCGCGCGCCGAACTCGACTACAGCGCGTTTTAGCGCCCCGATACAGAAAGGTGGCTGGAAGCCCGATGTCCGTTCCACAGAACGCTCCGTTCACTTTTGAGCAACTGCGATCCTATCCGTTTCCGTGCGAACTGGTCACCGCACCTACGGGAGCCAGGGCCGCATGGGTCTTCATTCAGCACGGTGTCTACAACCTCTGGGCGGCGGAGGGGCCGGACTGGAGGGCCGTGCGCCTGACGGATTACCGGGAAGACGATGGCCAGGAGTTGACCCAGCTTCAATTCACACCGGATGGCGAACACCTCGTCTACGTTCGCGGCGGGGACCACCATGCGAACTTTCCCGCTCCCGGCGACCTGCAGCCGAACCCCGGCAGCAGCCCCGTCCAACAGAAGGTCGAGATCCTGACCATCCCCTTCGCGGGCGGAACGCCGAAAGTGATTGCGGAGGGGGACCGCCCCGCGATCTCGCCCCAGGGAGACCGTATCGCACTCCTGCGGAGCGATCAGGTCTGGATCGCGCCGACGGACGCCTCGGAGCCGGCCAGTTCGCTCTTCTTTGTGCGCGGCAAGTGCAGGGATCTGCAGTGGGCGCCGGACGGCCAGTCGCTCGCCTTTGTAAGCGACCGCGAAAGCCACAGCCTGATCGGCATCTACCGATCCGCCTCCGAACCGATCCGATACCTGGCCCCCTCCACGGCGACCGATACCTGCCCGCGCTGGTCGCCGGACGGCAAACAGATCGCCTTCTTTCGCATCCTGGGAAATTCGCAGATGCGCCTGCCGTTTGAAGCGCGGCCCGACCTCTGGTCGCTCTGGGTGGCGGATGCGGAGACAGGGGAGGGACGGCTGCTGCTGCGCAACCCCTCCACGCTGCCGACACTCTACTCGCACATCCAGCGGAGCCAGATCCTCTACTGGGCCGCAGGCGGGCGGCTGGTGTTTCGCTCCGACTGCTATGGCTGGCCTCACCTCTATAGCCTGTCCACGGCCGGGGATGCGCCGTTAGCCCCGCTCACTCCCGGCGATTATATGGTCGAGGACGTTGCGATCTCACCCGATAAGCGGTTCCTTGTATATTCGGCGAATAGGGGGGACACACCCGAGGATGTGGATCGCAGGCATCTCTGGCGGATCGCGCTCGATGCGCCGCAGCCGCAACTGCTGACCTCCGGAACCGACCTGGAGTATGGTCCCGTCATAACGGGCGACGGCGCTGCCATTGTGTTTCTCTCGGCAACTCCGCAGAGGCCCGCGCTTCCGGCGGTCCTCCCGATGGCAGGAGGCGACGCACGCCTGCTGGCCGCGGACCAACTGCCCGCCGACTTCCCGCTGGAGCATATGGCGGTTCCCACGCCGGTAACGCTTCATGCTGCCGATGGCGCGCCGGTCCGCTGTCAGCGCTTCGAGTGGCAGGGCAATGCGGGGACGGAGGCGGGCGGAAAGAAGCCCGCACTGCTGTTCGTTCATGGAGGGCCTGCGCGGCAGATGCTGTTGGGCTGGCACAATATGGAGTACTATGCGAACTCCTATGCAGTCAACCAGTACTTCGCCCGATGCGGCTATGTCGTGCTCTCGGTCAACTATCGGCTCGGCGTGGGATATGGTCATACCCTCACGCATCCGGAGGCGGCGGGGGCAGCCGGGGCTTCGGAGTATCAGGATGTGCTGGCGGCAGGCGAATATCTCCGCAGCGACCCGGCGGTGGATCCGGAGCGCATCGGCATCTGGGGCGGCTCCTATGGAGGGTACCTCGCCGCGCTCGCCCTGGCGCGCAACTCGGAACTCTTCGCCGCCGGAGTGGATTTTTGTGGGGTCCACGATTGGACGGGGAGCCTCAAGAGCTTGGTTGTCGAGCTGCAGACACGCGTGGAGAAGCGGGATCTCGATGGCGCGCTGCAGCTCGCCTGGAATTCGTCCCCCGTCTCCGTTGTGGCGACCTGGAAGTCTCCGGTGCTGCTCATTCACGGCGATGACGATCGCAATGTCCGGTTCCAGCAGAGTATAGACCTTGCGATCCGCCTGCAGGAGGCCGGCGTGGAGGTGGAAGAGTTGGTCTTCCCGGACGACACCCACGCGCTCCGTTGCTATCGGAACGCGCTGCGCGCCAACCAGGCCCTGATCCGCTTTTTCGGTCGGCGCTTCGGCATGCCGGTGGGGAGCGTGAGCGAGGCGGAAAAGGCATAAATGGACCGGCTCACCTCCGTTCCGATAGACCGCTATATCACCCTGCGAGAGGGGCAGGGAGCGCCTTCCGACGGGTAATCGGGAGTCGCCCGACACTGTTCGGAATTGTCCCGATATGGGAGGCAGGACCCTTCAGAAGACGGGCAGGCACAGTGTAAATTGTCCCGTTTTTATACATTTTTTTCCTCTTGCAGAGACCCTTGAACCGTGCTAATATGTATCCTAAGCGGTCATGTCAACGTGACGCTGTTTTTGTTCTTTTCACCGGAGTTTAGCCCAGAAGGGGGAGTCTGCCATGTATCGGTGTAAGATCCATCATCGCGGTTTCACTCTGATCGAACTGCTGGTTGTCATCGCAATCATCGCAATCCTTGCCGCCATCCTGTTTCCGGTCTTTGCCCAGGCCCGCGAAAAGGCCCGACAGACCTCCTGCATCTCGAATCTCAAACAGATCGGGATGGCAACCATGATGTACGCCCAGGATTACGACGAGACCTACTTTAGCGGCTGGATGTGGGGCGCGCCCATTGATGCGACAGGCACGCAGATCTGGCGCGTCACGATCCTGCCCTACGTGAAAATGGGCGGGCGCGTACCGCTCACCCAGACCGATGTCTATGACCCCACCATCCCTACGGTCCCGCTCTTCTCCTGTCCGGACACCGCCAACCTGGCGAAGACCAGCTACGGCTACAATCTGGATGAGATGACCAAGGGCTGGGATGGCGCGACCGGAACCTTTGCAGGGCAGCCGGAGGCGGCTATCTACGCCTCGGCGAGCCTGGTCATGTTCTGCGATGCCGCCGCCGTGTCGCAGTCCGCACCGCAGGACCCCTTCTTTACGGATGGGGACAACCTCTGCGACCGCAACAACCCGGTAGATCCCAACGGATGCGGCTTCCCCAACGGCTACCGGTACAACCCGCTGGTATGGAAGCCCAATACCGGGTCGGATTCCGGCACCTGGGGCAGTTGCGATTCCAACTTCACCACGCCGGGCACCGCCGGCGACTGGGAGGGCAACGGCGCACGCCGGCCTATCTTCCCGCACTCGCAGCATACGGACGCGGTCTTCGCGGACGGACATGGCAAGTCGCTCACGGCCGCCTCCTTCAAGGTGCGGTTCGGCGCGCCGGATGACGTATGGCACAATATGCCCAAGTGACAATACGGGCAGAATGAAACGCTTATCACGAGAGAGAGGGATACCGCGACGTCGGGGCATGGCGGTGCTTGCCGTGCTGCTCGCTGCCATCGCCCTGGCGATGGCAGCGCGGTCGCTGACGTATACGGCGTGGTATCAGCATTGGCGTTATGCCCGAATGTCGCTGGAGCGACTGGCTGTGGAAGCGCAGCGGCATTCGGGCAATTCTATTGTCTTGTACTACTATGGTAAAGCGCTCGATGCCCAGGGGCGCTTTGCCGAGGCCCTGGTTCCCCTGGAGCAGGCATCGGGGCTGGACCCGGATGACGCCCAACTGCGTGGAGAGTGGGCGTCGGCGCAGATGGCGGGCGGCTACATCACGGGAGCGTTCGGGCAACTGACGCAGTTTGTGCGCACCCATCCCGATTCCGCCCTGGGACATCTGTTTCTGGGGCGCTTCTATGTAGCGCAGAGTTCGTATGTGCGCGCTACCGAGGAGCTGGAGCAGGCCGTTCGGCTCGATCCCAACCAGGGCGAGGCGTGGTCGCTGCTGGCAGGGGCGCGCCTGCAGATGGGAGGCTTTGTGCTGGCGCGCGATGCCGCCCGCAAGGCCGTCTCGTTACGCCCGAAGAGTGCCGTAGACCATATGCTGCTGGCTTCCCTGCTGCTGGCGACCAATGACCGCGAGGGCGCCAAGCAGGAGTATGCGACTGCCTCCACCCTCTCTCCCAGGGATCCCGGCTACTTATGCGAATATGCCCGCATTCTCTTGAAGGGGGGAGATACCAACGAGATCGCGCAGGCCGAACAACTGGCCCGGCGCGCCCTGGCGTTGAACCCGCAGGCGGCGGACGCGAATTACGACCTGGGCCGGGCGCTGGCGCTGGAGGGCAAATTCGCGGAAGCGATCCCGCCCCTGGAGATTGCAGCCTCTACTATCCCCCCCGAGCGACCGCACTCCGCGCTGGAAGCCAACGCGGCGGATCGCTTCCTCGACCCCATGCCGGCCATGGAACTGGCCCGCGCCTATCGGAAGGCGGGAGACGAAGCAAAGGCAAAGGTCTGGGAGCAGCAGTATCTCGTGCGTCAACAGGGCGTGGAGGAGGAGCGCACTTTAAGCGACGCCGTCCGAAACCATCCGGAAGATAAGGATGTACGCCGGCGTATGGCCCTGTTTCTGGCGCGGCGCGGCGACGTAGAAGGGGTGGCCCGGAACTTCGCCAAGATCCTTAACGGCGCGGAGGATGCTCCTCGTGTGCTGGTCGAAACGGCGAATGCGCTGGCTGCCGCCGGGTATGGCGACCTGGCAGTACCGCTCGCGAAGCGCGCCACCGTCTTCAGTAAGAACAATCCGGCGGCATACGAAGCGTACGGCAATGGTCTACTGGCGATGGGGCAGGCGCACGAGGCGGCGGTCAAGTACGCCAAGGCGGCGGCCTGGTGGCCGGAGAAGAGGCCGCAGTACGAACACTATATCGCCGATTTCTATCGGCAGCGCAAGCAGAACCCTTCCGAAGCGGAGCGCTGCTATCAGGAGGCCATTGCACTGGAGCGCGAGCGCATGGGCCTGGCTTTCAATATAGATAAGGTCAAGGTGCTGTTGGAGCGCGCGGTTGCCCTGGATCCGAAAAATACGGATTACCGGCGTTACCTGCTCCGGGCGCTGATGAACCGGCATGAAAAAGGGGAGGCGGAACAGGCAGCCCGGCAACTGCTGGCCCTTTCGCCGGAGGATGGGCTGAGCCACGCGATGCTGGCAATCCTCTTGCTGGACAAAGCGAGTTCGGATCAGGCTCTGGCCGAGATAGATACGCACCTCAACGCAGCGGAGGAAGAGGCCGGCATACTGCCGACGGTTCACTATGGACAGGGCGTGCTGGCACTACGTCGGCATCAGGCAACGGAAGCGGTGCGCCTCTTGCGCTTATCCGCCCAGGAAGATCCTGCCGACTTGACCTACTACCAGTTGGCCCAGGCGGAGCGGATGGCCGGGAATACCTCGGAGGCCGAAAAGATCCTGGCGCTCTTGGCAACCCGGACGGATCAGAACCGTCAAGCCATCGCCCTGATGCAACGGATTTCGGAGCAACCGACCGACCGACAGCGCTATGTAGACGCTCTCCGCTTCTATGCGCAGCACGGGATGAAGGCGCAGGCGGATGCTATCGAAACGGAGATGCTACGGCGCTTCGGCGTCGACCGGTCCTAACGTGGTACATCGGCAGAAAGGATGTGAAAATGAAACAGAATGCTGGACCTATCGCCATCGGAGCGGCTGTCGTTGTGGTGATTGCTCTCCTGGTCGTTCTTTATCGCGTGTTTTTCCCCCCGCTTCCGCCTGCGGATATGGATAACCCCAAGGGAATGCCCGCCTACGCCAAGCAGGCTGCGGAGTACATCAAAGCCCACGGCAAAGACGCGCCGCCCCCGCGCGGTATGCCCGGCCAAGCCCAATCGCAACCGTCAGCTAGCTCCAATACGGGACAGTAAAACCTCTGATCCAGGGATGAATCCACGAGGTTGAAACCTCGTCCTGAAATGCGGATAAGGTCGCACCTTCGGTGCAGCCCAAATTCGCTTTGCGAATTTCCTTCGCGGGTTCCCGCGATGATGTGTTGAGTCCACGGAGGTGGACTTTGTGTATCAGAACGGCGTTTCAACGCCGGAAAAAGAGTTGATCAGAATGAAATCCGGGGTAAATTTAGAGAGAGCATGGAGGAATCTCCTGTAGCGACAAGCGGGGTGGGAGTGGGCGCGATATGGAACCAGCGGTATTGCGGGTACAAGCAGGGTTGACGCTCCAGGCGAGCAACGGCGGTCTGTTCGTCTCGCGAGGTGAGGGCTGTCATCCGGACCGCCAGATCACTTCGTATGAGTTGATCTTTGTGCGTAAGGGAGTGCTGGCGATCCAGGAAGAGGA
>DATGIG010000379.1:0-23222 GCA_035295825.1 Chthonomonadaceae bacterium | reverse complement strand
CCATCTTCCAGGGCTGGCGCCATGAGGAAGGACCGCGATGATCGAATTTCGCAATGTGAGCAAAGTCTACACCCAGGGGCCGCGCCGTGTGGCGGCGCTCGATGACCTCTCGCTGACCATCCGGCCGGGGGAGTTTGTGGTCGTGACCGGCCCGAGCGGCTCGGGCAAGTCCTCGCTGCTCCACCTGGCGGGCGGGCTGGATGTGCCGACCGAAGGCCAGGTCATCGTGGATGGGCGGGAGATGCGGGCGATGGGGGACGATGATCTGACCCTCTTTCGGCGCAACCGGATCGGATTGGTCTTTCAATTTTTCAATCTCCTTCCCACGCTGAGCGTGCTGGAGAACACCGCTCTCCCCGCGCTGCTGTCCGGCGGGCGCTTCGCCGACGTGCAGCCGGCGGCGGAGAGACTGCTCACGCAGGTCGGGCTGCAGGACCGGATGACACACCGGCCTGAAGAGCTCTCCGGCGGCGAGATGCAGCGCGTGGCGATTGCCCGCGCGCTGATCAATGATCCGCCGATCCTGCTCGCCGATGAGCCGACCGGCAACCTGGACAGCGCGACGGGCGCGGAGATCCTGGCGCTCTTGAGGCAGTTCCACGGCGAACGCACCCTCGTCATTGTGACCCACGACCTGAGTATGGAGCGCGTCGCAGATCGGTCCCTTCACATCCGAGATGGACGGCTCGCATGAGGGCGCTCCTCCGCTTTTTCAGCCTGCGCCATCTGCGGATGCATCTGCCGCGCGTGCTGCTCGCGTTGGCCGCCGTCGCGCTGGGGGTGGCGCTGTTTGTCTCCTCGAATGTGACCATCACCAGCGTGCGCGCCTCCATGGAAGAGACGGCGCGCAGCCTGGCGGGCGAGGCCCAGTGGCGGGTGACGCGCGGCAGGTCACTGGGCGTCGAACTGGCGCTGCTGGATCGCATTCGGACCCTCCCCGGTGTGATCGCGACGCCGATCATCCAGTCATCCGCCCCGCTGATCGAACCTCGAGATGGGACCCTGCTCATTCTGGGCGTCAACTTCTGGGACGATGCGCTCCCGCGCCTGCACCCCTTCCAGGGGCAGGCGGACCTGAGTGCTTTTGCGACGACGGCTTTTGTCCCGGACGGCATCCTCATTACCGGAGAGTTCGCGCGCCGGCATGGCCTCCAGATCGGATCCCAATTGCTGCTGAATACGCCGCAGGGCGTGCAGGAGTTGCATGTGACCGGGCTGCTCGCCGATAGCGGCCCGGCGCGGGCGCTGGGCGGGAACTTCGCCATCATGGAGTTGAACGCCGCTCAGCGTCTGTTCGGGCGGCCTGGATTTGTGGATCGGATCGAGGTGGCGCATGCCACTCGGGAGCAACTGCAGCAGTTGTGCCCCGGTTATGAGATCGCCCCTGCCGCAAGCGGCGCCTCCATGCTGGAGGATGCCCTGGCGCGGATCGACTCGCTCCAGGCTGTCAGCCTCATCGCGCTCCTGGTGGGCCTCTTGATTATCTACAACTCCGTTCAGATCTCGGTGCAGGAGCGGCTGAAGGAGATCGGGACCTTGCGGGCGCTGGGCGCGACGCGGCGGCAGATTTTCGGCATTCTGCTCATCGAGTGGCTCCTGGTCGGGCTGGTGGGCTCGCTGCTCGGGGTCGGCTTCGGGTATGCCCTGTCGAAGGGGCTGCTGGCCTACACCTCGCGCACCCTGAACGCGATGATCCCGCTCATCGACATCCGGGACGTGAAGCTCGCCCCACGGCTCTTGCTCTTTGGCATGGTATTGGGAACGGGGACGACCGGGATGGCGACCGCCATTCCGGCCTGGAATGTGATCCATATGCCCCCCTTAGACTTGTTGCGCCCCTACGGTCTGCGCTCCTTTAGCCGTCACGGGCAGGGGTTCAAAGTCGGCGCGATCTGTTTCTTACTGGGCGCGGGATTGGTGGGGTTGACGCGGGTCTCGCCTGCAGCGGGGCTGGCGGCGACGAGCCTGGTCTTCCTCGGGGTAGCCATGATGCTGCCGGGCATCCTGTTGCAGTTCGCCTATCGGGTGCGGCCCCTGCTGCAGCGCCTCTTCCGGTTGGAGGGGTTTCTGGCGGCGGACAATATGATCAAGTTCCCGCAGCGGACGGCGCTCACGGCGGTCACGCTGGGAGGGGCACTGGCGATGATGGTGGCGACCGCAACGGTCGTGGCGGGCTTTCGTGCGGCGACCTCCGCCTGGATCACCCAGGCGCTGCCCTTCGACTTTGCCGTGATGGCGACGGACTTTTCGAACAGCGTTTATAACGAAGAGACCGTTCCCGGCACGCTCGAAACCGCGTTGCGTCGCACTCCCGGCGTCGAATTGGCCTATGGCGTTCGGCTGGCCTTCGCGGAGTATCGCGATTCGGACATCATGGTCCTCGGCATCGAGACGCGCAACTTCCTCGAAACACACCGCAGAAGGGGTATGAGCGGGTGGGCCGCGCAACTGGCCGATCCGAAAATCCTCGATCCGTTAACCTCCGGCGCCGGTATCGCCGTGTCGGAGAATTTTGCGGCTCTGTTCGGCGTCGCGCCCGGCAGCAAGATCGAACTACGGACCCCTTCGGGACCGCGCTCCTTTCAGGTATTACGCACGCTGGAGGATTATTCGTGGCCGCATGGCGTGGTGCTGATGGACCTTAATGTCCTGCGAGCGTTGTGGAAGGATGACCGGCTCACCTATGTGGATGTGCGCATCCAGCCGGGGATAGACAGAGAGACCATGCGGATGCGGCTGGCCTCGGCCCTGACAGGGCACTTTTCGCTGTTCGTCTATGATAAGGAGCAGATCCGGCGCATCAGCGACGATATCCTGGTGCAGACCGTAGCGGTCGCCGATATTCAGGTGATCATCGCCATTGTGATCGGGTTCCTGGGGATCGTAAACAGCCAGCTCATCAGCGTGCTGCAGCGGACCCGCGAGATCGGTCTTATCCGGGCGGTGGGGATGACACGCCGGCAAGTAGCGCGCACGGTAGTGATCGAAGGGGTCCTTATCGCGCTGGTGAGCGGGGTGATCGGTGTGATCGGAGGGTTGGTCGGCGGCTGGCTCCCTCTGCGGCTCTTCACCTTCGCGATCACCGGCTACCAATACCCGCTTGTCGTGCCCTGGCGACATGTGCTGCTCTGCCTGGCAGTCGCGATATGCGTCGGCTTTCTGGCGAGCCTCTTGCCTGCCCGGCGCGCCGCCCGATTGCAGATCCTCGATGCCATCAGTTACGAATGAGGCTACTTGCTCTACTCCTCTCTTTGCCTTCCGCAGTGCGCCCAGGCTGCGACCTCGGGTGACGTCAACGCTGCAACGCGCGCTTCGTAGCGGCGTTGGGCTGCATCATCGAAGAACGCGCGCCAGTGCCCGCCCATACCACTTCGGAAAAACTGCTGCGGCTCCTTCCAGATATCCTTACGCGCATCCGGCGCGAGTTCCGCAGCACGTGCGCGCATACTCTCAAAAGAGGCGGCTTCCACCAATCGGCCCCAGCTCTGCTCCGCGATCTCAATGCGGAGCCTCGCCGCAAGGCCACGCATCTCCGCCTCGGTATCCGCCTTGAGGTCCCCATAGTGCAGCACCAGGACATTTTCCCGGTCGCGCGCCCATAATGCCTCCTCGAAGTGGTGCAGCGTGTTTCGCAACGACGAAGCGCTCTCCGTGACTGGAGAGGGATTATCCATCCAATACCAGAAACGCTCTTCCAGGGTCTCTGGAAGCGGTTGAGGCTTCAACAGGATAGGATCGTCCACGCCATCGAGGCGGACGGCTCTCTCCACGGCAGCATGGAACACCTCGGAATTCATATTCTCTCGATGCCTTATCATGGAGATGGCGGCATCGCGCGGGTCGCGACCGACACAGATATAGGTGACGGAATCATCCATGGGAAGGCCGTCCAGGGGAGTATGGGTCTTGATGAACCGGCGATGGCGTTGCGCTTCCAGCAGCGCAAAGACCTCCGCTCTGCTCCGTATGAGCATGTCCAGCCAGGGCGAGATTTCGGAGAGAGACCGATCCAGGTTGGGGTCCTGGAAGATCAGCAGGGCGCAGATCATCTGCATCCAGGTCGTACCGCACTTGGACGGCGTGCTGATCACAATATCGCCGGGACGAAACGAAAAGTCGTTCCATCGCGCGCTATCGGATAGCCAATTCCGGTAACGGGGCCTATCACTGCCCATAAGCGGTCTCCTTCGCAGGTCATTTGGACGCTCTTCTCGAGTTTTGTGTCCGTTCAATAGCGTTCTGGATTGCCTCTACGATTCGCGGACCATGCTTGCTAAAGCCCAGTAAGCGAATCATCTCGGAAATGATTTCCTCGTCGGTTCGTAGTAGTCCATCCGATTGGATCCATTTCACCAAGATCATCAGTTGCGACATAGAATAGTCCTTGATGTTCGAATGGCGCGAAAACGCAGGTAATGGCGAACGTTGGGGTTCGGAAGCCGGTTCGGATCCATATCGAGATGGCTAAAGGAGGAAACCACTGTCATGCGCCTACGGGCACGGGTAATAGCGACATTCAAGCGTCGGTATCCGCCCTCGCCCAGTAGCGGTCCAAACCGATAGGGTAGATGGCCGGAACGATCCTTGCCATACCCGATGGTCAAGAGAATAGCATCACGCTCATCGCCCTGCACACGTTCCAGGTTTTTCACAAAGAAACGTTCATGGCGACGGGTATCGAAATACGGCAGCAATTCCGGACGATCTTTGAGCGCTTCTTCGAGAGCGGCTTCGACGCGTCTCGCGTGAATTATGCCCATCGCGATGACACCCAGCGTTTCATTCGGGCGCTTCTCCGCATGTTCTAAAACCAACTCAACGACACGCCTCACTTCCGTCGAAGCGCTCTCTTCCTGACCATCTTGCCCAGAATCTTGAGTAACCAGTTCATGAGTCAGGCATGAAAGGCTGCCGCCGCAACCAGGGAAGGTAATGAGGCGGTTACCATAGATGTGTCGGTTGGAGAAGGCAATCAGCGCTTCATCCTTGCTGCGGTAGTGCCATTCCAATGGCCAGGCATTCAAAAATGCATTCATCATGCCAAGCAGGCTTTCAAATCCTTCGATGGCGCTCGCCCCATCGCCATCATCACCATCGGCACCCCCGTCTGCGAAAAACGTGGTCGGCGGCAATTGGTGTTCATCGCCAGCTACCACAACATGAGTTGCCCGCAGCAGAGCCGGAACAGCATCCTCAGGAAGTACCTGACTGGCCTCGTCGAAAAGAACCACATCGAAGTAGCGCCTATCGGCGGCAAGCAATTGGCTAACGGAGAGAGGGCTTGCCATCCAACAGGGGCATATTGCAGTCAGGACATCCGGAGCCTGGGCAAGCAGTTTTCGCAACGGCAGATGGCGGGTGCGTTTGTTGACTTCACGGTGAACAAGATCCGCCTGATCCTTGTAGGCATTCAAAGCAGCAATGACACGCTCGCCGTGCGCACGTTTGACGCGGGCAGAGGCCAGGGCAAGTCTTTCCCTGTCGGACTGCCGAAACTCCTCGACGAAATTATTATGGGTCCGGCCATCAAAGCCCGCCAGGATGGGTTCGCTTACCCGCACCTGGTCGATACAAGAAGCATACCAGGCATAATCCAAGAGCAGCATCCAATCGCGGGTCTCCGCTTCACGGAGACGAATTTCGGCAAGGAGTGCCTTAGCTCCACGCGTTTCGATCTCCTGCTCGATCTCCAGGAGCCTTGGAATACGAAACGGAGTGACAGAGTCCGTAGCCATTCCATTCATCCACTCCATCAGGCGTTGTAGGGACATCCCTTCCAGATCGATCCCAGGAAAAAACGGAGACAGCGCGTTCCTATCCGTGGTGAACAGGTTGAAATCGCGTTGTACTACATCGAGTTTCGCAGGAGCGACGGGTACGGCCTCTGGTGTCGCAAGTGCTCGCCAGTGTTGGCGCTGGTCTCTGGCTCTGCGCACTTCATCGTATAGAGTAGCAATAGAAGTGGGGCCGTTCCGTCGCAGAGTGAGGAGGGTCTTCTTTGCTCTGCGGAAGGCGCTGTTGGAAAGCATGGCCCAGGCAATAGCGACACTGCCGTGCTCCGCTGGAGCCAGATCGGCAACCAATGTACCCAGATCCTGGCGAAACAGATCCTCGTGATAGGTCGCCAACGTTTGCGTGACCTCTTCGAGCAGCAACAACGTCGTATGCATCTCGGTTCCAGTTTGGGGAGAACGCAAACCGGTGTCAGCGATCAACTCCGCAAAAGATTGCTGCAGGGCAGGTCCATGTTGGTATCCCAACCGATTGACCAGGTCTGTCGCATGTTGAGCCGCTTCTCCACTCTTCAGGTTAGCACCTGTCCATAGAGAAGGATCGTTACGATATAGGAGGCTCGCGAATCCGGTTCCCTCATGCAAAAGGTCGCGAAGCACGGTGATATTGTCGTTGTCGAGCCGGTTTAGTTCTGGTCCGCGCCATCTCACTCTGATAAACGCTTCTGGCGGCAAACACAGCAATCGGCCTTGCAGTTCATAGAGAGACAATCCGGATGGGGAGCGTGGTTGATGCATACGGGCGGCATGCTCATTCAAACGCAGGCGACGATCCGTAAAGCGCAAGTGTGTCTCTCGGCTGGCGACCCGAGTCGCTTCGCGTACCTGAGCGAGCGTCTCTCCAAGCCGCTGAATCAAGGCACGCTGAGAAATGTCCGCACCGTGCAAATCCAGCGCCAGATGGCCTAAACCCACTTTTTCCAATCGTTGTAATACCACTTCCAGCGCGGCGCGTTTCTCTGCAACAAATAAGACGCGTTTGCCCTCCGCCGCGAGAGAGGCGATCAAATTGGCGATTGTCTGGCTTTTTCCTGTGCCTGGTGGGCCTTGAATGACACCATCCTGGCCTTTCAAAACAGCGGCGATGACACATTGCTGACTGGAGTCGGCATCCATAACCAGGAACTCGTTGTCGGGCGGTGTGAGGTCAATTTCTTTCGCCTCGACGTTCACACGAGCGGAACGCACCTTTTCCCTGGCGGCCAGATCACCGGAGAGTGCTGCGATAACATCGTATGCGATCATCTCTTTGTCGCGTTCCTGCAAATCTTTGACCATAGCCATCTTCTGAAAGGAGAAATTGCCAATGACTGCACGAGGCGCGATCTGAAAGCCCTTGACTTGCTGTGCAGCCTGACGCAACCGATCGAAGACGAATTGTGGTTCAAACGAGACCTCTTCCTCCTCACTCGGAAGCAGTGTTTCCGCCTCCACTTTACAGCCATGTTCCGTTTCCAGAGCATGGAGCAAATTCAGATTAACCTGGGGATCGCCCGCGCATTTGAGGGAGAGCGCCCGTCCGGGAAGCGATTGGCCTTCAACGACGAGTGGAATCAGCAAGATGGCGGCTTCGGGCGGGCGGCCTTCGTCTGCCGCAGGCCATGTCGCCATCCCATGTGCGAGAAACAGAGTCTGTAGTCCACGCTCTTCCATATTGGCAAGGGCACGCTTACTGATCTCGCGCATCCGTGCATTCGCATTGATCGCCTCACCCTCCGGCAGAAGCCGGGCTAGAGAAACCGTTTCACCGGATAGTAATGCCTCCATGTACTTTGCGTCGTGTCCGATCAGGTCTAAAGTACCGACTTTCAGGTCACGAAAATACAAGAGGTTATTTCGGCGTGAAGTATCCATCAGGCGGCGAATCCACGCTTCACATGCATTCTCAACAGAGGCTTGACGCGCTAAATCTGGAGTAATCTCTTGGGCTTGCCAAGGTGTCGCAGAGGTATTCTGTCGAACTGAATTCATTTTGAATAACCTTCATGTGGCGTTTTATAGAAGCATCAAAGGATGCGTACCGATTCGGGCGTCATTGTAACACGATTCAGCCATGCAAGCAATCTCCTCAATTGATTGCCCACCAACAAAGCAGTGATTCCCTGGTAGAGATATGTGCGATCTATCCAACAGTCATGTACGGGGTAATCAAACAGAATAGGCGGCATCAAGGCGGCCAGGCTATGGTAGGAACGAGGCTATGGTATAATCAGGATGAGTTTGCATTAGGAGGTATTTCCAATGGGCCATCCACGCTATAGCACTGACGAGATCGTCGCTCGCGGCAAAGAGATCTACGAAAAGCAGTTGAAAAGCAAGTTGGAACCGCACGAGATCGGCAAATTTCTAGTCATTGATATTGATACGGGCGAGTATGAGATGGATGAGGATGATTTGGCAGCGGTGCTGAGAGCCTATAAGAAGAACCCGGATGGCGCTCGCTACGAAATGCAAATCGGCTATGCCACATCGGGTACCATTGGCAATGCATTCATGGGAGCTATCCGGTGATTCTGGGCCAGGTCAATCCACGGCTGGAGGCAATCATACCTGTAATTATCCGTGATGTTGCAGGCCAGCCCATAACACGGGATGCAGTCATAGATACCGGTTTTTCAGGCTATCTTACTCTGCCTCAGATAACGATCACGGAGTTGCAACTACCTTTTCTTAGTTCGCGGGTCTTTTCGCTGGGGAACAACGCTCAGGCAAATTTCGATATTTACATGGCCACTCTTCTCTGGGATGGACAGGAGCGAGACATCCACGTTCTTGCTTCCGAAGCGGCTCCGCTGGTTGGGATGTTGTTGTTGAAAGGCTTCCGCCTCACGATTGATGCTGTGGACGGTGGTGAAGTCCGTATCGAACCACGCTCCTGACTTGCGCAGGCGAATATGTCAGGAAGCGCATTGAAGTACAGAAGAGAATAGTCCACGATTGGTCGTGCCGATAACTCCATCCGGCCTACCCCTTTACGGCGCCTGCGGTCAGGCCGGCTACGAACTCCTTTTGCAATAGCATGAAGAGGATGATGACCGGCAGGACGCTGAGCAGCGTGCCTGCCATCAGCATGCCGTAGGACTGCTGATACAACCCCACCAACTGGTTGAGGGCGATGGGCAGAGTGAAGCGGGCGTTGTTGTGGAGGATGATCTGCGGCCAGAGGAAGCTGTTCCAGGTCCCCATGAAGCTGATGAGGCAGAAGGCCCCGATCATCGGGCGGGAGACGGGCATCACCACGTCCCAGTAGATACGAAACTCCGAGCAGCCATCTATGCGCGCGGCATCCAGCAGCTCGTTGGGAACTTGTAGGATCGCCTGACGGAAGAGGAAGATGCCGAAGACGCTCACCGCGCCGGGGATGATGAGGCCGGGGTAGGTGTCCACCAGGCCGAGGCGGTAGATCAATTCGTAGAGCGGAGCCATCACCACCTGGCCGGGGATCATCATCGTGCCCAGCATCAGGATCATCACCGCGTTCTTGCCCTTGAAGTTATACTTTGCCAGCGCAAACCCCGCCAGCGAGGAGAAGAAGAGCTGGACGACGACCGTCGTGCTGGCGATAAAGGTGCTGTTCGCCAGGTGGCGGAAGAAGGGCATCTTGCTGAACAACTCCTGGTAGTTGTGTGCCGTGAAGCGGTTGAGAGGTGGGAAGAAGCTGTAGTGGAAGAGATCGTCCGGCCCCTTGACGGTCGCGGCGATTAGCCAGATCAGTGGCACCAGCGTCAGCGCTGCAATCGCAAAGAGCAGGACATAGGCGATAGGCCGCCCCGGATGGATCGCACGTGTCATTCGCCCCCTCGCTTCCACACGCCCGTCAGGCGCATCTGGATCAGGCTGATCGCCATCACCCCCAGCGCCAGGGTCCAGCCGATGGCGCTGGCATAGCCCAGGTCCCCCGTCTCGAAGCCGGTGCGGTAGAGGTACATCACGATGGTCAGCCCCGCATTGTTCGGCCCGCCGCCGTTGTTCAGCATGATAAAGGGCAGTTCAAACAACTGGAACGAGCCGATGGTCGCCGTGACCAGCACAAAGACCGCGACCGGGCGGATGCCGGGCAGCGTGACCGCCCAGAACTGATGCCAGGCGTTCGCGCCATCCACCATCGCCGCCTCATAGAGCTCCCTATCCACCGCCTGCAGCGCCGCCAGGAAGTAGATCATATTGAAGCCGACGTACATCCAGAGCGAGGTGAGCACCAGGGCGGGCATCACCAAACCCGCCTCGGAGAGCCACTTCATGTCGAGCGGGATCTGCGGGGAGACCGCGTGCAGGCCGTTATTGATAAGGCCGTATTGCGGCACAAACAGCACCATGAACAGCACCGCGACGAACGCCTGTCCCACCAGATGGGGCGAGAAGAAGGCCAGCCGCAGGAACTCGCGCCCCTTCAGCCACTTGGCGCTGAGCAGCATCGCCAGTCCCAGCGCCAGCGGCAGTTGCAGAAAGACCGACCAGAAGGCGAAGACGGCGGTGTTCCAGACGGCGGTATGGAACTCGGGGTCCGAGAGCAGAAACCGGAAGTTGCTCAGACCGACAAAGATCTGGTCCTTCGGGCCGTTGGTCGCGTAGAGCGAGAGGATCAGGCTCTTCACGATGGGGTAGATCCCGAACGTCGCGAAGATGATCAGGAACGGCAGCAGAAAGAGATAGGGCGCATAGCGGTGCTGCAGCGCAAACCAGCGCGACCTCGGTGGGGTATCGTCCACGTGGTCGGAGGCGCGCCGCACCACAGCGTTCGCGGAGGCGACGCTCTTATCCTGCGTCGGCTCGACTTTATCCTGAGTGCTCAATAGGGGTTCCTCGCTATCCGGAGCCGTACTTCATCGGCGCTCCGCTTCAACCGTGCCCGTACAAATGCCTCGAAACCGGCGTCTCCCTGCGCCTTGTACTGCTGCACGCAGTCCACCAGCGCCTCGCTCAGTTTCCCCTTGGCCGTACTGATGAACGGGCTGGAGTACTGGAAGGGGACCTGCGGGGCCAGCTTCGAATAGAGCTCGCCGAGCGGCTGTCCGCTCCAGTAGGCGCGCGGCTCGTGGAAGCTGGGATGCTCCCAGGCTTCCCGGGAGCAGGGGAGGATGTTGTTCTCGCGGAACCGCATGGCGAGATCCTCCTTGTTGAGATAGAGGTACTGCGCCAGTTTCCAGGCCATGTCCGGATTTTTGCAGTGCTTGGTGATGCCCATCATCGTGCCGCCCCAGGTGCTGGTGCGCACGCCGCCCCGCGTGAGGGCGGGGAAGGGCATGAGCGCCATCTTGCCTGCCATGCGCGGAATGTCGTTCTCGATGGACTTGGAGCGCCAGTCGGGAGTGACCAGGGTGAGGAAGTAGCCGTCCTCGACCGCCTTGGTCAGGATTTGCCCCGAGCCGAGGTCGCCGCCGATCTTATTCTTCCCTGCTACGAGGGGCACATACCAGAGCATCGTCTGCACCGACGCCTCGTTGTCCAGGATGCAGTGGCCGTCCGGATCGAAGTAGCCCCCGCCATGCTGGAACAGGCAGACCTCCAGCTGGGTGCCGGAGTTATCGGACATCTCGATCATATAGCGCTTGCCGGGGATGGTCACTCTGCGCCCGGCGGCGATAAAGTCGTCCCAGGTCTCGATCTTGCTTACATCCACGCCCGCCTGCTCGAAGAGGTCGCGCCGATAGGCCAGCATCACCGGGTGGACGTCGTGGGGCAGGCCGAAGATGTGGCCCTGCTTGGTGTAGGGCGCAAAGCGAGCCTGCACCATCTTATCGTAGAGCCCCGATTGATGGAGGCGGTCCGTCAAATCGAGAAAGCCGACCTCGTTGAGCGGGCCGCGGAAGAAGCTGCCCGCCGAACTGATCTCGATCTCGACCTGGTCCGGCACATCCACGTCGGCCAGGAAGGCGGACTGGAGCCGGGTCGCAAGGGAGCTGTTGGAGACCAGTTGCAGGTCCACCGTGACGCCGGGGTTCTCCCTCTCGAAGTTGGGGATGGCCTTCGTATAGGTATCGTAGTGCGCCTTGGCGAAGACCCAGAGCCGTAGCGTGGCGTTATGCTGCTCCGCCGGTGCAAAGGCCAGACATAAGCCGGAGATAATCGCCAGGGCCAGAATACAGAGCGCGGCTGCGCCGAAGGGAAATGAACGCATGGATAGAACCTCTCCTCAGCGCATCGGCGGCGCAGGGGACGGCGCTGCCGATGGCGATGTTGCCGGCGTAGTCGTGGAAGACGGCGGCGTGTAGGGCGGGAGCTTGCCTTCCAACTCCTCTTTGACATAGACCCCAAAGTTTGGGGTGGGGGTGTAGTGGTCCCAGTCGGAGATCAGGGTAGGCCCGGCGCGGGGGTGCATGTCCCATGCCACCCAATCCCACTGGTGATCGTGGATGGCCTGGAGCACCTGGCGTATCCACTGGTCGCCCTGCCCCTGCTGGTTGCGCCGGGGCGGGCCTCCGCTGCCGAATTCGCTGACGATCACGGGGATCTGCTTGGTGGCCGCCTCCATCTTGGAGAGCCACTTCTCGAAGGTATCGCCCTTGATCGGATAGTTGTGGTTGGCGTAGAGGACGCCGTTGCCGGTCTTGTCGGTGAGTTGCTTGCCGTTCAGGAAGCCGGACAGGTCGTAGGCCCAATCCAGGCCGCCCGCCACGATAAGGTTCTTCGCCCCCGTGGCGCGCACCGTATCCAGCAGCGCCTGCATTCCCACCGCCGTATAGGTATTGGTGAAGTTCCGCTGCCGGTCCCGCTCCGTCACCTCGCCGCCGTTGAGCCAGATGTCCCAGGTCACATCGTGCGGCTCGTTGTAGAGGTCGAAGAGGACGGCGGGGTGGTTCTTGTAGGCTGCAGCGCACTCTTTCCAGAACTCCACGCTGTGGGCGTCGGGCATCACATGCTGCCCGATCTGCTGGCCCCATACCCCGGCATCCGACCAGTGCAGATCCAGCATGATATAGCAGTTCATCGCGGCGCAAGTATCCACGATCTGCTTGACCAGCGCACGGTAAGCGACGCCCTCGTCCTTCTGTTCGGGCGCTTTGCCGAACCAGCGGTCCTGGGAGAGCGGCAGGCGGATAATATTCACATGCCAGTCCTGGATGGCGGTCTTCACGGTATCCAGAATATGCCCCTCGCCGTCGCTGGTCCACTCCATGCAGGCCGCGTTGACGCCCTGCAAGTGGACCCGCTCCTTTTTGCTGTTCTGGACCTGCAGGCCGACCACCTTCAGCGGCAGCAGCTTCGAGGCGGGCTTCTTATCCGCCCTGGTGCTCGCTCCCGCAGCCTCTTGCTCCACGGGCGCGGGCTTGCCCTCCCGCAGCGCCGTCAACCAGGGGCCATAACAGCGCACATTGAACGGGTCCTGGGAGCCGTTCTCGTTCTGATGCCCGGATTTCGGCAGAATGACTACTTCCTTCTTGCCGGGGATGACGTTCACGGCGGACAGCACGCTCGTCGGCGGGCAGACGTCGTCCCGCAACCCCAGCCCGACGAGCACGGGGCACTTGATATGGCGCGCAAAGTTCACCACATCGAAGTACCGGCTGGTCTCATGCACCTTCTTCGGATCTTTCCCATCCTCGGTGTGATAGTACCACTGAGGGAAGGCCGGAGCGCGCCCGGCTTCGGGCGCCAGCATGTCGCAGCCTGCAGGGACCAATGCCATGGCCGCTGTGAGGTCCTGAGGGTGGAGGCCAGCGAGCATTAAGGTCTGTTGCCCGCCCTGGCTGGTACCCATCACTACCAGGGTCTTGCCGTTCCAATCCGGACGCGACTTCAGATACTCCAGGGCCTGGTAGCAGGAGAGGTACATCCGGAGGAAGTAGCTGGCATTACGGTCGTCGTTGCCGATGGACCAGTAGTTTTTCAGCGGCCCGGCGGACTGCTCCTGATAGAACGCGTTCGGGCTGTCGATGGGGATGTCATGCGCTTCGATATCCAGCGCCAGCCAGCCCTCGGCGGCGCGGTCGGTCGCCCAGCCCTTCTGTAGCGGATAGACCCCGGCCCACTGTACGATGAGCATTGCCGGGAACTTCTCGCCCTGTTCGGGGCGCGCCAGTTGTCCATGGATATGTGTATCGTGGATGTTGTCCAGGGTGATCTTCCAGTAGGAGACGCCGGGCTTGCCGCCCTCCGCCGGCTCCAACTGCGGATTGAAGGGCACTTTTTTCAGATCCTTCAACTGGGATTTCCAGAACGCATCGAAATCGGAAGGCGGAGGCGCGGAGGGCAGGATGCGCTCCGGCGCGGCGACCGCTCCGGCGAGGAGATGCCGGGGAGGGCCACCTGCCTGCCACTGCACATCGAGCAGCAGCGTGCCCGGCGCGTCGAATTTGCTGTCCAGAGTGGCGACATGTTTGCTGAAACTCAAGTCGCCCTGCGCCACCCCCTTCAAGCCGCCGCTCTTCAGCGTGTAGTGAATGGGAGGCACATCGGCATCACCGCTCCAGGTTACGGTCCAGTGTACGGTATCGCCGACTTTATAGACGCCGTCCACCCGGTCCGGCGCGGCGGTCAGGGGCAGCGTACGCATCGGGGGCTGTCCCTGCGCGGCGCGACCCCCAGGCGCCAGGAGCGCAGCAATGCAGGCCAGAAACACTCCTGCGACGGACCATCCCGTCGAACGCCTCATAGCGATAGACATGAGTTCCTCCTCATTCCATTCCCGAAACCGGGCCGATTATCTGGCAACGACCTCAAGTTGAGTTTTCAGGGTCTGCGCGGAGCTGGCGCCGACCAGAATATCGAACAGCCCCGGCTCGACAGTGCGGTTCCCATTCCCATCCAGGAACGACAGTTTGTCCGGCGTAATGACAAACACGACCGTCCGGCTCTCACCCGGAGCGAGCGCGATGCGCTGGAAGTCCTTCAGCTCCAGCACCGGGCGCGTCACCGAACTGACAAGATCGCGGATATAGAGCTGCACGATCTCCTCTCCGGCACGCTTGCCGGTGTTGGCGACATTAACTCGGACCTCCGCCCTGCCTCCCGGCCCGATCTGCGCCGGGGAGACGCTCAATTCCGAATAGTCGAAGGTCGTATAACTCAGGCCATGGCCGAAGGGGAACAGCGGCGTATTGTCGGCAAACAGGTAGCCGCGCCGCGCCGTCGGCTTGTGGTTATAGTAGATGGGCAGTTGCCCTACCGACCGGGGAAAGCTGACGGCCAGCTTGCCGGAGGGGTTGGTATCGCCGAACAGTACGTCAGCGACAGCAGTTCCCGTCTCCTGCCCCAGATAGAAGCCCTGAAGGATCGCCGGGACGCTCTCCACGATGGCGTTGATGGTGAGCGGCCCGCTGCTGATGAGGAGCACGATGGTCGGCTTGCCCGTCGCCAGGATCGCGTCGACCAGATCGTTCTGGCTCCCGACCAGATCCAGGCTGTCCCGGTCTCCCAGGTGGCTTCCCGCCCAGCCCTCCTTGTTGGTGTCCTCATTGCCGCCCAGTACCAGCAGGACGACGTCCGCCTCCTTCGCGACCTTCACCGCTTCGGCGATCCGCTGCGCATCCTCCGCCGGGTCACTGAGATGGGAGCGGTCGGCCCACCAGTCGCCGCCCTCCTCGGTGATTTTGCAGCCGAGGGCGTAGGTCACCTCTATCCGATGCCCCACCTTCTCCGTGATGCCCTGTAGCACACTGACCCCATAGCCGGGATCGTCGCTGTAGCCGCCCAGGTGCGCCAGGTCGGCGTTCGGCCCGATGACGGCGAGGGACTTCAGCCGCTTCCGGTCCAGGGGCAGGAGGCCACCTTCGTTCTTCAGCAGGACCAGGGAGCGACGAGCCGCCTCCGCCGCCAGTTCGCGGTGGGCGGACGCATTGGCGATAAGCGCAGCGCGCTCCGGGTCCACATAGGGATCCTCGAACAGCCCCAGGAGAAACTTGTGCCGGAGGGTGCGCGCGACCGCCCGATCCAATATGGCCTCCGCAAGCTTCCCCTCCCGAACCAGTTGCGTCAGCAGGGGATAGCAGTCCGGGTCCGGCAATTCGACGTCTACCCCGGCCTCCAGCGCCAGCCGGGCCGCCTCCGGCTTGTCGCCCGCCACATGGTGGTGGGTCTCCAACTGGGTGATGCCGTAGTAGTCGGAGACGATGGAGCCGGTAAAGCCCCACTCCTGCCGCAAGACCCGGTCGAGCAGGAAGCGGTCGGCATGCGACGGGATGCCGTCCACCTCGTTATAGGAGGGCATCACGCTCATCACGCCCGCCTCGGTCACGGCGGCCTGGAAGCTGGGGAAGAAGATCTCCCGCAGCACCCGCTCCGAATAGTTGGCCGGGCCGATATTGGTCCCGCCCTCCGGCTGACCATGCGCCGCATAGTGTTTGGCCGTCGCGATCACATGCTCGTCATCCACCCCCGGCCCCTCACCTTGCAAGGCTTTGATACAGGCCACGCCCAATCGGGAAGCCAGGTAGGGGTCCTCGCCATAGGTCTCTTCGGTCCGACCCCAGCGGGGTTCGCGGGCCAGGTCCAGGTTCGGTCC
The DNA here is from genome assembly GCA_035295825.1 of Chthonomonadaceae bacterium. Classification (GTDB taxonomy): domain Bacteria; phylum Armatimonadota; class Chthonomonadetes; order Chthonomonadales; family Chthonomonadaceae; genus DATGIG01. The sequence goes on along the minus strand of DATGIG010000379.1, from coordinate 6,989 downwards.
CAGCACCTGATGGCCGCCCCGCGCCCGCACCTCGCGCGCCGCGACGGTAAAGATGCTGCGGATCAGGTCCACATCCCAACTGCAGGCCAGGGCGAGCGGCTGGGGAAAGTGCGTTCCCTTCTGCGCCATATGGCCGTGGAGCGCCTCGTCGTGGAAGATTGCCGGGATGCCCAGGCGGGTGTTCTCGACCAGGAACCGCTGGACCGCGTTGGCGAAGCGGGCGGCCTGGCGGGGGTCTTTCCGCTCACGCTGCCTGCCGATCTGCCCGACCCCATGCTTCAGGACGCTCTGTGCCACTTCGGGCGAGAAGTCTCCCCGGTCGGTCGCATGGTTCGCCACCGGCCCTCCCTGGGGTTTCTGCGCCCAGAGGCAGACCAATTGGGCGACCTTCTCCTCCGGGGTCATCCGGGCAATCAGGTCCGCAACCCGCTGCTCCACCGGCAGGCACGGGTTCTTATAGTCCAGTAGCGGCGTTTGCATTTCCACAGGCACTCCTCATCAGAGAAGACTTCCCATAAGCGAAGTTACAGAGCCGAACTCAGCGCGCAGGAAACCAGAGGGCGAGAGATGGGTTCAATACGATCACATCGGCGACAAATCCGGTCTCGGTGGTGTTGCCCATAATCAGGGCCTTCTGTCCCACTTTCACATCACTCCGTTTCAACAGGCGATAGCGCACATAAGCCACCTGTCCCGGCACCTTGATCAGAACCTCCTGGCCCTCCGCCGTCCGGATGCGCAGCGGGTCCAGCGCGAGGATCTTGCCCTTCACCATGACAGTGACCGAGCGGGGCGCCATCGCTGCTGCCATCCCGCTCTCCTCCAGTTTCGGCGCCTCTTCCGCAGCGGGAGTGATGGTGCGGACAATGATCGTTTTCGGGGCTGCCGTTGTCCCGTCGAAGAGTCTGCCGGTAAATGCCAGCGTGTCGCCTACCCGAATGGTATCGAGATCGAGGCGCTCCTGAAAATAGAACTTTGCCGCGGGGTCCACCGTGACGTTCGTCTCATTGGGGGCGAACGCGGGCCGGACGCTCACCGAATTGGTGCTGACGGCTCGGATCGTTCCGGAGACCGAAGTCCGCTCCGATCCCTGGCCCATAAACATGACCATTCGGGCGTTCAGGAGGCCGTCGGGCGCTCTCTCTCCAAAGGCCATCAGGCGGGCGCCCGCCGTGATATCGTCCTCCTTGATACGGCGCGTGCCCTGTCTGACCACCTCGATAGGATCGTGCAGACGCAGCGATAGCGGCTGCCCTTGCGGATCCGTCAGCACCAGGGGCGTTACCGACTTGACCACCGCATCGAAGCTGATGGTTCCCTGGTAAGTCTGTTTGCGAAAAACATCCTCCGAGCGGCCTCGCATCAACGGGCCGGTTCCTCCCCCGAAGTTGAAAGGCATCCCCATCGATGGGCCGACGCGCAGCGACAGCAGTTCGACCTGGAGGGGAACGGAGCCCACTCCGGTGCCTTCGACCTGCCGCCCGGTACCGGAGACCTTCATCCCCGGCTTCAGGACATCCAGCGGGCAGGTTTCGTCGCGGGTAATCATAGCGCCGTCCGTAATAATGACACGGGTCAGGCCGGAGGCCCCCATCGCGCGCATCTGGAGCACCTTGCCGCGCACGGCGACCACATCCCCCATCACAGGCAAGCCTCCGGGGCCTGGGGGCGGCTGGCCCGGATTACCCGGTTTCGCCTCTCCGGGAGGGGCAACCTGGCCCCACGCACCCACGGCTCCGCCTATCCCCAGAGCAAGAATGAGGATAATGGTCCATAACCGGTATGCGGCTTTACAATCTATTACAAAACGCCCCCCTAACCCCCCAACTTTGGGGGGAACGTCCTTCCGATAGTTCGCTTTGAGATTGCAAAGCCTGCCAATACAGGCACTCTCCCCCCAGAATTGGGGGGGCGGGGGGGCGAATTCTTGAACCGTTCCCATATTACTTCTCCTCAAGCCGCCCATACGTGGCGATGCCGTGCGTGCCGCAGTAGACCCGCCCATTGGCTACCGTGGGCGCAGAGAACTTGCGGGCATCTCCCAGAGAATCGCGTCGTTCGCGCTGGTTGGAGCGATAGAGTTCCCGCCCGGTCAGCGCCTCATAGGCATGCAGGACGCCGGGAGGGCCGGCATCATCGTCGCTCTTGTTGCTTTCGATGACCCAGACGATGGCATCGGCGCTGCCGTTGCTGGAGACGACGGCAGTGCCCGGTTGGTAGAGAGGGCGCCCTCCGGACCAGAGCGGCTGTAGCTGGCTTTTTCGCTGGGCATCCAGGCCAAGCTGCAGCGCCACGATCCCCTGCGTGCCGCCCTGGCCCCGGTCATTGCCGGTGATAAAGAGGTAACGCCCGCCCTTGCCGTCCTCGAAGTAGGCGGGGGTGGTCTTGATAAAGCTGCCGTATCCGGCGCCGGGGGTGCCGAAGAGCCGCTTCTTCTGGATCTCGCCGCCGATGCCTCCCAGATTATCCCGATCTATCAGATAGACGACGCCGTCCTTACCGCCGGTAAACAGCAGATGCGGGGTCGCGCTGCCCGGATGGTCCAGCACGATGGCGCTCGATCCGCCGAGGTCCGCGTCGATCCGGTCGAGCTCCTGGAAGTTGGCGGGAACGTAGAAATCCCTGGGCTGATAGGAGAAGGTGAGGTCGTTTTTGGTGGTCATCCGAACGATGGCCTCGGTGATGCAGTGTCCCCCCTCATCGAGATTGTAGTCTCCATTGCCCGTGACCGCATAGAGTTGCCCCTCTTTATCCGTGGCGAGGCCCGCTGACCCCCAGATCCCGCCTCCGGCCACCTCCGGGGAGGGGGTGAAGGCGCGCTGCGGGGCCGTGGGCGCATTGGTATTCACCCCCATCACCCAGCCATGCCACTCGCCGATGTCGCAGCGGGAGGCGAACGGGAGGTAGAGCCAGCCATTGACGAGGGTCAGTGCGCCGCGCTGCGTCAACTGCCCGCTATCGAAGGGCGTTCCATGGTAAGACCCTTGAAGCGTCACCGGCCAGCCGTCCTTGATCGCCCCCGTGGTCAGATCGAGCGCCCAGATCTTATAGACCTGCTTCAGGCCGGCACGGGTGAGGCCACAGACGTAAATCACCTTCCGATCCGGATCGATGACCGGCGTGCTGGTGATCCCATGGAGCGGGTTGATGTTCAGGCAGTCGTTGTACTCCACATCCGTAAGCGGGGTCGCGAGATGCTTCTGCCAGACAATGGAGCCTGTGTCGGCATCCAGCGCGTAGACGGTGTCGTTCTCGGTCGGGGCGATGACGAGATCCACGGATTTGCCATTGACCTTCTGCCCCGCCACGACCAGCGGCGCGGCGTACACCTGCCCGTCGAACGGCGTGTACCAGAGGCGTCCAAACCCGCTTTTGGTGACATTGGCGGGCGTGAGGACCGCCTCTTTTGCATTCCATCCGGTGCGCGCGACATCGTAATGGAAGGTCGTCACGCTGATCCGCTGAGAGGCGGATAGGGAGACAGGCACGGGATGCAGCGTGGTGGCAGGCGCCGCGCTCTCCATCACATCGAGCAGCGCCCGCAGATCACGGCCCGCCTGTTCGGTGAGCGCATTCCCACGCTGCGTATAGAAGGGATTGAAGCGCGGATTGGAAGGCCCGGCATTGGGAGGAGGTCCGCCAGGAAAGCCGAAGGGGCCGGGCGGCGGCCCACCGGGAAACCCTGCAGGTGCGGGGGGTACGACCGATGCCGGCGTAATGTCCTGGATCGCGTCGAGCGCCGCCGTCTGTTCCGGCGTAAGCTTCTCACGGATCTGGGACATCAAAAGGGGTGCCGTCCGGGGATCGAGTTCCGGCTGCTCGAAGAGCGGTTCCAGCAGATCGCTCAAGGGTTCCCACTGCTTGGCCTGGAACGCGGTCTTCGATTCGGCTCCCACCCGGCTCAGTTTCTTGACGAAAACATAGAGTTCAATACCTGGCGAGGCGGCGCTGCCCTTTTGCGCAGAGGGCGGCGGCTGGGAGCGCGTGACCGGGGAGAGCCCCAGGACACATAACAACACGGTTCCCACGGTAAGGTAGGAGCGCAGGCCGGCTCCTGGCTGCCGTGTAAAAGCTTGCGTACTTGCGGAAGAAGCGAGCTTCATGGGACTCCTCCTGAACAGGATGGCGTTGAACGCGCAGCAAACGGCTACTTCACGCGGTGGGCCTTGATTCCTTTCGAGGTCTCCAGCGCCTCGACCCAGCGTCGGCTCCATTCAGCATGGTCATTTAAGACGCTCTCGGGATGCTGGCTGCTGCGGACGACGAAATCCGGATGGAACGGGCGTCCGGTGGGAACTCCGGTGGGCTGATAGCGCAGATCGAGGCTCCAGCGGACCACGTCGCTGTAGTTCGGCGTGGAGTGATGGGGTGTGTAGCGGTGCATAAAGATGACGCCGCCCTTGCGCACCGGCGCCGGTCGGGGCGTGATATCGGGGAGAAGGTCGGGGCGAATGGTGGTGCCGCCCTCCGCCTGGTGCTCCAGGTAGCCCAGCTTAAAGGCTCCCGGCATCACCTCCATACAGCCGTTCTCGACGGTGGCATCGACGAGGGGCATCCAGCAGGTGATGATGTCGGAGTTGTCGGCCTCCTCCCAGGTCACGCCCGCGTCCTGGTGCCAGGGGACATTGTAGAAACCCGTTCCGGTCCCGGAGGACGCTGCGGGGGGCTTGGCCCGAATGTGCTGGATGGGATTGCAGGTGATCTCCGGCCCGACCAGCGACTCGACCGCGTCCAGCAGGCGCGCGTTGTGCAGGAAGGCGAACGTCGCCGGGCCGCGCACAAACATGATGTCCAGGCCGCTGGTGATCTCCGGCGATTGGGCGTAAAGGAGGGCGGCGCGCCGCTCGAAGGGCGCGTCCTCATGCAGGTCGGTGATCTTGCCTTCGGCAGCCAGTTCGCATGCCCGGCGGTCTATCCACCGGGCGTACTCCTCTTTCACGGGCTCCAGGTCGGCATCCGTCAGGATGCCCTCGGCAACCAGAACGCCCTCTTCGCGAAACGCGCTCACCTGTTCTTTGGTCAATCCCATCTCTCTGTCCTTTTATTATTCTTTAAGGCCGGTCGAACTTCACGGTCGCGATGGAGCGCGGCGGCAGCGTGACCGTATGGTCAGGACCCAGCGCCTTCAGGTCCCGCCAGCGCTCTCCGCTCTCCCCTTCGGTGGAACGATAGACGCTCGTGGTCGCGTTGTGGAAGGCGTCGCCCTCCGGAGCCAGGGTGACCCGCCGCTCCTGCGCTGTCGGGTTGATCAGCACGGCGACCAGCGGGCCGCCGTTGGGACCGATATAGGCTGAGAGTTTGATCGCCGGATCGCTGCAGTCGGCGTCTATCCGGTGGTAGCCCTCGCCGACAAACGCCGAGAAGTGCTTGACGGCATAGAACCGCTCGCGCCGCTCGATGCTGCCGTCATAGGGGTTATAGTAGACCAGGGCGTACCCCGGCTGGTTGACGCTGCGGGCCAGGATCCAGACCAGATACGCGCTGGCCCCGCCACGGGTGAAGGTGTCGCTGATCTCTCCGGCCAGCGTGGTGAGCGTCGGTCCCTCGATAAACTCGGTCTCGAAGAGGGGTTTGCCGTGACCATCGGCCTGATAGGTATCCCGTAGGTTATCCAGTAATCTATGGAATTCCTTCGGATCGGGCGCTTCCGCTCCGGAACCGTAGATATGGAATGAGATGCCGAAAAGCCGCGCCATTACCGCCTTACCGCTCTCGGTAGTCGGATCCACAAACGTCTGGACATGGCTCTTATTGCTCGCGTCCATGCGGATTGTGAAGGTCTCCGGGCCGACGATCTTCGGGGCTTCGGCTCCCAGCGCGCCGTTTACCCGGTCGGATACCGCCGTCAGCGCCTTATCGTAACCGGCAAAAGCGAAGCCGCCCTTCCCGGTCCCCTCGCTGGGGAGGAACTCGCAGCCTTCGTAGGCGACCGCGATGTCCAGCTCGTTCTGGAGCGCGATATAGTCGGGATAGCCGCCGGAGAGCTCCTTGAACTTATGCAGGCTCGCCAGCCACCAGTCGGCAAACGCGCCGTAGGCATAGCTGCCGTCGGCATTGCGTTTGAGGGTCACATTCTCCTGGCCCCTATCGGTCCCATCGGAACGCCCGGAGAGTTTCCCGTTGCTCTTGAGATAGGCCGGGGGTGACCAGGAGGTGAACATCAACCGCACCGGACCCTTGCCTTCCCGCTTCTGCGGATCGCTCCAGAGGCGCGCCGCCAGCGCATACTCGCGCGTTTTCGCCTCGAATCCCGCTTCCTGGCCCTCATAGTCGTAGTAGTTGCGCAGGCGCAGGATATCGAGTTTGAGGTCGGCGAACAGCGCCCGGTAGACCGCCTCCCGGTTGGAGAAATCCATGATGGCGTCGCCATTATAGGTCTGCGTGCCTCCGAAGCCATAGATCGGCTGCCGCAGGGCGGCGGGGTGCAGCGTGCCGGTCGCGGAGGGCGGGGGCGGCGTGTTTGGCTGCCCTGCCGCTCCAATCTGCCCTCCAAAGGCAAGTAGGAAGGCCGCAAACAGATGGGCCGGCGGTTGAAACCGCGCCTGACGAAAACACGAAGTCCGCCTGCGCGGACTCACACCAATATAGAGAGTCGGCGAAGGCCGACTTGGTGCTGTTGATAGGCGCGGTTTCAACCGCCGGCCTAACGAGAAAGAGAGGAGGTTGGAACAAATGTTCGACATCATTACCTCATTGTGCATGCGTGGACACATTCAAGCTGGAACCTGTCGGGCAGGGCGCGGTGCTGCGCCGGACGATCAGGTCGGTCACCGGGACCGCGACCCGGCACTGCTCTATGGGCGCGCCATGGGGCAGGCGTAGCAGGGCGCGCATCGTCTCCCGCCCCACAGCGTCCATCGGCACCTCCACACTGGTGAGGGGTGGATGGCTGTCACGCGCCTCATGGGAGTTGTCCACCCCGACCACGGAGAGCTCCTCCGGAACCCGCCATCCGAGCAAGCGAGCGGCGGCGAGCACGTCGAGCGCCT
>DATGIG010000378.1:0-5090 GCA_035295825.1 Chthonomonadaceae bacterium | reverse complement strand
CTGGTTGCACAGTGCAGGTTCGATTCGCTCCGGCATGGGCTCTGCGCCCGCAGAATTCAGGTCGAACTGAACGCAGTCCAATCCGTGGGCACGAACAGCTTCCAACCGCTCAGCCAGGGTCACTCGCTCGAAGACTTTGGTAAAGATGCCGATTCGCATAGATACTCCTCTACACCGCGTTCCTGCTTGACAGGAGAGAAGCCCCGACGTTTACGTCTGGGGAGTTGTCACTCATGGTTGTCGGCAATCAGGAGAAGCGGTGCGCCGATCAACCCCGAAGGGGCAGGGGCAGACATGAGCTTTTTCTCCTCCGGGTCGGGGAAGCGATTGCCATAGACGGCGCGCAGAGAGCGCAGGTTGGGGTCGGGCAGGCCCAGCACGCGGTTGACCATCAGGTTGGCGACTGTGATCTGCAGCGTGTTCTCGCCGGAGTGGACGAGTGGCGTGAGGTCTACCACGTAGGGAGGGATCCAGGCGGACCCGGCAGGGTGGCCGTTTACGAAGACCTTTGCGACTTCATGCACCTGTGGCAGGCGCAAACGGACAGCTGGCGGCAGATCGGTGGGCAGGGTAAAGGTCGTAGTATAGGTCGCGCGTCCGGAGAAGAACTTTGCACCGGGCCAGGTGGTCCAGGAGGTCAGTTCCCGCGTGTCCACGGGCGGCGGGGCGTCCGGACCTTCAAAAGTGACATGCCAGTTGCTATGGATAGGATGTGAGGAGTATGTGAGCGACTTCACCGGGAAGGATTGAGGTTGCCCTGGCGCAAAGCAGACGAATACGGACCCACGTGCAGGTAGGTCGAGTTGGACGTGGGTTGTGCCATCTCCTGCATCCCTGGCCGTCAGAGACGTCACCCATTCATTGAGCGGGTTCCAGAGGGTAGCCGTCTTTGCGCCTACACGGAAACCCGCTGAGAAAGTAGCCCGCTCCTCGCCCACATTCGCCACAAAGTAGAAGTCGCGCTCCCCCACACGCCGGTGTACATGGCAGACAAACGGCTGGGGCGTCAGGAGGCGCATATCCGGGCCGATAGCTGCCTCGGACAGAGCTTTCGCCAATCCCACACGCTCGTCAGGGGTGAAGATCGCCTTCCCCTTACCGCAAGCGTGGGTAGTGTAGCCGCCGTTCTGCGGCCCGAAGATCTGATTTATGATGGTGCGCAGTTCCTGGGTCGCCTCTGGATACAGTCTATAGACGCGGTCGGGGAGGCGACGTGTTGCGATCACGGTCCCTCCAGCCTGACAGAAGCGCAGGAGCGTTTTCAGCGCGGGCAGGTTCATGCCGGTCAGGTTCGGCAGCACGACGATGTGATATCGCCCATCCCCGGCTACCAGTTCGCTCCCCTTCACCTTCGCCAGTTGGTTTACTGCAAAGTAGTCGATCCCGTCGAAATTGTACCCCTGTTCCAGCAGGGTGGTGATGAGATCGGAACGATGCACAAACGCCTTCTTCAGGCCGAACTCCTCCGTCAGCGGGCCGGAGGCGAGCTTGTCGCGCAGGCGGAAATCGAGCAGCATCTGGTCCGGATTGACGGAGGCGAAGGCGTCTTCCGTGGGGGTATAGAGGGCGACATCGGCCACCGGTTGGCCCTGTTGCAGCAGCCATTGACAGCGATTGACATAGCCGACCAGATCCGGAAAGCAGAGCCACTGCGGGTTGTTCTCGTTCAGCACGGGGCCATAGTAGGGGGTCCAACCGGGCGCGCCTGCCGAGCGGGGCGAATAGGGATAGTCCACGCCGGTCAGTTCGTTCTCCCCGGCGAGGAAGTGGAGGTCGCTGCACAGCTTGAGGTCGGAGAGCGTATCGGCTAAGCGGTTGGGGATGCCGGTCCATGTCCAGGCTTCCGCCCCGATGACCTTCTTCCCGGCGAGGTGTCCGCCCGATGCGGCGAACCGGGAGAAGGAGAAGCCGCGCCACTCGTACTGCTCGCCCCAGGGCACATCGCAGTATCGCGCGCCGGTAAAGCCCATAGAAGGGGTGCCGTAGGCTTCCAGCACGAACGCGACGCCATGCGCCTTGCACCAGGCGTGGACCGTGCGGGCGAACTCCTGCTCGGTCAATTCCGCACAGCAGTTCCAGAAATCGTAGCGGAGGGCCGGAGCTTCGGGGCTGTTGTCGTCGAAGAGGGCGGGCAGATGCGGCAGGAGATCGTAGCCGTTACGGCGACGGAAGGCGCTGGGGAAGTCGTGGGTCCAGTTCGCGCCATAGACTTCCAGGCTGTCGCAGAAGACGGAGCGCACGGGGGCATCCGGCGGCGCGGCCCGGAGCAGAGGAGCGACAACAGAATCCAGATAGCGTTGGGTCGCGGTCTGACTGAAGTGGTCGATGACGTAGCCTTCCGCCCCCAGGCTAGCCCGCTTGACCCGCATATAGGTCGGGCCGACGACAAAATAGAGGAGGCGGTCCTGTGGGTGCGCCGGCAGGGGCAGGCGGTCTCCCCGGATCGAAGCGGTGACCTCCTTGCCGTTCAGAAAGGCGGCGAGAATACGTTCGCCTTCGCGCAGCTTTGGCAGTTGCCAGCCGGTTCCCTCCGTGAAGGGCTTTCCGACCTCCTGATGGATGTGCTGCGCGGCGTCGTGCAGCGAAACGGTCGGGCCGCCATAGGGCCAGCCCGTCCCGCCACAGATGCCGAACTGGAGGTCGTTACGCTTCGCCTCCTCTGCGGCAAAGCCCAGGGTATCCAGAAACTCAGGAGACAGGAAGTTCCGATTGAGGATGCCGTGGGCCGGATCATCCAGCGCGACCGGGTAGGTGAAGCAGGTCATTACACCGCCTACGCCCGCCTGCCGCAGTTGTGCCAACTGATACGCGATCTCGTCGCGGTTCCAGGCCGGGCCGAAGATGCGCCAGAACATCCGCATCCGCGCTTCGGAGGGGACGTTGCGAAACCCCTCCGCGACCGGATCGGCGCAGGCAGACGTAAGCGCGGCCAGCGTGAAGAGCAGGCCGATCAGCAAGAGACGTAAGCCGTTCAGCGTAGGCTCCCTTTCAGGACGATTGCGGCGGTTCGGTGCGGATCACTTCGATGGTGCAGTTCGTGAGCATGGCTCCCGCCGCTCCGACGGCGGCCAGCACGGGCGCCAATACTACCCCGACCAGGCCGACCGTCACCGGAAACTCGAGGACGGTATGGCCCTCATGTTTGATGATGAGGTGGTTGACGTTGCCCTCGTGGATCAGCCGCTTGACTTCTCCGACCAGTTGCTCTCCCGTCACGCGGATCGTCTCCACGTACCGATTTTCTGACATGTGAGATGTTCTCCTTTCGGTGGAATTGGCAGGTTTTACCCTCAACCCCCCGCCCTTCTCCCTGCACCGCTCCTTCGTCGCTAGGGAGAAGGGAGCAAGGGCGGGCACGTTTACGTTTGAAAAAGAAAAGTTACGAATGGCGGGAGCGTTCCTATAAACATTATACGTCAAAAGGTGAATTCTTACTCTTGGGTGGGAGTAATGCGATGCAGGCATTCTTGTTCGATCTGGATTAGGACTTTTTCCAGGTGATCTCTAACCTGGTCGTTGGAGATACGGAGGGTGTGGTAGCCATGCAGGGCAAGCCATTTGTCGCGTACGGCATCGCGTTCGAGGGTGGTATTGTGTGAAGCGCCGTCCACTTCTACGGCCAATTTTGCCTCGGCGCAGTAGAAATCGGTGATGAATCTGTCCCGTACAGTCTGACGGCGAAACTTGAACCCGCCGCAACCCCGACCCCGCAGACGCGCCCACAGGCGTTCCTCCATCGGCGTCATCGGCTTGCGGAATTGCCTGGCGCGTTCCGTCAATTGCGGATGGATACGAAGCCGTTTGCGGCCAGAAATGGGTTCTTCCAAGATAGTTCTCCTTCCATACAACATGACATAATAACCTGATTTCAACGTGACGGCTTCCGCCCTTACTCCCTTCTCCCTAGCGACGAAGGAGCGGTATAGGGAGAAGGGCGGGGGGTTGAGGGTTCACCCCTCCATCAACGCTAGCCACTTACGAGTGTTCACAGTATCCGGATGCTGGGGCTCCAAAGTGTACTCCTGTATCTTCAGGGCGCGATGGAAGCAGGCTGCGGCATCCTCTTGACGTCCCTGCTGGTAACGAAGCCTTCCAAACCAGAAGTGACATATGGCAGTACGAGGGTGTTCAGGGCCGAAGATCGCTTCGCGCAGAGACAACGCTTGCTGAAGATGCAGTTCGGCATCGTCTGGGCGATCCCACCGAATGTATACTGATGCCAGTTCCAGGAGATTCCTCGCATAGTGGGGCTGGTACTCACCAAGTGTCTTGCGTTCAATAATCTGTGCCTCCTCCAGGAGCGAGATGGCCTCCTCATAGCGACCCATGTCGGCATAGACGGTTGCCAGATTATTGAGTCGGGCGGCGACATTGGGATGTACTGCGCCACGATGACGCTTTGTGATCGCCAGTGCATGTTTAAGGAGTTCAACGGCTTCGTCATAATGGAGTTGACGGTAGTTTACCACCGCGAGGCTGTCCAGATGATTAGCATACTCGGGATGGTCTACGCCTACTGTCGTTCCCCCTAATCTTACTGCCTCTTTCAACTCGGACATCGCCTCGTCGTAGCGGCCCATATCGGTCAGCAGTTGGCCCAGATTGTTAAGGATAGTAGCAGTGCTCGGGTCTATTTCGATGTGCAACTCCCTGTGTATTGCTAGCGCCTGCCTATAGAGCTGTTCCGCCTCCGCATACCGGGCGCGTTGCCGTAGATACCTGGCTACCTCGTTGAGCAATCGAGCCGCCTGACAAATGTGAAGGACGTCATTGGTGAGGTAGGTTTCGCAGAGCAGGGCGTGAGGTAGGAGGAGTTCGCACAAAGGCCAGACGGGGTACTCAGTATTGGGAAAGGCGGCGTTGACGGCGAGGACGACACGCGCTCGCTGCGCCTGTCGCGCGTCTTCGGACAGGCTGTCCCGAACGACCTCCTGTGCCAGGCGGTGCATCCAGAGGCCGTTGGGATCGCTCTCCCGGCGTAGCAGCGCGTATTTGCAGGCGGCGGTGTAGACCCGGTGGAAGGCGGCGGCATCGACGGCGAACGGGGCGAGGATGGGGTCGAGTTCGTCCTTGCCATCAAGGAACACCTC
>DATGIG010000377.1:0-3529 GCA_035295825.1 Chthonomonadaceae bacterium | reverse complement strand
CGCGCTTCGTCCACTGCGATCCGCTGGTGCGCGTGGTCGCGCCGCTCGACGCGCCCCATCTGGCCGGCGAGGCCGACTACTTCAATGCTCATTTCGTGACTGAAGCCTGGGATATGCTGGGCGGCATCATAGAGCCGGAGCTGGGCGGCAGCCCGCGGCATCTGGATATCATCGGAGTCAACTACTATGGCATCAACCAGTGGGAGCATACGCGCCCGGAGAACGTCCTCGCCCCCGGCGATCCACGCCGCATGCCCTTCTCCGAGATGCTCAGCGAGCTGCACGCCCGTTACGGCAAGCCGATCATCATCACCGAGACAGGAAGCCATGGGGATTACCGGGCCTCCTGGCTGCGCGACATCGGCCAGGAATGCCTGCGCGCTCTCCGTAAAGGCGTGGACCTGCACGGACTCTGCCTCTATCCGGTCATTGATATGTTCGACTGGCATGCGCTCTGCGACCCGCTGCCGCTCGGCATGGGACTGTGGGAGCTTTGCCCTGAAGGCGCGTGCTGGGTGCGTACGCCCCACGAACCAAGCTTTGCCGAACTGCGCCGTCTCCAGGGCCGCATGGCCCGGCTTCTGCCCAGCTTCAGTTTCGATTTGACTCTGGCTGCGGAACGGGTAGGTGGGTGAGAAAAATACCCGCTATTGAACCTGGCGCGACCGACTTTTTGTGGGCCACCGGCATCGAAGACACCTTCATCTCCCGCCCCGATCCTCGCACCGGGCGCACGCTCGACGAATATACGCTGACCCAGCACTATACCCATTGGATGGAAGACCAGGAGCTTATCGCCTCCTTGGGTGTGCGGACGGCGCGCTACGGCATCCCCTGGTACCGCGTCGAGCCGCGCCCCGGAGAGTTCGACTGGTCCTGGACCGATCCCGTCCTGGAGACGCTGGTCCGCACGCATGGCGTCGAGCCGATCGTGGACCTCATGCACTACGGCACGCCGGACTGGCTCGCCGGCTCTTTCCTGAACCCGGACTATCCCGCGCGCGTGGCCGCATATGCGCGCGCCTTCGCGCAGCGGTATAAAGGTCTTTGTTCGTGGTACACGCCCCTCAATGAGCCGCGCATCAACGCATGGTACGCCGGGCGCCTGGGCTGGTGGCCGCCCTACGGCCGATCCTGGAAAAGCTTCGCCGCCGTCCTGACCGCCGCGGCGCGGGGAATCGTGGAGACGCAGCGGGCTATAGCCTCCCTGGAGCCGGAGGCAGTCTTCGTCCACGTGGACGCCACCGATCTCTACAAGACCCCCGACGCCGCCCTGGTCGAGGAGACCACCCTTCGTCAGGAGCTGGTCTTCTGCGCGCTGGACCTGGTGCAGGGCAGGGTGGATGATGCGCATCCGCTGCACGGCTGGCTGCGCCTGCATGGCATTGCTACCGAGGCCCTCGAATGGTTTCAGCAGAACCACGTCCGGCCGGACATCATCGGCTACAACATGTATCCCATGTTCAGTGAGAAGCATGTCCGAAAGGCGAAGGGTGGGGGGATGGAAGTTAAGATCAAGCCGTGCTGGGTGGAGACGTTTGTGGAGCTGACGCGCATGTACGCGCGGCGCTACGGGCTGCCGGTGATGTGCACCGAAACGGCCAGCGCCGGCCCGCCCGCGCGGCGGATACGCTGGATCGAGGAGTCCGCGCGGGCCGTCAACATGCTGCGATCTGAGGGCGTTCCAGTGGTCGGGTACACCTACTGGCCGCTCTTCTCCCTGGTCGGATGGGCCTATCAGCGCAGCCTTCTGCCGATGGAGCGCTACCTAATCCACATGGGCTTATGGGACCTGCGCCCCAACCCGCAGGATCCCTCTGACCTGCGGCGCGTGCCGACCCGTGCCGCCGATGCCTACCACCGTCTCGTTACGCTCTCTCGGTGTAATCCCCTTCCTTCTGCGCCCGCATCTCCTTGAGCAGGTAGTTGGCGGCGAGGAGGAAGCAGATAGCGGAGGGGGCTAAGGCCACGATCCAGCTCAGAGGCCAGAACAGGCCCAGGGGCATATAAAACAACATCAAGAGCCAGAAGCCCCAGGCGGCCAGGGTGAAGGCGTTTTTGGCGTTGCGCCCGCGGCACTTCCCCGCGACCCAGTACATCCCGAACCCGGCCAGGATTGGCCAGATAAAACCGATCAGCCATGCCATAGGGCACTCTCCTTGCGCGACTTTCCCTGACCATGCCGGAAGGCTGGTGGAAAAATTTGCTCGATTTCCCTCTCTATACGAATCGTACTCCCTCCCGGTGTCATTCTCGCGTCAGGATTTTGCAGGCCTATACCCTCTCCGTTCACCCGAAAATGAAAAGGGAACGGCCCTGTCACAATACCGGGAGAGCGAACGTAACCAGGAGAGCGAGCATAGGCGCGCGGGCCGAACGGAAACTTTTCCTAAGGCGCTGCGTACCTGTGTGCGGAAACTACCCTCGCGGGCCGTCCCAGCGCCCGAAAGCCCGCGCGAAGTCCGGACGATCCGCTTCCCTTTCTCCCTGCGGCCGTCCGCGTATCCCCTGAAGGAGGTTTAGAAATGGGTACACGCAAGCATCTTCTGCTTGCCGGATCAGGTCTGGCCTGCGTCCTGGCGCTTGGACTGGCGGGCTGCAGCAGCGACAACAGTATTGGGCCGAGCGCGAACACCACCAGCAATGTGCGGGTGTTCAACGCGCTTTCCGGTGTTAGCGGTAATGCGGTTACGGTCACGCAGCGCACGACGACCGCCACGCCTATGGTCAACAGCCTGAACTATGGGCAATCCACCGGCTATTTCCTGGCGCCGGCAGGCAACGGGATCACGACCTATGTGCTGCAATCCGGCACGCAGACGGTCATCACCTCGGGAAGCGTCACGCTGCATCCGCATAACACCGGCCAGAACACGGGGACTTCAACGATCATCCTCGCCGGCATAGCCGGCCAGCCATCTCCGAACAATCCCCAGATCCTTCAATTCCAGGATGGCTGGCCCAACAATGTCCCGGCGAATCAGTCCGCGATCCGCTTTATCAATGCCGCTGTGGGATCTCCGCCGCTGACCCTGAACAACAATGCGTCCGGAACACTGACACCGCTTCCTAACCAGCAGCAGATCAGCTACACGCAGAGTTCCTTCAACCCGAACTATTTCAATGAGCCGAGCGGTCCCTACAATTTTGTGGTGACCGATAATGCCGGCCACCAATGGGCCACCCTGCCCGGCCAGAATCTGACCAGCGGCCTCGCCTACACGGTCATCGTCTATGGCGTTTACAACTCTCCCCTTTCCATCGTCGTGCTCACGGATACCAACAGCCAGTGAGGTAGTCCGCACAAGCCGCTACCTGACACAGCAGGAGCAACGCCTACGGACCGGGACGCATCTTAGCGTCCCGGTTTTGTTTGAGTTCTGGTATAGGGTTGCCGGAACGAAGCGTCCTCGGCAGATGAAAAAGTTGAAACATCCTCCCTGCTCGCCTGTCAAATCAGGCAGTAAGAGACTGGCGCGGGCAGTTCAAACTGCGGCAACAAGGGCCCGAAGTCCCCTGCGGGGACTCC
>DATGIG010000376.1:0-3783 GCA_035295825.1 Chthonomonadaceae bacterium | reverse complement strand
GTGCAGGGGAAGCTGCGCCAGCTCGCCAACGACCTGCGCCAGAACAATGTCTCCTATCCCCAGTACCTCGCGCAGATCGGGCAGACCCAGGAGCAGCACCAGGCCCACCTCTTCGCCCAGTCCGAAGCCCAGATCCGCAGCCTGCTGGCCCTCCGCCAGATCGCCATCACCGAGGAGTTGCAGACCGACGACAAGGCCATCAACGCCCACTTCGACCGTATGCGGGACGAGGGACGCCTGACCGAAGAGCAGTACGACGAGTTCAAAGGCGATCCGGCCCGCCGCCAGCAGGTGGCGAGCGCCCTCATCCAGCAGGCGCTCCACGACTTTCTGTTTGCCAACAACACCGTCGTCGAGGTAGAACAACCCGCCGTAACCGGGGAAGAGGGGGAAAACTCGACCGAACCCACGGAATGAATCCACTAAGACAAGAATCCACGAAGGAACACGAAATTCGCGGGGGAAATTCGCGTAATAAGCGAATTTGGGATGCGCGTAGCGCGACCGTTTACGCGAATTTGGGCTGCGCGAAGCGCGACCTTATCCCACACCCCAAAATAACCGATAATAGAGGAATACGCCTCGTGTTCTTTTCACAATAAGGAGATAAACCGATGGATCGCCTCACCCGTCCGCCCAGCAATGTCATCCCGATGGTCGTCGAGCAGAGCGCTCGCGGCGAACGCGCTTACGATATCTACTCCCGTCTGCTCAAAGACCGCATCATCATGATCGGCCATCCTATTGGCGACGAACTCGCCAATCTGGTGATCGCCCAGTTGCTGTTTCTGGAGAAAGAAGATCCGGACGCCGATATCGACGTCTATATCAATAGTCCCGGCGGCAGTGTGTCGGCAGGGCTGGCGATGTACGACGTCATGCAGCACATCAAGTGCGATGTCGCGACCATCTGCGTCGGCCTGGCAGCCTCTATGGGCGCCGTCTTACTGGCGGGCGGCGCGGCGGGCAAACGCTACTCCCTGCCCAACGCCCGTATCATGATTCACGCGGTCGCGGGGGGCTACGAAGGCACCGTACAGGACGCGGAGATCCGCCTCAAGGAGATGGTTCGCGCGCACGACACCCTGAACGAGATTCTTGCCAAACATACCAAGCAGCCGGTGGACAAAGTGCGCCGCGATATGGATCGCGACTATTTTATGTCCGCGCAGGAAGCCCTGGAGTATGGAATAATTGACAAGATAGCGGAGAGAGGCGAGCGCTAAACGGCCTTTTTCCCCTAAAACTCTTCAGGAGAACGACTTTGTCAAGGGCTTTCGACCGAATGGAGAACCGATGCGTCCTCTGCGGTAAAACGCGGGCGCAAGTAAATAAACTGATCCTGGGCGTGCATGGGGGCGTCTGCCTCGACTGCGTGGAGCTGTGCAACGATATTATCCGCAGCGAAGCCCCGGAGCAGGAGCGCGGTCGGCTGAGCTATATGGGCACGATCCCCAAGCCGAAAGATATATACCGCATCCTCAGCCAGTATGTCGTCGGGCAGGAGCGCGCCAAGCGCATTCTGTCAGTCGCCGTCTACAACCACTATAAGCGCATCAACATGCCCGGCCATGAGGTCGAACTCCAGAAGAGCAATATCCTGCTCATCGGGCCGACCGGGTCCGGTAAGACCCTGCTGGCGCAGACGCTCGCCAAGATCCTGAACGTCCCCTTCGCCATCGCCGACGCCACCTCCCTGACCGAAGCGGGGTATGTCGGCGAGGACGTGGAGAATATCCTGCTCAAGCTGCTGCAGGCCGCCGATAGCATGAACCCCGGCGGCAACCTGGAGCAGACCGTCAAGCTGGCCCAGCGGGGCATCATCTATATCGACGAGATCGACAAGATCACCCGCAAAAGCGAAAACCCCTCCATCACCCGCGACGTGAGCGGCGAGGGCGTCCAGCAGGCCCTGCTCAAGATCCTGGAGGGCACGGTCGCCAATGTCCCGCCGCAGGGCGGGCGGAAGCACCCGCAGCAGGAGTACGTCCAGATAGACACCACCAATGTGCTCTTTGTCTGCGGCGGCGCGTTCGAGGGGCTGGCCGATACCATCGAGCGCCGTATGAACCAGCGCGGGATGGGCATCCGCGCTCAGGTCGCCACCAAGGCGGAGCGCAAGCTCGAAAAGGGCACGATCTTCCAACATGTCCTGCCGGATGACCTGCTC
Source organism: Chthonomonadaceae bacterium (assembly GCA_035295825.1). Taxonomy (GTDB): domain Bacteria; phylum Armatimonadota; class Chthonomonadetes; order Chthonomonadales; family Chthonomonadaceae; genus DATGIG01. The sequence goes on along the minus strand of DATGIG010000376.1, from coordinate 1,613 downwards.
AAATTCGGCCTGATCCCGGAATTCATCGGGCGCCTGCCGGTCGTGGCGACGCTCGACTCGCTGGATGAGGCTGCGCTGATCAAGATCCTGGTCGAACCCAAGAACGCCCTGGTCAAACAGTACGCCAAGTTTTTTGAATATGACGGGGTTGAACTCGTCTTTACCGAAGGGGCGCTCCGCCAGATCGCCCACGAGGCCATGCAGCGCAGCACCGGCGCGCGCGCCCTGCGGACCATCATCGAAGAGGTCATGCTCAACATCATGTATGAGATCCCTTCGGCGAAGGATGTGAAGCGGTGCGTGATCGAAGAAGAGACCGTGCGCGACCGCCTGGACCCGACCTTGATTACCGCCAGCGAATTGCGCCAGGCATCCTGATTTTCAATTTGAACCACAGAGGCACAGAGGCACAGAGATCACACAGAGAAAGGCAAAAGCAGAGGTATTATCCGCAGATTGACGCAGATTACCGCAGATTAAATTTCTATGGAAACGGATGGTTGCATCCTCAAAAGTGATGTATACTATATCGTTCTTGTTTTGTAATCTGCGTTAATCTGCGTTAATCTGTGGATCGTTCTCTTGTTTTTCTCTGTGTCTCTGTGCCTCTGTGGTTTGTTTTTTATTAAGGAGAGAAGAATGGCCCGCAAGTCCAAGAATGCGTCCGCCGACGAGCCGAAGAGTGCCAAACACCCCACCGTCGAGGAAGCGTTTGCGATCCTCAAAGCCCTGGATATGGTGGACGAAGAGGACGGCAAAGTGGAGGAGGTCTATTCCAACGTGCTGCCTCTCCTGCCGATCCGAGACCAGGTCTATTTTCCGCATATGATCTTCCCCCTGCTGGTAGGGCGCGAGAAGTCGGTGCGCGCTCTGGAAGAGGCGGCGGCCCAGCAGCGCCATATCTTCATCGTCTCCCAGAGCAACCTCCACGCCGAAGACCCCGATCCGGATGATATCTACTCCGTGGGCATCGCCGCCGAGATCATGCAGATCCTGCGGGTGCCGGACGGCACCGTCCGGGTGATGCTCGAAGGGCTGGAGCGCTGCCGGATCGTCAAGTACCTCCAGACGGAGCCGTTCTACCGGGTGCAGGTAGAGACGCTGAAGACCCTCGAGAACAAAGACCTCTCCACCGAGGCCCTGATGCGGAGCGTCACCTCCCAGTTCGAGCAGGTGGTCAGCATCAGCAAAAACATCCAGCCGGAGGCGCTCATCAATGTGGTCAATACCGACGAGCCGGGCCGCCTGGCGGACGTAATTACCCCCTATCTGCGCCAGATGCGCGTGGAGGCGCAGCAGGAGGTGCTGGAGACGCTGGATGTGCGGGAGCGCCTGGAGAAGCTCTCCCTGGTGCTGAAGAAAGAGGCGGAGATCCTGGAGATCCAGAAGAATATCCGCACCCGCGTCGAGAAGGAGATGGGCGACACCCAGCGCGAGTTCATCCTGCGCGAGCAGATGAAGGCGATCCAGCAGGAGCTGGGCGAGCGCGAAGAGGGCGGCGAGATGGAGGGCTACCGCGCCAAGATCGAGGCGGCGGGTATGCCCCCGGAATCGGCGGAACGGGCCAATAAAGAGGTGGATCGGCTGGAGCGGATGCCCTTCGCCGCGCCGGA
>DATGIG010000375.1:0-3029 GCA_035295825.1 Chthonomonadaceae bacterium | reverse complement strand
AGACAGCATTGGGCGCCTACGCCCATCAGGATCTGCCCTTTGAGAAGTTGGTGGAGGAGCTTTCGCCGGAGCGCAGCCTCAGCCACTCCCCGCTCTTCCAGGTGGTGTTCACCCTGCAGAATGAAGAGAGTGCGTTTGCGGAGATACCGGGGCTGGAACTGAATGCGCTCGGCGGTGACCGGGTGAGCGCCAAGTTCGATCTGCAACTGGCCGTCGCGAATGTCGGCGACGTGTTCCAACTGGTGCTCGAATACAACACCGACCTATTCGACGCTGACCGGATGGAGCGCCTCTTCGGGCACTATCAGACGCTGCTGGAAGGCATCGTCGCCGATCCGGAGGAGAAGATCTCCCGCCTGCCGCTGCTGACCAAAGCCGAGCGCAGCCAACTGCTGACGGAGTGGAATAGTACGGAGGTCGCCTATCCGCGCCAACGCTGTATCCATCAGCTTTTTGAGGAGCAGGTCGAGCGCGCTCCGGAGGCGATTGCTGTGGAGTTCGAGGGGGCGTCCCTCACCTATCGTGACCGGCAACTCACCTATGCCCAACTCAATGGCAGAGCCAATGCCCTGGCGCATGCATTACGCAGACAGGGCGTCGGTCCCGATGTCCTGGTGGGGTTGGCAATGGAGCGCTCCCTGGAGATGGCAGTGGCACTCCTGGGCATCCTCAAAGCCGGAGGCGCTTACCTGCCCCTCGATCCCGCTAACCCTCACGAGAGACTGCAGGCCATCCTGGAGGATGCCCGGCCTCAACGAGTGCTCACCGACCCAGCATTCGCGGACCGAATGGCCGGTTGGCCCACCCAGGTCTTCTCCCTGGACGAACCGACTGCCCTGCCGGACATGGACGACGCGCCCGAGAACCGCAACACCCCCAACGATCTGGCGTATGTGATGTTCACCTCCGGTTCCACCGGAACCCCCAAGGGCGTCGCCGTGCCCCACCGGGCCGTGGTGCGCCTGGTCCAGGAAGCCAACTTCTGCAAGATGGGACCGGGAGAGGTCTTCCTGCAGTTGGCTCCCCTGGCCTTCGATGCCTCTACCCTCGAAATCTGGGGCAGCCTGCTCAATGGGGCGCGGCTGGTCCTCTTCGACGGGCAGACGCCCTCCCTGGAGGAGTTGGGAGAGACGATCCAACGTGAACACGTTTCGACCCTCTGGCTGACGGCAGGACTGTTCCACACGATGGTGGAGACGAACCTGAGCGGGTTGCAGGGCGTGCGCCAACTGCTGGCGGGCGGCGATGTGCTCTCGCCTGCGCACGTACACCAGACGCTGCAGGCGCTGCCGGACTGCCAGGTGATCAATGGGTATGGCCCGACCGAGAACACCACCTTCACCTGCTGCTATCGGGTGCCAAAAGACTTTCCCGAGGGACGCAGCCTTCCTATCGGGCATCCGATCTCCAACACCCAGGTCTACATTCTGGACCACACCCTGGCTCCGGTTCCGATTGGGGTGGTGGGCGAGCTGTATGCCGGTGGCGATGGGCTGGCGCGGGGGTATGCGAACCAGGCGGAATTGACGGCGCAGAAGTTCCTCCCCAACCCCTTCGGCAAGGAGGCGGGCGGGCGGCTGTACCGGACGGGCGACCTGGCGCGTTGGAGGGCGGATGGGAGTGTGGAGTTTATCGGGCGCGGCGACGGCCAGGTCAAGATCCGTGGTTTCCGCATCGAACTGGGTGAGATCGAGAGCGCCCTTCGCGAGCATGAGAGCGTTGCCGAAGTCGTGGTCGTGACGCGGCAGGATGCCTCCGGCGACAAGCGCCTGGCGGCGTACCTGGTCGCAGGCGAGACAGGTCCCATGGAGAACATGGCGCTGCGCGCTTTTCTGAAGGAGCGTTTGCCGGAGTATATGCTGCCCTCCGCCTGGGTCTGGCTGGAGGCGCTGCCGCTGACGCCCAACGGCAAGGTGGACCGCAAGGCGCTGCCCACTCCCGACCCCGAGCTTCTGGGGGATGCCGAGGCTTTTGTCGCCCCGCGCACGCCCACCGAGGAGATGCTGGCCGGGTTGTGGGAAGACCTGCTCAACGTGCGTTCTATCGGCATGCACGCCAACTTCTTCGAGTTGGGGGGTCACTCTTTGCTGGCGACGCGAGTGATGTCGCGCCTGCGCAGCCTCTTCGCAGTAGATCTGCCGATGCGGGTTCTGTTTGAGAGGCCGACCCTTGCGGAGTTGGCTCATGCCGTCGAGACCGCTCGCCAGAGCCAGTCGGGCAGGGAGCTACCGTCGCTGCTGCCGGTGGGGGGCGATCAGGGGTTGCCTCTCTCGTTTGCCCAGCAACGCCTCTGGTTCCTGGATCAGTTGGAGCCGGGGAGCACGGCTTATAACATCTCCGGCGCGCTGCAACTGACCGGCGTCCTGAATGTGGCTGCGCTGGAGGGGAGCCTTGCGGAGATGGTGCGCCGCCACGAAACGCTGCGGACGGTTTTTGCGGTCTCGGAGGGCGAGCCGGTGCAGGTGGTCCGGGAGTTCGCACCCTTCGCGCTGCCCCTGACCGACCTCTCGACCCTCGCTCCCGCCGAGCGCCAGGAAGAGGCAGAACGCCTTATGAGCGCCGAGGCACGCCGCCCCTTCGATCTAACGGAGGGTCCGCTCTTCCGCAGCGTGCTGATCCGCATGAGCGCGGAAGAGCACTTGATCCTGTTAACTCTGCATCACATCGTCTCGGATGGATGGTCTCAGGGCGTGCTCACACGAGAATTGGCCGCTCTCTACAATGCCTTTGCGACCGGCCAGCCCTCTCCACTGCCCGACCTGCCGATCCAGTATGCGGATTATGCCGCCTGGCAGCGCAATTGGCTGCAGGGAGAGGCCCTGGAGCGCCAGATCGGATACTGGAAAGAGCATCTCTCCGGCGTGCAGGCGCTGCTGGAGTTGCCCACCGACCGGCCACGCCCGGCGGTACAGACCTATCAGGGCGCTCTTCAGCGCGCCACGTTGTCGCCGGAACTCTCAAGCGCCCTCAAGCAGTTGGGGCAGCAGGAGGGCAGCACCCTCTTTATGACGCTGCTGGCCGCCTTCCAT